>JAITHV010000128.1 GCA_031279835.1 Coriobacteriales bacterium
GTCACGTTTTTTGGCCTGACCAAAAAACGTGACACTGGGATCCGACCCCTCCTGTCCTCCTGTCACACTCCTGGCACGCAGGGTCCCGGCCCCTTGTGCCTTCAGTCCAGCCCGTTGAAGGCCGGGTACGCGTTCTCGCCGTGCACGGCAGTGTCGAGGCCTTCGGTCTCAACCGACACCGGCACCCGAAGCTTGCCTTTGCAGACTGCCTTGAGCACGAGTCCGATGAGGCCGACGACCACGAGGATGTAGGCAAGAGTCACTATGATGCCTAGCAGCTGTGCGCCGAGCAGGTCAATGCCGCCCCCATACAGCAGCCCGTGCTTTCCGGGGATCCAGGTGAGGTCAGGGTGACAAAACACGCCGGTGAGTATGCCTCCGACGATGCCGCCGACGCCGTGGCAGCCAAAGGCGTCAAGGGCGTCGTCGTAGCCGATCCTCTTTTTGGCGTAGGCGATGGCAAAAAAGCAGACGGGACTGACCAGAAGCCCCATGACCACAGCGGCCCAGGGCTCCACAAAGCCTGCCGCAGGCGTGATGACCACCAGCCCGGCGATGAGGCCGGTGCAGGCGCCCACCAACGTGACATTGCCCGTCTTGACGCGCTCAACGACGCACCACGAGACGGCCGCCGCGCAGGCCGACACCAAGGTGGTAAGCACCGCAAGGCCGGCGATGCCGTCTGCCGCCAATGCCGAGCCTCCGTTGAAGCCAAACCAGCCCATGAACAGCAAGCCGGCGCCGAGCATCACAAACGGAACGTTGTGCGGCCGGTAGGTCAGGGCGTCAAAGCCTCGGCGCTTGCCGAGAATGACGGCCAGCACGAGCCCACTGACACCGGAGGATATATGCACGACGTCGCCTCCTGCGAAGTCGATGGCCCCGATGCCAAACTCGCTGCCTATGAGGCCGCCGCCCCAGACCATGTGGGCCAACGGCGCGTACACGAACACCGGCCAGACCACGGCTAGGGCGCAGGCGGCGCCGAACTTGACCCGTCCGGCCAAGGAACCCGTGACAATGGCGGTGGTGACCATGGCAAAAGCAGCCTGAAACGCGATGTCGATCACGCCGGGATACGACGCGTACTCGGCATCGGCCATGACGCCAGCCTGCGCGGTGGCCGCAGCGCCAGAGACCACGTCAGCAGTGGCCCAGCTTGACCCCACGCGCTCAAGCCCGCCGAAAAAAAGATTGACGGCAGAGACCAGCGAGCCTTTCTCATCAAAAGCCTCGCTCGCCCCGCCATAGGCGATGGAGTCACCGATCAGCACCCAGGTGACACCCACAATGGCCATGGCCATGATCGACATCAGCATGGTGTTGATGACGTTCTTGCGCCGAGACAGCCCGCCATAAAACAGTGCCAGTGCTGGCGACATCAAGGTGACGATTGCCACCGACACTAGCATGAACGCAGTTGCACCCGTGTCGTACATAATGCCTCTCCTCTCCCGCCTCAAGGCGCCTTTGGCAAGGGCCGACGCTCCTTGCTCTTCGAGAAGCACTATAGGCTGCCCTGACCATAAGAGAAGTGACAGTTTTTCTTATATTGTGTTGACGGGCGTGACAGTTGCCTTTGACCTGTGTTGTTACAAGACGTTAACATAAGGCGTTAACCTAGATTTAATATATAACAGTGTTTGTCTTGAACCCTCACGAGGTAGCTTGGGCCCTCACGAGGCATACAGATATGACTTGAGCACCTTGGCCATGATGCGGCAGCCGTCATGAACGTCCTTGTCGGTCATGGAGTTGAACCCCATGAGAAAAACGTCCTCGTAGGCGCCGATCTGGTCATGGCAATGCTCGCGGATGCCGTAAATGCGGACTGAGGACTGCTCCAGTCGGGCTATGAGGTCTACTTGGTTTCGGCAGCCCAGCACGCGAACCAGCGTGTGCACGCCTGACGGCTCGCGGACGATCTTCACATGGTCAGACATGAACGTGCTGACGGCACAGAGCAGGGTGTGGTACTTCTGCTCGTTTATCAGCGTCACCTTGCGCAGGTGCCTCTCCATGGCCCCGCTCTCGATCAGCATCGACAAGGCCGTCTGGTGATACGTGGGCAGCGCGGAGTTGAAGAACTTGCACTTCTCCTCATAGGTCTTGAGCAGGTCCCAGGGCAAGACGAGGTAGGCACAGCGAATCGATGGCGACAAGACCTTAGAGAGCGTGCCCATGTAGATGACGCGCTGCATCTGGTCGAGGCTTTGCAGAGAGGGGATAGGCAGCATGCCGTAGCGAAACTCGCTGTCGTAGTCGTTCTCGATGACGTGCGCGCAGCTCTCGTATGCCCACTTCAGGATCTCGTTTCGCACCGAGATGGGAGTCACTGCACCGGTGGGGAACTGATGCGAGGGCGTGATGTAGAGCATGTTGCAGTTTGAGAGGCGGAGAAGCTCGGTGTAGATCCCGTTTTCGAGCACGGGAATAGAAGTGACCGCGTAGCCTTTGGACTCGATGCGGTGGCGCATGGCGTTGTACCCTGGCTCCTCAAACGCAAAACGATGCGTGGACGGTGCCAGGACGGAGGTGATTATCTCCATTGCGTATTGGGTGCCGGGGCACACGATGATCTGCTCGGGCTTGCAGTTCACACCCCGATGCCGGTAGAGAAAGCCGGCCAGCGCCTCGCGTAGGCGCAGCGAGCCTTTGGCCGTCTCGTAGGCTACTGAGCGTCCCAGGGCCTCTAGCTCAAGCGCGTCCTTGACGCACTTGCGCCACTTGCCCCAAGGAACCAGGCTGCTCTCGATGCTCTCGAACTCGAAGTCATAGCGGACTTTTTTCTTGTTGGCGCGATGCGAGAACTCAGTCCGTGTCTCGCTCGGCAGCTGAGGGTTGGGAACATAGACGCTCTTGATGTCCTCGACAAAATAGCCGAGACCCTGGACGGCTCGTACATAGCCCTCGGCGATCAGCTGTTGATACGCCCGGTCAACCGTGTTCCGACTGATGTTGAGCTCGTTTTCTAACACGCGCAATGACTTCAAGGAGGCGCCGGCAGGCAGTTGTCCGGTAGTGATGTCGCGCTTGAGGGTGTCATAGAGCTGCTTGTAAAGAGGAATCCTGCTCTGCTCGTCAAGAAAAAGCATCGTCTCCTCCTGATCTCTCAGATTCAAAGAACCCTCGATATGCACAAGGCGTTAGAGACAGTATACCCCCATTGGCGGGTGACTGCCATATGCGTTTGCGCCGTTTTTCGCTGATTGGTTGTGTCGGTTGGTTATGGGCTGGTTGTGGAGCGGTGTGAGCTTGTCCTGCGATTATCAGTGACAGAAACATGAAAAACTCTGCGCGGGCGTCCTTCTCAACAAAGACTATTGACAAGCCACACTACTCTGTGTAACTATGTACTGGTACTGAGCTACGCATAGTACCGATCGCCCGTAGCATCGCACTCAAAGACCTCTTTGACCAACAGGAGCCAAGATGGATACCCACGACAGCGCATGTGCAAAAAATACCGCAGGCGCGACGAGCGAGATGCTCAAGGGAGTGCTCGAAGGCATGGTGCTCGAGATCATCCGTCAGGAGGAGGTCTATGGCTATGAGATTGTGCGGCGCCTGGGCGCTTTGGGGTTTGAGGCCATAGCAGAGGGCACGGTCTATGCCTTGCTGGCACGACTGGAGCGCCGCCGCCTGTTCGTCATCAGCCGTCGCCCGTCCGAGCTAGGACCGCCGCGCAAGTTCTACCGGCTGAGCGATCGTGGCAAAAAGGAGCTTGCGGCGTTTTGGCTGCGCTGGGAGCAGCTAGCAGAGTGCATCGAACAATTGCGAGACAACAAGAAGGAGGGCTGATGCATGGCAGTCAGCGAAGCAACAAAGAAGCAGATCGAGGAGTTCTCACGCGAGCAGGCGCACCACTATCTTGACCGCGCGGAGTTGACCTACTGGGAGAAGCTGCACGACAAGGCCGAGCGCACGCGGCGCAAGGTCAGTCGCAAGGCGGCGCGCTTCAAGTCGCGCTCTGACCAAAGCATCGAGGCGCAAGGTGACCGCATGGTCTATATGAACGACTTTGTGGAAGACCTCATGTCCAAGGGCGCCTCTGAGGCGGAGGCCTTTGAGCAAGCGCGCTCAGAGCTCGTCTATGACAGCGGCTCCGAGCGGGCAGCCGACGTCAGCGAGCAGTATGTGGAGAGGTACTTCGACTTCCCAGGCTGTCTTGATGGCAGCGCGTTTGGTGGCGAGCGCGGCAACAGCGACCGAGGCGCGCTATATGCGGCCATCGGCATGTACTACAGCGGGTCGGTGCTTGTCAGCTGCATTCTGGGCGCTGCTGTTGGGCTGGCTGTCGGCATGGCCGTGCTCGACACATGGTTTTGGGTCGGGCCGATAGTCGGTCTTGTTGCTGGAGCGGTATTCGGCGTCGGCGTCGCGATGCTACTGCACGCCCGCGCCCTGCGCGGGGCGGCTAGTGGACGGTAGACCTAGACGGGGAGTGGCGACTCTCCCCGTCTAGGCTCGCTTGAGACTATGCGGGGAGAACAGTAGGTCAGTGGCTACACCTCAGGGACAATTGTATTGCCAAGAACTGCGCAAGTAATAATAGGACTGAACAGACATTTAACATCACAATCTATAACTAACTTACCAGATTTTCTCATACAGTTCTACCAAATAATTCAAGTCATTTGTCTGTCCCTTGTCCACGCCTCCATCATAAAGAATATAGCGATACCCAAGCGCTCCCTGATTCTCCACAATCTGAACAAGTCGGCCGCGCACGGTCTTGCTCATAATTACTCGAGTGCTCATTAATTCTCCTTTGACTTGATGTTCTTCCTGCGCAGGGCGGCGACTGACCGGTAGCATAAGGTGGGGAGCGGCAGCTCTCCCCACCTTATGCCTGCTGCAAGCTGGAACTACAGGGTAACCAGCTGCGCCTACGCCTACGCCAATTAATTTGTCCTTGACCTCTTTATTCGATTTAATCTCGTTGGTATCGGGGGTTTACTCCCCTTTTCGAATAAACACGCCCTCAACCGGATGTGTTCCGCGCGCACGGTCAAGCGATAGGGTGACCTCGTGTTCACTCTCGATATACGACTGTCATACGTCTCCTCCCTTGCAAAGCAATTTTTTCTAACGAAAAACGGCAGCTACTCTGTCTTTAGGCGTATTGAGCGGGCGAGGGTCCCTCTTGACGTGCTTACCCTTTGCCAACTCAATCAAGACCATACTCTCATGACGTGCTAATGTTGCTTATAAACCGGTTGTATAAAAACCGTTGTCATATCTACAGCAGGCTACCAGAATTTAGCTGCAGAGGCAATACTGGTTCTGTTGGAAATTTTAGCAACGGCTGCTGTGATAAGACGAAAAATTGGACATAGAATTCGAGAGTTGCGCTTAGAGCGGACTGGCCTAAGCCAAGAGAAGTTCGCGCATAAAATCGGCATGGACCGAACGTACTTCGCGTCAGTTGAGCACGGCAAGCGAAACATCGCGATCATAAACCTCGAGAAGATTGCCCGTGGTCTCGACACGACGCTTGAAGAGTTGTTTCGTGGCTTATAGAAGCACAAAAAGCACAGAGCACTTCAACGCAGTCTCAGAAAAACTTGGCGTGAGCCAGTCAACCGTACTTCGCAACTTTGTCAAGGCGTTTAACTCTGCTGGTGGGTTTTCTTATGATGTGAACTACCCGATGCATGCTGAGGAGGCGGCTAGTATCGCCGAGCCAGACAATCAAATTAATAGCGGCACAGCAAAACTCTATTCAAGCATGGCTGATGTCTGGGACAAAACCGACAGTGGCCTTCAAGCATAAACTGGCCCTCACATCGCAAACGACGAAAGACCTGCGACGCTGTGACGCCTGAGGACTTTATATCAGAACAATCGGAGTAATGGCTACCAAGCAACGCATGACCAACGAATAGGTTGAAGATGCTTTATAGCTTTATGAATTGGCTATAACATTATGAAGCATAGAAAAGAAAATTAGTATTAGCGAACGTGATATAAATAGAACGCTACGGCGAATTGGGGTTGAGATAGGGCAACCACAGAGGCACAGGAAAGCTACTCCCCACTCGAGAGCCTCTTGATGTGTTCGTTGACAAGCAGTGACGTCAACTGTGTGATGGCTGTTTGGTTAAGCATTGTCAGCCGCTCGGCTTGCGATAAGCCTTGTCGTATAAAACAGCATTGAGGCTTTCAAGATTTGAGAGCACGATTAGCTGCTCCAGCGTAACATTGTCGCGAATGTTAACCTCGGTATTGAGGTTAACATTGCGCCATTCACTGGCGGTTTTGCCAAAAAGAGCAACATTGAGCAGATCGGCTTCGTTGGCGTAGATGAAATTGGCCTATGCCCTGGACACCTCTGGAGGGATTATCTGCTCCTTGATGGCATCGGTGTGGATGCGGTAGTTTATCTTGGCAAGGGTACGGGAGAGGTTCCATTCAAGAGAAAGCCTCGATTGCTCCTCTTTTGCAGCCGCTGAAACTCAAGAATGAGGTAATACTTAAACTCTGCCGACAGCCAACTACCAAATTCGAAAGCGATGTCTCGACGAGCGAAGACACCGCCACCGTATCGTCCGCTTTTTGCATAAATGCCGATTGCGTTGGTCGCCTATATCAAACCAAACATATGTTCGATTTTAGTATAGCATATAGGATGTGGTGAGCAGTGCATCTTGCTTGTTTTGTACCGATCACCGTTTCTGGCCGAAACAGTCGGCACGGCGCCCGACAAGCCCCAGGCAGCTAAGAAGCCCGCTGACGACAAGGGCAACGGGCTTCTTGAACATATATCTAATACCGCAAACCACACTGACAATTTTTTTGTCGGTGGTTTACGTAAGAACGTTTTGGTGGGCGATAACGGATTTGAACCGCTGACCTTGTGCGTGTAAAGCACCTGCGCTACCGCTGCGCCAATCGCCCACGCCGTGCGCAGCAACCAGTATACTATAAGCGGAACACGTGAGAAAAAGCCACGCGCGCCAAACGCACCTGCCGCATCAAACGCACCTGCCGCACACTGGCTATCAAACAACCATATAGGGAGAAGGGACGCTTTCGATGAACATCGGTTATCTCGACACGTTGCCAGAAGCACTGAATGCCTTCAACGTTGCGCTTGAAGTGGGCGAGAAGGTGGTATTCGCCGCCGAGCCCAGCTGCTTCGGCAACGAGAAAGACCGTGTTGTCGGCGGACCCGGCTCCAAGCTCACGGTGACCAACAAGAGGATAATCGCCAACAACGGCCCCGGCAACTTTACGGTTGACATCGCTGAGGACGTTGCCAGCATTGCCCGGGTCAAAACCGGGCGTATTCTCAAGTCAGACTATATCTCGCTTGCTCTGAAAACTGAGATCGTGTTTGATGATGGCAAGCAGATGCTTACGGGCTTCCATTTCTATCTAAAAAAGATAGAGAAAGACGCAATGGATGAGATTGTCAATAGGCTCAACAGTTAGCATGACATGCTCGCTTCCCCCTATTCCTTCCTCACCCCTTATCTTCTGATCGGTGTCGCCATTGCAGTCCTGGCCTCCCTTGCAGTCTACGTGCTCGTGACGTACAACGCGCTTGTCCTAAGACGCAACCGGGTAGAGGCGCAATGGGCACAGGTTGACGTCCAGCTCACCCGGCGCGCCGATCTTGTCCCCAGCCTCGTGGAGGCGGTCAAGGGCTACGCTGCGCACGAGAAGGCGCTGTTCTCGACCTTGGCCCATGCGCGCTCCGCGCTGGCGGTCGCGCCTACTCCCGGGCAGGCGCTGGGTGCCAACGAGCAACTCTCCGATCAGCTGCTGAGCCTGTTTGCCCTGGTCGAGGCGTATCCTGCGCTGCAGGCCGACAAGAGCTTCATCGCTCTTCAAGCAGACCTCAAGGAGACTGAAGACAAGATCGCTTACGCCCGGCAGTTCTACAACGACACGGTGCTGCTCTACCAAGACAAGCTGCAGCAGTTTCCTTCGAGCGTCGTCGGGAGGCTGCTTCGCTTCAAGGACGAGTCGTACTTTTTGCCTGCACCAGGCAACGAGAGCGTTGTGAGCGTGGAGCTCTCATGAGGCGCCCCCATGGCAAAGTCGCGGTTTAAGACGAGGCTTAGCAAGACGCAGAGGCGCAACAACGTCCTCGGCATACTTGCTGCGGTGGCAGGCAGCTATGCGTTCTCCCTCGGCTTTGGCGCCTTTCTTGGCATCTACGAGAATTGGGACATCGCCGAGGTCCTCGTTATTAGCATGATCGGGATTCCGTTCATGCTCGTCATGCCGCTGGCGCCCATCGGGGTCATTGCTCTTCTCCTCGGGGCACAACGAGGCAAGGCAAAGCGCGTGCGCCACAGCTCGACCTTTGCACCCGTGCAGGGCCTCACGTATTACCGCGACTCGCTGGACAAACTGAGCCCTGCGCTTGTCAGCCTGCTGGTAGACCTTGACATATACGGCTACAAAGACATTGCGGCGATGCTGTTGCGGATGCACAACAAAGGGGCAGTTGCCTTTGAGAAAGGCGGGAGAATAATCGCGACGAACAGCGAGGCGTCGCTGCTCGACTCAGGCGAGCGAGAGCTGCTTGCTCTTGTCCAGGCTGGGAAGGCCGGCAACAAGAAGGCCTTGGCCGCATGGAAGCAGCATCGTTTTATCGAGGCCGAGCGGCTGGGCTACATCCAAAAGCAAAGCGGCCACCACAAAAAGCGCGACAGGCTTCTTGTGCCTATGTTGCTCTCTGTGCCTGTTGCCATCGTGCTCTGGGGAGTCATGCTGAATACTGACTTCTACGAAAATCCCGTGCCCGCGCTGACCCTGCTCGTTGCCGTCGGCGCAGTCTTGGCTGTGCCTTGGTACCTCTTTGTTCGTGAGTCGGTATATATCAACCGGGGTGACGTCTGTTGGCAAAGAACACCTCTCGGTAACGAGACAGCCGAGAAGATCGCCGGGCTGTCGCGCTTCATGCACGAGTTCAGCGTGCTTTCGGAGGCGGGCAAGGAGCAGGTCAAGCTCTGGGATGATTATTTAGTATATGCTATTGTGCTCGAAGAAAACGAAAGAATCGTCAAAGAGATCTGCAGACAGAACAGGATCAGGTATCGCAGGTACGCCCATTGATCCCATTGACCCCATTGATCCCATTGATCCCGTTGATCCCATTGATCCCGTTAATACTTACGCCCAGACAACGTGCCAGCTCGCTGGCAACCGCTCAATTATAAAAATCAACCGCCTGCACTCCGTGAACCTCCATGCGGTAGACTTCTTGCGCATAAGGCCCAAAAATACAGTCAAGACTCTACTTGGTTGATTGAGGAGGCACCGTTGAGTTTCTATAACCTTTCCTCGACAAGTTCGGGCGACTTGGCGGCAATAGCGCAGATAACGCGTGACGCAGGCGTCAATCTCGATGACTGCTATCAATGTGGCAAGTGTTCTGCAGGCTGCCCCCTGAGCGACGAGATGGACTTGTACCCCCGCAAGGTCATTCGCATGCTGCAACTAGGACAAGTCTCGGCAGTTCTCAAGTCACGGGCACCCTGGGTCTGCGCCACGTGCATGACCTGCACGGCCCGATGTCCCCAACAAATCGACATTGACTCGCTCATGCTCTCGGTCCGGCACGCGGCCAAGCGCGCTGGGCTGCGGCCTGTGAGAGAGGCAGACATCTTCGACGACCTCTTCATGGCGGGGGTGCGCCGATACGGGAAGTCCAACGAGGCACTGCTCGCGGCACGCTTCAACCTCTCATCAGGGCATCTGTTCCAAGACGTGCTCAACGCCCCCAAGATGGCGAAGCGCGGCATGATAGGGCCCTCTCTGCACAAAGTCAAGGACCGCGCGGCGATGAGAAGGCTGTTTGGGCGAGCGCTCCGCACGACCGAAGGCGAGAAGGGAGACGGCATATGAGATACGCCTACTTCCCCGGCTGCTCGGCAGCGTCGACCGGCATTTCGTTCACGTTGTCGGCCAGCTATGTGGCCAAGCGCATCGGACTTGAGCTCGTCGAGATGCCTGACTGGTGTTGCTGCGGAACGTCGGCCGCGCTGGTCACCTCACGAGACCTTGCCCATGCCTTGCCGGCCCGATCCCTGGCGCTGGCCGAGCAAGCCGGGCTTGACCTTGACGTTGTGACGCCGTGTGCCGGGTGCTTCTCCTCGCTCAAGCGCACGGTTCATTATGCGCGCCAAAGCGACAAGAACCGCCATCGGCTTGAAGAGATCATCGAGCTTCCCTACGCGGCCACAGCCGACGTCATGAGCCTTCTGGAGGTCATGGCGCGCCCAGAGGCCATGGAGCCGCTGGCAGCTGCGATCACCAAGAGCCTCAACGGCCTGCGCGTCGCAAGCTACTACGGGTGCGCGCTCGTGCGCCCGCAGGAAGTCACGTGCTTCGACGACCCCGAAGACCCGCAGAGCATGGACAGCCTCATGGAGCTCGCCGGCGCCGAACCCGTGCGCTGGGCGTTCAAGACGGAGTGCTGCGGCGCCTCGCACCAGATCAGCGAGCCGCACGGGGCGCGGCGCCTTATCGCGCGCGTTTTTGAGAACGCCGCCGCAAACGGGGCTGAGGCCATCGCGGTCGCCTGCCCACTGTGCATGCTCAACCTCGACATGCGCGAGGCGGGCATCAACGAGTCCCGTGCCGTCCCCTTCGACATACCGGTCTTTTACTTCACCGAGCTGCTCGGGCTTGCCATGGGCGGCTCAGCGCGCAGGCTCGGCATCGACCGTCATTTCTGGCCGACAGGCAAGGCGGTGAGAAAGGCGCTCGCGCCACCGCCTGAGCCATCGCCAGACAATCACAGCACAAGCGAGCTGCCCCAGGAGGTGACGGTCGCATGAGCAGGATAGGCGTCTTTATCTGTCACTGTGGCTCTAACATCGGGGCCACGGTTGACGTGCCAAAGGTCGTCGAGGCCGCGCGGACGTTGCCCCACGTGGTCTATGCGGACGACAACAAGTACACGTGCTCAGACCCCGGGCAACAGTCGATCCGCGACGCCATCGAGGAGCATGACCTTGACCGCATCGTCATCGCCTCGTGCTCGCCGCGCATGCATGAGCTCACCTTTCGCAAGATGCTGCACCAAACGCGCATCAATCCCTACCTCCTCGAGATAGCGAACATCCGCGAGCAATGCTCGTGGGTGCACAAAGACATCGAGGCCGGCACGGCCAAGGCCATCGACCTCGTGAGGATGGCAGCAGCAAAGATCGACCGCGACACGCCGCTGTACACGACGACCATCCCGGTCAACAAGCGCGCGCTCGTCATCGGAGGCGGCATCGCCGGCATGCAAGCGGCCCTTGACATCGCCGACGCCGGCTATCCGGTCACTTTGGTGGAGAAGGAGCCCTCGCTCGGCGGCAAGATGGTGATGCTCGACAAGACCTTCCCGACCATGGACTGCTCCGCCTGCATCTGCACGCCAAAAATGGCCGAGGTGGGCACGCATCCCCGTATCGAGGTGCGGACCTGCGCCGAGGTTGAGAAGGTCGCTGGGTACGTGGGCAACTTCGAGGTGACTATTCGCGAGGCCCCGAAGCACGTGGACTACGAGCTGTGCACTGGCTGCGGGCTGTGTGAGTCGAAGTGCCCCACAAAAATCACGAGCGAGTTTGACCAAGGCCTCGGCAAGCGCAAGGCAATCTACAAGCCGTTTGCCCAGGCGGTGCCGAGCAAGCCGACTATTGACGCGGCGCACTGCCGCAAGATCAACGAGGGCAAGTGCGGTGTCTGCGAGAAGCTGTGCCCTACGGGCGCCATTCGCTTCGACGACGAGGAAAAGCGCTCCACTGAGACTTATGGTGCTATTATAGTAGCGATAGGCTATCAGCTCATAGACTGGGCTGATCTGTACGGAGAGTACGGCGGCAGGGTGGCCAGCCCCAACGTCATAACCGGCCTGCAGTTCGAGCGGCTTGTGAACGCGTCTGGCCCGACCGAGGGCCATATACAACGCCCCTCTGACGGCACAGAGCCCAAGAGCGTCGTCATTGTGAAGTGCGTTGGCTCACGCGACCCGCACAAAGGAAAGGCCTACTGCTCCCGCGCCTGCTGCATGTACGGCGCAAAGCACGCCCACCAGTACCTCGACAAGGTGCCTGACGGGCGTTGCTACGTGTTTTACATGGACGTGCGCACGCCTGGCAAGGGCTACGACGAGTTCTACATGAACACGCAGCGTGACGGTGCCGTCTACCTGCGCGGGCGCGTGTCGAAGATCTACGAGCAGGGCGGCAAGCTCGTCTGTCTTGGAGAAGACACGCTCGCGGGCGCGACCGTGCAGGTAGAAGCCGACCTCGTGGTGCTCGAGACTGCCATGGTGCCCGCTGACGACGCCGACCGGCTCGGCAGCATGCTCGGCGTGACGCGCGACAAGGACCTCTGGCTCTCAGAGGCGCACCCCAAGTTGCGCCCCGTTGAGACAAACTCAGGCGGCGTGTACCTCGCCGGCACCTGCCAGGGGCCCAAGGACATTCCCGACACGGTGGCGCAGGCCTCGGCTGCCGCGATGAAGGTCTGCATTCTGTTCTCTAAAGACGAGCTCGAGTCAAACGCGATGATCGCTGGATCCGACGTGGGGCTGTGCAACGGATGCGGCGCCTGTGTGGCGATCTGCCCCTACCAGGCAGTCACCCTCGAGGAGGTGACGAGGCGCGAGAACTCGGTCATGGTCACGCGCACGGTCTCGAACGTCAACCCCGGGCTTTGCCAGGGCTGCGGCGCTTGCACCGTCGCATGCAAGCCCGGCGCCATGGACCTCAAGGGCTTCTCTGACGAGCAGATCATGAGGGAGGTGGAAGCGCTATGCCTGTGAACGAGGCTCCAACTGCATCGGCCGCCACAGCCGCCACAGCCGCCACAGCCGCCACGGCCTTTGAGCCGACCATCCTCGCCTTTTGCTGTCACTGGTGCACCTACTCGGGCGCCGACCTTGCCGGCCTCAACCGCATGAGCTATCCGGCGAACGTCCGCGTGCTGCGCGTGCCCTGCTCCGGCCGGGTGAACCCCCAGTTCGTCCTCACGGCGCTCAACAAAGGCTGCGACGGCGTGCTGGTGTGCGGCTGTCATCCGGGCGACTGCCACTACGTCTCGGGCAACTACTTCGCCCGCCGCCGCCTCATGGCGTTCAAGCGCCTGCTCGAGTTCACCGGCCTGGAGCCTGAGCGCTTCCAGGTGCGCTGGATATCCGGCTCAGAGGCAGGCAAGTTTCGCGACACGGTGATCGAGGTCTGCGACCAGATCCGCGCCCTCGGGCCCTACCGAAGCGGGGTGAGCGATGATGTCTCTCTCAACGGCTGAAGCATTGACGGACGCACTGCGCGAAGAGGCGCGCCGACTGCTGGCCGAGGGCACGGTGGCCGTCGTCGTCGGCTGGGAGGCCGGTCGCTTCCCCAACCAGACGACGCCCGCTTTTATCAGCGACCCCGAGCAGGCGCAGCGCCTCGTGTATGGCGACTACTGCGTCAACACGCTTGCAAAATACGCGCTAGGGGAGAAGGCCGCCGGCAAAGTGGCCGTCTGCGTGCGTGGCTGTGACTCGCGCGGCATCAACCGCATGATCGCCGACAACCAGCTTTTGCGCGACGAGGTCTATTTGCTCGGGCTTCCCTGCTCAGGGATGAAGGACCCAGCAACCGGCAGCCTCCTCATGAAGTGCAGGACCTGCACCGAGCACGACGCTGTGACGTACGACGTGCTGCTCGGGCCTGCGACCGCTGCTGGCCACGACGGCGCTTCTGCGGACAGCAGCGCGGGCGACTCCGAGCACGTGAGCGACGAGCAGCGCTTTACTGCGGTGCTCGGCATCGAGGAGATGGCGCCTGAGAAGCGACGCGCTCTCTTCGACGCCGCCTTCAACAAGTGCATACGCTGCTACGCCTGCCGCAAGTCGTGCCCGTGCTGTACGTGTCGCGAGTGCTTCGTCGACCAGCTGCGCGCCGGCTGGCAAGGCAAGCAGAACAACCTCGCCGAGAACCGCTTTTACAACATCACACGCGTGTTCCACATAGGCGACCGCTGCATCGAGTGCGGCGAGTGCGAGCGCGCCTGCCCGATGGGGCTTCCGCTCATGGCGCTCAACCGCAAGATGGTCAAAGACCTCAAGTCCCTCTTCAATGCTGACGACGCCGGCATGACTGAGGAGAACAGCGCAGCACTTGGGCGCTACGACCTGGGCGACCTTGAAGAGTTCATGTAGAAAGGCCGATGATGATACTCAGACACAGCAGCCTGGAAGGCCTTCTCTCCACCTTGTCAACGGGGGCGCGGGTTTACGTGCCGGCCAAGGCAGACGGCGTGACCAAGTTCGTCCTCTACAGCAGCTCGGTGCGCCCGGACTTCTCCATCACCAACACGACCATGCCGCCCAAAGACCTGTTGTTCCCGCAGACGCAGCATATGTACCGATATGGAACCGATGCCGAGGGCGTGCCCTATGTCGAGCCGGTGCATGACGCCGACGACGTGATAGTCTTCGGCATGAGGCCATGCGACGTGCGCAGCATCGAGTGCATGGACGACGTGTTTCTCACCAAGGGCTTCGTGGACGTGTCATACCAGGCCAAGCGCGAGCGCCTGCTGATGGTCGCGATGGCCTGCACGGCGCCTGCGCCGACGTGCTTTTGCAACTCGATGGGCCTGTGCCCGACTGCGGCGCCCCTGGCAGACATCTTGCTCCGTCCTGCGGGCGCCACCGACGCGTCAGGCGACACGGCGTATCTTGTCGAGGCACAGTCCGAAAAGGGCCAGGCCGCGCTTGCGCAATGGGAGTCGTATAAAGCCACAGACACATCGGATGCCGACTTTGAGCCTGTGTCGGCTGCTGTCTCGTGCAGCCTCAAGGTCAGCATGGTGGGCGTCAAGGACAAGCTCGAAGCCATGTTCGATCATCCGATCTGGGAGCAGCTGTCCAAAAAATGCATCACGTGCGGCACCTGCACCTTCGTGTGCCCGACGTGCCATTGCTTCGATATCAGCCAGGAGAACCGGCTTTCTGAGGGCACGCGCTTTCGTTGCTGGGACAGCTGCATGTTCACTGCCTACACCGAGATGGCCGGAGGGCACAACCCGCGCGCGAGCAAGTCGGCGCGGGTCCGCCAGCGCTTTATGCACAAGCTGTGCTTCTTCGAGCAGCGCTACGGCAAGACGCTGTGCGTCGGCTGTGGGCGCTGTGTGGAGAAGTGCCCCGTGGCGCTTGACATCACCTGCCTGATCGACCAGATAGGAGCCGCCGATGTCGCATATTGAGATCGAGCACGGCTGCGCGCGCTCTGTTGAGGGGCGCGACGCGCTCATGCCGCTGCCCTGCAGGGTCTTGGCCGTGTCGCAGGAGACTTCAGACGTGAAGGCGCTGCGCATAACGTCGCTGCAAGGCACAAGGCCCTTTGACGCCAAGCCTGGCCAGACAGCAATGCTCTCGATCATCCCCTCGGGCGAGTGCATGTTCTGCGTCTCGTCACAAGGCGAGGACTACCTCGAGTTCACCGTCAAAAAAGTGGGCTTCGTCACCGAGCAGCTCCATGCCTTGCGGCCGGGAGACGCCGTGGGCCTGCGCGGCCCTTACGGCAATTGGTTTCCGTATGAGGGGTTGCGCGGCAAGGACCTGCTGTTCATCGGCGGCGGCATTGGCATGGCGCCGCTGCGCTCGCTTATCACCTACCTGTTCGACTGCCGCAGCGAGTATGGCGCCATTGACCTCGTCTACAGCGGGTCAACGCCTGACGACCTGGTGTTTTGCAGGGAGATACAAGAGGACTGGCCTCGCATTGACGGCGTGACGGTGCACTTGAGCGTCTATCGGGAATCACCCGGATGGGACGGAGAAGTGGCCTTTACTGCGCCGTTCCTCGAGAGACTTGGCTATGCGCCAGACGGCCGCATAGCAGTGCTCTGCGGCGGTCCCAGCCTGTTTCGCACCTGCCTCGCCTCACTTGAGAAGCTCGGGTTTGCCCCGGAGGACATCATCACTACCCTTGAGATGCGGATGAAGTGCGGAATCGGCAAGTGCGGCCGTTGCAACATCGGAAGCCACTACATCTGCCTTGACGGTCCAGTCTTCTCCATCGCCGAGCTTCACAAGATCCCCGGAGCCCTCCACTAAGCGACTGTTGCAAGCCGCTGCTAGTGAAAGGCCAGGGCCGAAGCCCTGGCCTTTCACACGAAAGCCGGAGTGCCGAGTAACACGCCGAGTTAGATGAGCGAGACGACCGGCTTGATGAGGTCGGGGGTCTTGTCCTTCATTTGGAGCAGCGCCTGCTCAAGGTCTTCCAGCTTGGAGTAGTGATGGGTGAGCAGCGGCTTGACGTCGAGGCGGCCGTACTCGATGACGCGGGCTAGCCGCTCCATGTTCTTGCGACCGCCCGGCATCAGGCCGCCGATAATGCGGATGTGGCCCATGCCGAGGCCCCACTCGACGCGCGGGATCTTGATGTAGTCGCCCGTGCCGAGGTAGTTGATGTTCGAGATGATGCCGCCCGGCTTGATTATCTTGCAGGCCTGCTCGAAGGTCTCCACTCCGCCGCCGGCGATGATCACCTTGTCTACCGGCTTGCCGTGCTGGGCCTCCATGATCTGCTCCACGATGTCGCCGTTGCGGTAGTTGATCAGGTCGGTGGCCCCGTAGCCCTGTGCCACTTCCTGGCATTTTGCCCGAGAGCCGACTGCGTAGACGCGACCGGCGCCGCGCAGTACCGAGCCGGCCACTGCCATGAGGCCTACTGGCCCGATGCCTATGACGACCACCGTGTCGCCGTAGGCAACCTCGGCGTTGTCTGCGCCATGAAAGCCCGTGGGAACCATGTCGGAGAGCATGACCGCGTCAACAGGGCTGATGCTCTCTGGCAGGTGCGCAAGGTTGCCGTCGGCCTGGTTGACGTGGAAGTACTCGGCGAAGGTTCCGTCCTTTGAGTTCGAGAACTTCCAGCCGTTGAGCATCCCGCCGCTGTGCATCGAAAAACCCGCCTGTGATTCGACAGCCTCCCAGTCGGGCGTGATGGCGGGGATAATCACCTTGTCGCCCGGCTTGAAGTCCTTCACCAAGTTGCCGACTTCGACTACTTCAGCTGACGCTTCGTGCCCAAGAATGAGATCGTGCCGCTCGCCGATGGCGTGCTCCCAGACCGTGTGGACGTCCGAGGTGCACGGAGAGATGGCGAGAGGCTTGCAGAGCGCGTCGGTGGGACCTACTTTGGGGATGTCCTTCTCTATCCATCCGATCGTGTCGAACCCCAGCATTGCAAGACCCTTCATTTTTGATGCCATAAGACCTCCTAATTGTTGGTGCTGACGTTGTTGGTGCCTTTTGTGGATGAGGAGTTCCTGAAGACTGACGAGCAGCCCAAAGAGATTCTAAAAGGATAACATGTCGGTTTGGTGGCACAGAAGAAAAAAATGACCCAAAGAGAGTAGCGGCTCCACTGAGCGGTTTGCCGTGCAACTCGGCTAAGTCAGTTAGCTGACAAGGGTGTCGCCGCTTTTTGCGCGCCGATTCTCTAGAGTCCCGCGTCGCGCAGCTCGCGTACGATGGCAATATAATAATCCACTATATCGGCTACAAGTATGCTGTCGCCTTCGCCGCCGCCGCCGATGATGCCGCCGTCGGCGCCCCCGTCGCCAGCACCCCCGTTGCCAGCGACGGCGCGCCTCGTGAGCGGGCGGCGGCGGAAGTCTATGGCGTCGATATGCGAGACGCCGCGTTTAGAGGCGCCGCGCAGGACGCCTCTAAAGCGCTGCCCGTCATAGCGGGACGCCGCAGTGGCGACGATGCCGTCATTCTCGCCCTCTATCAGCTTGACGACACGGTAGGTGAACATGTTGAGCACGTCGCTGCGGGCTGAGCGCATCGCAGTCGCATAGTGCCGATACAAGATGTCGGAGCTGGGCGGGTGCTCCTCGTTGAACCTCGTCATGTTCGTCGGAGTCAAGCTCAGGCAGGCGCGGTAAAAGTCGGGGCGCTTGTCTCCTCGCAGCCGGTACCAGAGATTGACCGGCCAAGAAACCAGCCACATGACCGGTCGGAGCCAACGGAAGAGCCAGCCGAGGGTGCCCGACCCATGGTGTGGGCTAGCTATGGTAGTCAACGACGCAACCTGCTCGGAGCAGCCTGGCAGCCCAATGAGGCAACGGCAGTCAACGCCGCCCTTTGAGTGGGCGATGAGGTTCACCTTCTCGCTGCCAGTGCTGTCGATGATGCGTCGCAGAGTCTCTGCGATTTGGGCGGCATTGCTCTCGATGGTGCCCCAGGCATCGTGGTCGCCCATGAAAACCTGTGCGCCTCTGTGCTCAAGGGCGCAGGGGATGCGTCCCCAGTAGCGGCTGCGTGGCCGGTCGCGAAAGCCAATGCCGTGCACGAACAAGAGAGGGTAGCGCGTGGCGCAGTCCTGTGTCTGTGAGCCAGTGGACACGTTGGCGACCCCTGTTTACCACGCTCGACGCGCGAGCAGCTTGTGCAGCGGCAGCCCTAGCCCATAGACGACGAGCGCCTCGCCTATGCCAACAGCAACAGCGCCAAAGAGGTACATGAGCAGGTAGTTCTCCGCCAGAGAGATTTCGGTGAAGGGGATAGTGTAAAAGCCGTATGCGGCCAAGATCACCGGGAGGTAGGCAGGCACGATGAGGGCGTTTGCCACGACCGGGCCGAGGAGCGCCACGCCCACCCGGGCGCGGGCGCGCCATGCCCACCAGGCACCGAGCAGCGTGGCAAGTGAGCCGAAGGCCACATCAAGCAGGCCGAGCGCGCCGGATCCAGTCAGCGCTATGCCAAAAAGGTTGGCGAGCACGCATCCGATGGTCAGTCCGGGAACAGCGGCAGGCGTGAGCAAGGCGAGCACGCACGCTGCCTCAGAGAGCCTAAGTTGCACAGGCCCAAAAGCAAGCCCCTGCAACAACGTGATAGTCAAGATGGTAAGAGCGGCGTAGACCGCTGCAATCATCCCCGCATGCGCGACATAGCGCGCGCCTAGACCAGGTTGTCTCATAATCGTGTCCTTTAGCATGTCTGCGCTGATGCGCCCGGGCAACAAGTGTTTGGCGGCACGACAGGACCCGGCGATGCCGTGCGCAACGAGTATAGTACCATTCAGCAGCATGTGATGCTTGCGATGCCTGTGCCTGTGTTTGTGCCTGTGCTTGTGCCTGTGACTGTGCCCGCGGTGCTGTCTGAATTATTGACGGCGGCTTGGCAAGAAGCGACAATAGGATGGTTTTGGTTCCGCAATCGGCAAAGGGCTTGCGGAAATGGGCTATGGGAGGATACTATTGGCGAAAAAAGCACCCGAAGAGGTCTTGTTGGAGAATTACCAGCGCGTGCAGTCCTATTTTAAGGAGGTCGTTCCAGAAGCTGGGCGTTTTTCGGTGGTCTACGGCAACGGCGTGGACGTGGGGCTTATGAATTACGTGGTTGTTCGCACCACCACCTACAAGTACACGAGCTACCTGATTGGCTACGACCCAATCGCACTTGAGATACTCTTGTTGCCGGTAGACGTCGAGCTGACCCAGCACGGAGACCCTGTGATGCTGCGGAAGTCGGAGAACAAGAGCGCCAAACACAGCAAGATCACCGGGCAGTACACCGTCAAGAACAATACCCTCAAAAAGAAGTACGTCCAGTTCTCTGTGCCGGAATACATCAATGAAGACCCCGACAACGTGTGCATCCTCGTGCGGCAAGACGATGCGGCCAAGGCGTTCAACGAGTTCTTCAAGACCCGCTATGTCAGTCAAGGATAAGGAGAAGGATTAACGATGCGCATTAGATTAGACGCCGGAGACCCCATTCAACTCATAATTATCGCGTCGGTAGTCAGCTTGGCGGCTGTGGGGATCGCCTACTGGCTCTTTGACTTGTTGGTAGACAAGATCCTGCTGCCCGCGATGCGCGTCCCCGAAGACAAGCGCAAGCGCCATCCGCTGACCAAACTGCCGATAATCGTGGCGCTGCTTGTGCTGGTCGCCGCATTGCTGCTGGTCGTGCTGCCCAGCGCCAACATTGCCTTGCTGCCGTTCACGTTGTTGGACTTGCTGTAACAGCCGCCAACGAGTAAAGTGCAGTAGGGTGCCGTCAGGCACCAGCAAGTGCCAAGCATGAGCAAGGAGGACCCCATGAAAAACAGCGTCGGCGCCGTCAGCCTCGTGTTCCCTAACCCTGTGCTCGTTGTAGGGACCTATGACATCGACGGCAGGGCAAACGCCCTGACCCTCGCCTGGGGCGGCGTCGCTGCCTCCGAGCCTCCCGCCGTTTGCATTGCGGTGCGGCCTTCGCGCTACAGCCATGAAGCGCTGCACCGTACCCGTGCGTTCACCGTGAACCTCCCTTCGGCGCGCTATGCCGCAGAGGCCGACTACTTCGGCATCGTAAGCGGAAGCAAGGTCGACAAGTTCGCGACCACCGGCCTCACCCCCGTGCACGGCACTCTCGTTGACGCACCCTATATCGCCGAGTTCCCCTACGTCATGGAATGCGCTGTCACCCACGCTGTCGAGCTCGGCACCCACACCCTGTTCGTTGGAGAAGTCAAAGACGTAAAAGTCGACAACTCGCTTCTCGCCGACGACGGCACCATCAACTGGAGCAATGCCGACATCCTGACCTTTGACGCTGCGGCTCGCGCCTACCGTGCGCCTGGAGAGGCAGTGGCGCAGGCGTTTAATGTCGGCAAGAAGTTCATATCCCGCTAGGCACACACAGCATGGCTGCTGAAGCCCTGCGGGCCTCGCTTGCGTACCACACGTACGCCACGCTCGACCCTCGACCCCCAGCAGCCATGCTGTGTGCGCCTAGGGAGGTCCCAAATGGCTGCTGAAGCCCTGCGGGCCTCGCTTGCGTACCGCCTGCAGGCTATGCTCGACCCAGGATACACGCTCCTCGTTGCCGGGTCGCCTGTGCAGGTGAGCCGGGAATTGGTGAAGGGGTTGGCAGAAGCTGCGGCGCTTGTCGTGGCCGTTGACTCGGGGGGCGACCTTCTCCACGCATCAGGCGTCTGCCCCGGCCTCGTCGTCGGAGACCTCGACTCAATAGACCCGGTCGTCCTGTCGCGACTGTGCAACAGTGGCGTCGGGTCGGTCCTGGCAAGCCCTCATAAAGACGAGACCGACCTAGAGATGGCGCTGGCATATCTCGCAGCGCGACCAGTGTTGTCCGCCCAACTTGTGGTGACCAACGTTCTTGGCGGCCGGGTAGACCATGAGCTTGGCGCCATCGGGGCGATGTGTCGTGCGACTGACGCCCAGGGTAGGTCACCGCTCGTCATCCAGGACGACTGCGCTGTGGTCTTTTTGGGCGCGGCGCCCTCTCGCAGCACGTTTTGTGTCGGCCGGCATGCACCACTGGGCGCAACCGTGTCGTGCTTGGCGCTCACAGACGGCGCGACGGTCACCGAGAAAGGGATGGAGTGGGAGCTTGACGGCGTTGCGCTGCGGCTGCTCGACGCGCGCGGCGTCAGCAACATTGTGCGCTCGCGCGACGCCTGCGTAAGCGTAGGGCAGGGGATCGTCGCCGTGTTTGTCAATGACGCATGAAAACATGTCACTGGGGACAGTTCTTACTGTCATATTTTAGCAACATGTTGCTAAAATATGACAGTAAGAACTGTCCCCAGTGACATGTTTAGGTGGCAGGCGCGCAGAGTTGTCGTGCGATTGGCGTTAGCCGCGCTGGACCTTGCCGGCCTTCAGGCACTTGGTGCAGACGTTTGCCTTGTGAGCGTGACCGCTCTCAACAATAGTCACCTTCTGAATATTCGGGTTGACCACGCGATTGGTAACACGGTGCGAGTGGCTGACGTTGCGCCCCGCAGAAGGGTGCTTGCCACAGACAGAACATACCTTTGACATAGTAAAACTCCTCTTTCAGCGACAACTTGCCAGTCGCAATTCAGGCAGAAAACCGATCAATAGTATCATAACTGCCTGAATCGCACAACGAAGCTGATTCATTTACGATTCATAGAGGCACAATGTCAGGGAGCTTCAGGGTCTTGCGGCGACTCGAAAGGATCCGGCAAGAAGAAGGAAGGACTCACGACATGTCAAACAGCTTCAACACCCCCACAGAAGTAGCAGAAGTCGCGGTCAACGCTGGAGTCGCCAAAGCGAACATGGGCACCGTGAAGACCGTGCTCCTGGCGCTGCTCGCAGGCGCGGCCATTGCGTTTGGCGCTGCGGCCTCGTCAGTTGCCATACACGACGTAGGCAACGTCGGACTGGCGCGACTCATTGCCGGATGCGTCTTCCCCGTAGGGCTCATGCTCATCGTCATCGTCGGCGGCGAGCTGTTCACCGGCAACTGTCTCATGGTCGAGGCGCTCTGCGACCGCAAGATCCGCGCGATGCGGTGGCTGCGCAACCTCGTCTTGGTCTATGTGGGCAACTTCATCGGCTCGGTGCTGATTGTCGCCCTGGTCATCTTCTCGAACCAGCTCAATTACACCGACTCGTTACTCGGCGCCTTTACTATCAAAGTCGCGCTTGGCAAGATATCGATGCCGCCGCTGGCTGCCTTCTCCTCCGGCATACTCTGCAACATGCTGGTGTGCGGCGCGGTCCTCATGGCATTTGCCGCCCGCGACATTCCCGGCAAGGTACTGGGCATCTTTTTTCCCATCATGGCATTCATCCTCAGTGGCTTCGAGCACTGCGTCGCCAACATGTACTTCATACCGGCCGGCATCGCTGCCGCTGCGAACCCTGTGTATGCCGATAAGGCCATGGAGGTGTACGGCTATACGACCGAGACGCTTGCAAAACTTGACGTTGGGGGCTTCTTCTCCAACATCGTGCCGGTTACTTTGGGCAATGTCGTCGGTGGCGTGGCGCTAGGACTTGTGCTCTTCGCCGCGTTTCGCTCCAAGGCGCTCAACAAATAGCCCCTTTACATAGCTCATGAGGTCGATCTCGGTGGCGATTTCGCCCGCATAGGGCCAGGACCTCGCTATCTGGTCGAACTCGCTGAGCCACTTGCTGGCCTTTTCGGTGTCGCCCTCGATGAGCAGCGCTCGCGTGTACATGAGGCGCGGCACCTGGAGGGCGCATCCCGTCCTTTGCAGCAGCGCGGCCACTCCCTCATCGAGGTTGTGCGCTACTGTGTCTCGCTCGATGCCGCCGAGGAGCTGGAGGAACATGAACACGCAGAGCATGCGGTTCTTGAGCAGAGGCACCGCGCCGGTCGCCGCATACCACTCGTCATGGAAGCGCAGGACCGACTCGAAGTCGTGCAGGTCTAGACATGCCTCGGAGCGGATCACCGCCCACGAGCAGATCATCGCGTTGTCTTTGTCCGCGTGTTGTGGGATGTCGAACAGGCTTGCGGGCACGTCGCGCAGGCGCGCTCCGCGTGCAAGCAGGGCATGAATCTGCAGTGTGGCCCAAAACGCGCGCCGCATGTTTTCGTCGGTGTCGAGGAGGCGCACGTTTGAGCCGTCGTTGCTGATGCCCTGAAACCGCATCGGGATGAGGTTGGTCGTCGCGAGGTAGAGGCCGACTACCGTGAACGCCACGCCGATGATGCCGGGAATCGTGGACCACGGCATGAGGCGGAGCATGGTGCCGACGACAAGCGCGGCGACCATGTTCGCAAGGCCGCCCCCGAAGTTGTACAGCATAAAAGGAAACGACCCCTCACGGGGCTGGGGCGGCTGCATGAGGCACTGACCGACGATGCCGGTGTGGCCGGCGGGGTAGGTTTTGGCCTGTAGGCGGCCGGTGCCGTGGTCGCGCACGAGCATGTGCCTTCCCACGCGCAGCGTGACGAAGCGGTAGCCGCTTATCAGCCCACACACGAGGTGCCCAAGTTCATGGATCACGACGTGCGCAAACACGGTGATAAAGCAGGCGAGGAGAAACTGGGCAATGGTCAGGAGCAGGCCCTCAAAGGTCTGCACGGCGGCAGGCTCGTGTGACGCTATCCACAGCATGCCGCCTGCGCCCGAGGCGCCGGCGAGGACGACGGTAAAAAGGGCCGGCCCTGCCGACGACGGCCTGGCCTGGCTGTTTGGATCGTCCAATGCGAGCTCCTTAGAGAACACGGCAGTGTTGCGCCTGTTGTGCCTGTTGCTGGCAGCGGTGTCGTAGTTTGAAGTATACCTGAAGCGTTCTGTAGTACAATCGCATTCTGCTTGTTATGAGAAGCCTCATCATCGGCGCAATGAGACAAAGGAGAAACCAATGAGCACTATCCCTGCGCATGGCAGCGACCTGCCTGACGCGCGCGTTGCCGTCAATCCCCCTGCGCCCATCGGCGCCAAGATCACCGAGCTGCGCGAGTCTCTGCTGCTGACACCGGAGCAGCTTGCGGAGCGCTGCGGCTGCGACGTGAAGGTCATCAACGACCTCGAGGCCGGCTCTATGGCGCCTTCGCTTGCGCCGCTCATAAAGATAACCCGTGCGCTTGGCGTGCGGCTCGGCACCCTCCTCGACGACGACGAGAGCATCGGCCCGGTTGTGACGCGTGCCGACCAGTATCGCGGCACGACGCGGCTCAAGGGCCTCGAGACCCAGAGCGACGCCGGCGGGCTCGTCTTCAACGCGCTGGCCGAAGGCAAGGCGTCAAGGCACATGGAGCCGTTTTACATAGTGCTGGAGCCTTCTGCCGCCACGGCGCACGAGCTTTCTGCCCATGAGGGCGAGGAGTGGCTCTATGCGCTTGAAGGGCCCCTCGAGATCGAGTACGGCAAGGAGCTGTACGTCCTTCAGCCAGGTGACAGCATCTACTACGACTCGATCGTGCCGCATCAGGTGCGCGCCCACAACGGCCAGCCAGCCCGCTTCGTGGCCTGCGTCTACACGCCGGCTTAGGCGCGCGTCTTTATCCCCAAGGAGAGATATATGGAGAAGCCCCAAGCCCCGCTCCCCGGATCGCCTGACTGCCCGCTGCACAGCGAGCTGACCATCGGGGACTATTTTGCCGAACAGGTTGCGGCAGACCCTGACCAGGACTTTATCGTGTACCCTGACCGTCAGCTGCGCTGGTCCTATCGTGAATTTGATATCAGAACAGACAATTTAGCCAAGGCGCTCCTCGCGATTGGCATGAAGCCGGGCGACCACCTGGGGGTTTGGGCGCGCAACGTCCCTGACTGGCTGACGTTCATGTTCGCTACCGCCAAGGCAGGCATCGTGCTCGTCACGATGAACCCTGCTTACAAGTCGCACGAGCTCGACTACGTGCTCAAGCAAAGCGACATGGCCACGCTGTGTGTCATCGACGCCTGGCGTGACGTGGACTACCTTGAGATCATCCGGGGGCTTATCCCCGAGGCAAACGCCTGCGAGCGCGGGCACCTCGCTACAGCCGAGTACCCCTACCTCAAGAACCTCGTCTACATGGGGCCCGAGAAGCACCGCGGCTTCTTCACGGTGCCGGAGCTGTTGCTGCTCGGGTCGCATCTTCCTGACGCGACGCTGGACGAGGCGCGCGCGAGCTTCGGCAACAACGACGTCATAAACATGCAGTATACAAGCGGCACAACGGGGTTTCCCAAGGGCGTCATGCTCACGCACCGCAATATTCTCAACAACGGCTTTTACATCGGCGAGAACGAGAAGCTCACGCCTGCCGACCGCATTTGCCTGCCCGTGCCGTTCTTCCATTGCTTCGGCTGCGTGCTCGGTGTGATGGCGGCGCTCACCCATCACAGCACCATGGTCGTAGTCGAGGAGTTCGACGCGCTCATGGTGCTTGAGGCGATACACAAAGAGCGCGCAACGGCAGTCTATGGCGTGCCCACCATGTACATCGCCGAGCTCAACCACCCGCTGTTCGACCAGTTCGACCTCACATCGCTGCGCACCGGCATCATAGCCGGCGCGGCGGTGCCGCCCGAGGTCACGCGCGAGGCCATGGTGCGCATGAACATGAGCCAGATCACCAACTGCTACGGCCTCACCGAGACCTCTCCGGTCTTTATCCAGACCAGTGCCGACGACGACGACTGGCACAAACAGCACACCGTAGGGCGCCAGCATGAGCCCGTCGAGGTGCGCGTCATCGACCCCGTCGACGGCCATGTGTGTGGGCCGGGCGAGATCGGCGAGGTCTGCTGCAAGGGATACAACGTCATGAAGGGCTATTACAAGATGCCTGAGGCGACCGCGCAGGCCATCGACGAGGACGGCTTCCTGCACAGTGGCGACCTCGGCAGCTACGACGAAGACGGCTACTACCAGATAACCGGCCGCATCAAAGACATGATTATCCGTGGTGGGGAGAATATCTACCCACTCGAGATCGAGAACTTCCTTCTCACGATGCCCGGTGTGCTTGACGCGCAGGTGGTGGGCGCGCCGGATGAGAAGTATGGCGAGATCGTTGTTGCGTTTATCCGCACCCGTGAAGGATTCGAGCTCACCGAGGCAGGCGTGCGCGAGCACGCGCTTAAGCACGTGGCGCGCTTCAAGGTGCCTAAGCACGTGTTCTTCGTTGACGAGTACCCCGAGACGGCGAGCAAGAAGGTGCAGAAGTTCAAGCTGCGCGAGAGGGCAGCAGAACTGCTAGCTGAGCGGTGAGGCAGAGGCGCTGCCCTGTTGATTCCGCGCTTGACGCGGAATCCCACCGTGCGCCACGAAGGGCCGCATAGTGGTAGAATGTCGCCTATGCCCCCGTAGCTCAGTGGATAGAGCACAGGTTTCCTAAACCTGGTGTCGTACGTTCGAGTCGTATCGGGGGCACCAGCTCTAGACACCAGGAGTGATGCAGTCTCTTGCCCTCGCGGAAGCGGGGGCTTCGGTGCTTCAAGGGGCGAAAAGGCTTGACTTCGACGGGTTTTGCCTGATGGAATTACCTGACAGAGTGCCCGCTCGATGTGTTTCACTCACCGGATACGAATATTTGTTCCGTGTGTTCGTGCGAAAGGGTATATGATAGAGGTGTAGACGGCATTTCAGTTG
Source organism: Coriobacteriales bacterium (assembly GCA_031279835.1). Lineage (GTDB taxonomy): Bacteria > Actinomycetota > Coriobacteriia > Coriobacteriales > UBA8131 > JAITHV01. The sequence continues at coordinate 26,845 of JAITHV010000128.1, forward strand.
TTGCTTAAAAAACCCGCAGGCAAAAAACGGTGTGGCATTATATTGCTATCAGGGAGGACAGTTTAGTGATTCGTTCGTTGGAGATGTTTTGTGGAGCCGGAGGTCTCGCTCTGGGGCTTCACCAAGCGGGGTTTGAGCCTGCCGCGCTTTTTGAGTGGGACAAGAATTCCTGTGAGAACATCAAGGCGAACATTGAAAGCGGCTATGCCGGGATGAAGAACTGGAACGTGGTGCAGGCAGATATGCGCCTCGTGGACTATGCCGACTACAGCACAGGCATCCAGTTCGTCACCGGTGGGCCGCCTTGCCAGCCGTTCTCGCTCGGCGGCAAGCACAAGGCCCATGCCGATTCACGCGACATGTTCCCCGAGGCCGTGCGGGCGGTCCGTGAGCTCAAGCCGCAAGGGTTCATCTTCGAAAACGTCAAAGGGCTTCTTCGGAAGTCGTTCGCCTCATACTTCAACTACATCATCCTACAGCTGACGCATCCCGAGGTTCTTGCCAAAGAGGGCATGGACTGGGCGGGGCACCTTCGGCTTCTGGAGGAACACCATACGGCAGGTTCGCACTCGGGGCTTGAGTACAATGTCGTCTTCCGGCTTATTAACGCCGCCGACTACGGAGTTGCGCAGCAGCGCTACCGCGTCGTGATTGTGGGTTTCAGAAACGACCTGAACGTGAGCTGGTCGTTCCCGCATGCCACGCACTCCAAGGAGGCCTTGCTTCATGCAAAGCATGGCGACGGCTCCTATTGGGAGGAGCACGGTATCGCAAAGATGTGACGCCCTGAGCCTGCGGCGCAGGAGCGCATAAAAGCCCTCAAGGCAGTAGACGGGCAGATGCTCGGCAAGAGATGGCGGACGGTCAGAGACGCTGTGTGCGATCTTCCTGACCCTGAAGGAAGGGAAGCGAGAAGGTTCGCGAACCACGAGTTCAAAGGCGGCGCCCGACCCTACGCCGGGCATTCGGGCAGCGCGCTGGACGAGCCGTCAAAGACCATCAAAGCCGGGGCGCACGGGGTTCCGGGTGGCGAGAACATGCTAGTCTTGGATGACGGCTCGCTTCGCTATTACACCGTTCGTGAGAGCGCGCGGATACAGACGTTCCCTGACGACTACCGCTTCCACGGCTCTTGGACAGAAAGCATGAGACAGTTCGGCAACGCTGTTCCGGTAAGGCTTGCAAATATAATCGGCGAATCGGTGGTGCGGCAGCTTGAGAGGGCGGCGATGCGCGATGCCTGATGAGGATAGGCCAGCCATCAAGCCGTTCAATCCTTTGGACAAACGCAATCTTGGCGAAAGCGTCGCCGACGCGCTTCTTAGAATGGAAGTCCAGCCCTTGCCGCCTGAGCCGTTTGTCGGAGCGGGCGTATATGCGCTGTACTACACAGGTGCCTTTTCTGCTTACAGGCAGTTGTCCGAGGTCAACAAAGACGGTCGGTACCGTTGTCCGATTTATGTGGGCAAGGCCGTGCCTGCGGGGGCCAGAAAAGGCGGACTTGGGCTGGAAGTGGAACATGGACGGGCATTTTATTAGAGGCTGGCTGAACACGCAGACTCTATTAGCTCTGCGGAGAATCTGGCGCTGGAGGACTTCTCTTGTCGCTTCCTCGTTGTGGACGACATATGGATTCCCCTTGCAGAGTCCATGCTGATCGAGCGCTTCGAGCCTGTATGGAACCGAGTTCTTGACGGATTTGGAAACCACGACCCCGGCAAGGGCAGGTATAACGGGACGATGCCCCAATGGGACTGTTTGCATCCGGGACGGGTGTGGGCTGCGCGTCTGCAACCATGCGTGAGTACAGCGGCGGAGCTGGCAAAGCAGGTGGCTGAATATTCTGCGAACATTCGTTCGTGACAGAGGGGTAGGAAGATTGAACTATTTGTCGATGCAAATGAGCGAATTGCACAGGATGAGGTTGAAGAAGCCGTGTGCCGACATCGCCTGAAGGAGGTGAGTGAAAATGCAATATAAAGTTGTGAGTCAATACTATGAAATCGCTTTTGCTTGGAATGCTCAAATGGTAGGTTTTTCTGATCTCATACAGAGTTGGATCGATAGAGGCTGGGTGCCACAGGGAGGAGTAAACGTGGCAGTACTAGACGAATATAGGGGTCCTGGAACAGACGCGATTGTTATTTCACAAGCCATGGTTCATGAGTGATTGCGATGGATTTTGTGGCAGAGAAAAAACTCGCTCCAATACCTTTGAATTCTCAAGGAGACAGATTGCTTAACTGCACATCAGCGTGTTGCCGCCCATGACCACGTGAGTTTTGCGCACTTTTCTACTAAGAATCTCTCTCGACTGTTTTTTTCTTGCGAGGACGCCCCCTCTTGTGGGTGAAGTCCTGCTTGGACACGTATTCGGGGGAGCAGCCCTTG
>JAITHV010000065.1 GCA_031279835.1 Coriobacteriales bacterium
CGGGGATCCTCGCCCCCGGAAACGCGCTCACTGCCTTCAACCAGCAGCTGCACGAGAGCGACGGCTACAACATGTTCCAGTTCTCCATAAGCGCGCTCGCGGTCTTCAGCGGCAGCGCCTACCACACGATGGAGCCCCTGCAAAGAACGTGCTTTGTTGCGGGAACCATGGTCCACACGGCGGCCGGCCTGGTCGCGATTGAGCGGATCAAGGCGGGCGACCGCGTGACCTCCACCGACGCCGACACCTTCGAGACATCCGACAAGGCCGTCGTCGAGGCCTACGTGCGCGAGGCCACAACGCTCGTACGCCTGGCCGTCGGCGGCGAGCTTGTCAGCACGACCGCGGACCACCCGTTTTTCGTGGAGGGGCGCGGCTTCGTCGACGCAGGCGAGCTTCAGGCAGGCGACGTGCTGCGAGGAGCGAGTGGGGACTCCCTTTCAGTTGAGAGCGCGCGCCACGAGGCACTCGACGAGCCGGTGGGCGTCTACAACTTCCAAGTAGAGGACTTCCACACCTACCACGTGGGCGAAGCAGGGGTCATGGTTCACAACGCCGGCGGCGATTACGCCCCCAGAAGGCCGATAAAGGGCGTAATTAAGACAGAGGTCCACGAAGACGGCAGTACCACCTATACCAAAATAGTCAAAGGAAGGGAAGTCAGCGTCACCTACAGCAAGGAGGGGTACCCGGACTTCTCGCCCTACGCACATCCGGAGCACTCTAAGCCTGTGACTATAGAAAACTCTGGAGTTAGGAGTACTGACTTTCGTCGCGCAAACAGTGCGGTCGGTCTTGACAGTACACCGAAAGGGTATACCTGGCACCATATGGAAAACGGGCAGATGCTGCTAGTAGAAAGAGCTGTTCATAGCTCAAAATCAGGGTTTCCTCATACTGGCGGAATATCACTATTTGGAAAGGAGCAAGGACAATGAACATCACTGACTCAGGAGAAAAACTGTCAGAGAAAGACATCGCCGAATTCGAGGAGCAGTTCGGCATCAAGCTGCCCAGTGACTACAAGGCGTTCATGCTTGAGAACAACGGCGGAACCCCTGAGGGCGAATGGGCTTTTGATTTCTTTGAAGCTGTCAGAGAAGAAGAGTCTGATTCTGTAATACGTGGTTTTGATATACTATATATTAACGAGACGATGGAGGACGATGACTTGAAAGTCGGCTATACTGCCTTGCTCGAGTCAGGCCAGATCCCTGACACGCTGATGCCTATCGCTGAAGACCCCTATGGCAACATCGTTCTTCTCGTGGTCAGGGGCGAGCACTACGGAAGCGTCCTTTTCGGGAACCACGAGCTGGAGGAACCGGAAACAGGACATATTGTAACAAGCTTCATCGCGGGTTCTTTCACAGAGTTTCTAGAGGCATGCCACGAGCTTGAGTTCGATGACTAGACAATAATCAAACAGGAGCACCAACAATGAACATCACTGACTCGGGAGAGAAACTCGCAGAGAAAGACATCGCCGAATTCGAGGAGCAGTTCGGCATCCGCTTGCCAGACGACTACAAAGCTTTCATGCTCGAGCACAACGGCGGCACCCCTGAGGGCACCTGGGTCTTTGATTTCTTTGAAGCGGCTATCGGGGATGTTTCTGGGTCTGACGTGCGTTACTTTGAAAAACTCTATGCCAACGAAACGATGAAGAACGACGACTTGAAGGCAGGCTACACTGCTCTGCTGGAATCAGACCAGATCCCTGACACTCTGATGCCCATCGCAGATGACTCTTGTGGCAACATCATTTTTCTCGTCGTCAAAGGCGAGCGCTACGGCAGCGTCCTCTTCGGCAACCACGAGCTGGAGGACCCAAAAACGGGACACCTCATAACGAGCATCGTAGCAGGCTCTTTCACAGAGTTTTTAGAGGCATGCTTTGAGTTTGACCTCGATGCCTATGACACTAAGCAGAATTCCCTAAAACGCTACACCGACACTGCGCAAGCTAATAAGGCAGTCGGCCTTGACAGAACGCCAGAAGGATACACATGGCACTACCTGGAAAATGGGCAGATGCTACTAGTAGACGAAATTGTTCATGGCACAAAATTTGGCTTTCCTCATACCGGTGGGTTTTCAATGAACAGCTAGGAGCATTGCCGTCGGCTGTCGGCTTTGGCGGTCGGCGGACGGCAAAGCCGACAGAAAGAACCATCTCCACCGATAGCCCACGGCTAGACCCCGGGTCAGGCCCGGGGTGACAGGGCGGGCCCCGGGTCAGGCCCGGGGTGACAGGGCAGATCTCGGGTCAGATCCGGGGTGACAGGGCAGGTCACGGGTCAAAGCCGGGATGGCAAACCAGGATGTCACTGGGATTGCATGACAAGCGCCTGAAACAAGCTGCGCGAGTGGGACTCTACCGCCATGAGCTCAGGATGCCACTGGACGCCCAGACAAAAGACATGGTCAGGCAGAGACACCGCCTCGACCAGCCCGTCTACTGCCCAGGCCAGCACCTCCAGAGAGCTGGCCAGCTCACGGACCCCTTGCTGGTGGTAGCTGTTGACCGTGAAGCGAGCTGAGTCGAACAGCATGCGAAATCGGTTGCCGCCATTGAGCTCTACGTGATGCGTGAGAATGCCCTGGCCTGACGGGCGGTAATGCGCCAAGGCGGGCGCGGCCCGATACTCGACCGAGAGCTCCTGGTACAGGCTTCCACCCAAAACGACGTTCATGACCTGGAGGCCGCGACAGATTCCCAAAGCAGGCTTGCCTTTGCCGAGGACCTCTGACTCGAGCACTTGTCGCTCCATCAGATCGCGGGTCGGGCAGTGCTTGTCTCCCTCTGATCGCGGGCTCGCGCCATATAACAACGGCGCCACACTGTGTCCGCCGGTAAAAAGAAAACCGCTGCAAATACTGGCAGCTGGCAACACTACGTCGGGGCTGGCGTCGAAGGGAAGGATAAGGGGCAGCCCACCCGCCTGGATGACGCAGTCCAAATACCCTGGCAGCATCCACACACACTGCTTCTCATCATCCCAAAGCGGCATTACTCCGATAATCGGCCTGGCCAACGATACTCCCTTCTTGGCCTGAATGCTGGTACCTGTTCTTTATCGCAGACATAGGCAGGCCCCGTCAAGGTAGGTGAAGCTTTTCGCCCAACGGTGTATGCCGCCGCCGGACTTGCTCATGAGCAGTCGCTCCAGCCCAAAGCCGACGCCCACCCAGCTGCAGTCAATGCGCCACGCGGCGTCCAAGCGGTGAGGGCCAAGGGACGACGAGGCAAGCTCGAGCCCCTGGCCGTCCACTACGTCGACGCCGGTGCCATAGACCGTCGAGTCCTCCTCGATGACACTGCAGCCTTCCAAGCCTGCAGCACTGAGCACCAGGTCGATCAGGTGTCGCTGCCGGCTCTGGCGCTCGTCGATAGCTGTGCCCCATTCGACTAGGTTGAGCATGGTGAACTCGCTGAGATGCGCCTGTCCGTCGGACTCGCGTCTGAAGCACGAGCCTATCTCGAAGATGCGCACCGGCACGCTCTGGCTCCCCAGCAGCTGCTGCGAGACGGCGTACAGGCCGGGTGCCAGCATGGGCCGCAGGCAGCGCCCGCGATCTTGCCAAAAGATTTGACTGCACAACGGGTGGTGCTCGTCGATGCCCATGCGCTCCAGATAGACGCGTGGGATAATGCTCGGGGTGCTCACTTGGGTAAAGCCGGCCGCCACGAGCGCGCTGGCCACACAGCTGCTCAAGCGGCAGAGAGCCACCTGGCGCTCTTGAGAGAGAAGAAGCTTGAGGCGAGCCCGGTTGTCGCGAACCGCTTGTTTCTCGACAGACTGAAAACAGCGATTGCGCTCGGCCTCGCTCTCAAACTGCTGCTGGAGCTGGGCTGCGAGAAGACCGAGCTCAACGAGGCGCGCCTGCTGCCCAGCGCTATAGCGCAACAAGCCGTCGCCGTCCCCGTCGGGCGAGACGGGCGACACGGGCGAGACGGGCTCAGTCTGGCCGGTCATCTCTTGCCCCCTTTGCGCTGAGCGTCGGTGAAGACCGTCGAGTGGTACTTCTCCAGCTTCCATGCAGGTATCTTGCATGCCGGGCACGGCTTCTTGAACCAGCGGTTGCGCAGCCAGCGGGCTGCCCGGCTCGAGCGGGAGTCCCAGACGACGAATGCCTCGCCGCAATGGGTTGTGATGTCGATGCGCCCCTCGCTTCTCGTGACTGACTTTATGCCGTGGAGCGTGCCGGTGCGTCCTGGCCACAGCTTGACGCGGTCGATGAGGCTGTAGAGGCTCTGGTTTTTGTAGATATACCGCTTGGTACTCTTTTGCGGGCTCATTGCCTTAGCCCTTCTCAGGGCGGTGCGGCTCCACAGCAGCAGACATCTGCTGGAGGCAGTCGAAGTACATGGTGGCTATGCCCAGCTCCAAGGGGTTGTGATAGAGCCTGGCCTTGGCAGCAGCGTCCTTGCCAACACAAAGCGGGATGCCGGGCGCAACAAGGTTTGTCTCGTCCTGCAGGTCCTCGGCCCCGATGAACGGCCCCGTGTTAGTGGCGTCGAGGATGTTCTTAAACTGCCGGTAGCTCACCGGACCGTCTGCCAGCTCGGCCTGGCACGCGTCGGCCAGCGCCGCGCCACGACTCTTGTCGATGTCGTGGACCACCAGACGGTAGCCCATCCGCGAAAGGGCGCACGCCGCCGCAGTGCCGACCGGACCAGCCCCCAGCACGAGGATCCTCGGGACATCGTCGCTCATGGCCTGCGAGGCGCCTGCCTGCGAGCCGTCTGCCTGCGAGGCGTCTGCCTGCGAGGCGTCTGCAACGATCATCCGGTGCATGGCCATGGCAAATCCCTTGCCTGTGGCAGCGCTGTTGTCGCTGATCGCCTGACAACCAGGCGCAAACGCTATGCAGGTGTCGTCGTCGGCGATAAAGACAAGCGCGGGCTGGCTGCGCACAGCCTCAGAAAGCCCCGTGACATCATGGCCGTTCGTTATGTGGGGGCGCGCGCCACAGCAGACAAGGATGTTGCGCACGGCCTCAGAAAAGCCGCCCAGGAGCCCCTCGCCACTTGTAACGGGCACGATTGCCACCAAGGGACTGGGGTCGGGCTCAAGAGGCTCGCTCATGCCTGCTGCAAGCTGTGCGAGCCGCACATAGTCGGCGCCGACGAGCGTGGCCTGCTCGTGGTCGTAGCAAGAGAGCGTCGGGCTGATCAAGGCTATGTCGTTCTCACGTAAGCGCGTCATAATACACCTTCTTGTCACGAGGCGGCAGGCAGCGCGGGGCAGTGCCCTGCGCGATGCGGATGCCTTGGATGCAGCGCTCGTAGCGCTCCCAGGCATCATGGATAGTGTTTGCTGTTATGATTACAATAGCTTTCCAGCTCTCTGCGCCTGGAGCCCAATCGCTGATCACCGTGTCGGCGCCGAACAGGCCGCGATGCTCGCGCAGTGGCACAGCGTGCGCCAAAGCATGCTCGCCCACGAGCGCGACCTCGCTGCCACAGACCGCTATCTGCTGATACAGGCAGCAGCGGCCGTCTCGGTCGACGGCCTTCTCCTTCTCCTGCGCCTGCACGTGCGCCCTGGCAAGCGCTCCTGGCACATGGCGGGCCGCCAGCAGCTCGACCATGTTGACGCCAGTGGCACAGTAGACGCTGATGGGCGTCTGCGAGGGAAACCGAGCATCGATCTCGAGCAGCCTGAGCTGGCCGTTATGGTCTATGGCCTCGATGTCGAATATGCCGTCGATGCGCAGGCGCTGGGCAAGCGAGTGGGCAATGTGGAGAAACTGGCCGTGCAGACCTGCGTCAAGCTGGGCAGGGGCGATAATGCGCTCGCAGTCATGGTCATCGGCACAGCAGACCTCGGTGACGGGCAGGCAGGCATAGTCCCAACCGTTGCCTATGACCTCGAGGGAGTAGGACGGCCCCGTGAGATACTCCTGCACGACGGCGCCTTGGTGGGCATGCCCGAGGAATTCCGCGGCCTCGCGCAGCTCAGCCTCGCTGTCTGCGCGACAGACGCCCTGACTGCCCGACAGACCGTCGGGCTTTATGATCACCGGAAAGCCGCACTGCGGCCAAGGCCGCGGCATCGGCAGGCCGAGTTGGCCGAAGAGCTCGTTCGAGGCCGTCTTGCTCGCAGAGACCGCATACGCGCCAAGGTCGGCCACCACGTCTGTGCCAACTGACGCGCCATACTCTTGCAGGAGGGCCAACGCAGTGGCATCCTCAAGAGCGGGCAAGACTATGTCGCTTTTTAGCACGAGCGCCACCAGCGCGTCGGCGTCTTCGACGTCGGCCACGACGCATGCGTCTGCCAGTCCGGCAGCAGGGACCACCTCCTCGCGGTCCACGACGACGACTCGGTAGCCGGCCCTTCGCGCGAGCCAAGAAAGCTCTAGCCCTTGCAGCCTGCCGCCCACCACCAGTGCCTGCGGCGGCGATGCTGCCGCAGGGTCATAGGCACGTGACGCGCTTGTAGCGTTTGTCGCTAGCATAGATGCCTATTCATAACGCTGTGCCCGGTCAGCCAGAGCCGGTACTCGCGCTGGCTTGCGACCTGCAGGCCGACACGTCTGAGCACTGGTTCCACGGCGCCGACCGTGCGCTGGGCGTTGTCTATGTCGAGGCTCGAGTTTGCCACGCCTCCGAGGCCAAAGGAGGGTGGAATGATCGAGGTCACGACGTTTGCCCCCGCCTGCAAGCGCGCCGCCAGCCCGTCAAGTCCCTCTACGTCCAGCGAGGCAGGTATCAGCCTTTGCGGAAACAGCAAGCGCAGGATCGCGATGAGCAGGGTCTCGCGCCTTCTGCTCGCGGCATGCGGGCTGCCTGCGGCGTAAGGGCTGCTGCTCGCGGCATGCGGGCTGCCTGCGGCGTATGGGCTGCTGCTCGCGGCATGCGGGCTGCCAATCCCCTGAGCCGCAAGCGACGATGCCGAGGCGAGGGGAATGCCGCTTTGCGGCACGAATCCCATCACGCGCACTTGCGCAAACTTAAGGCTGTCAACGCTGTGCTCTATCCTGCTGAGTGCGAGCAGCGAGTCTGCTAGCTCTTCGCGGGACTCGCCCAACCCGACCAACAGCCCCTCTTCCACGAGAAGTCCTTGGGCGACAGCCTGTCGCTTCGCTTGCATTCGGGCGTCAAAGTCCTGGTGGGGCCGCAGCTGCGCAAAGCGCGTCCTGCTGTAGCTTTCTTGGTAGAGCGCGTACCATCTCACGCCCGCTGCGGCCAGCTCGGCGAGCAACGGGCCAGACAACACGCCAGGCGATACCATCAGCGGCAGGCAGGTGGCGGCGCTGACTGCCTGAGCCAATGCCGTCAGGCGTCGTGGGTGCGCCAAAAATGCCGCATCCTCGCCCATGGTCAGGTCGATCGCGTGCACGCCGGTGGCCGCCAGCTGAAACGCGGCGTCGACGACCTTGGCCTCACTCAGGCGATAGCGTCGGGGCAGGCCGTTGGAGCGCCGATAGTAGCAAAAGTTACAGTCGTTCCTGCACCAGTTCGAGAAGTACACAAAGCCATAGAGAAAGACGCGGTTGCCAAAATAGCGTTCTCGCAAGCTGCGCGCCGTGTTGAAAACCAGAGCAAGGGCGTCTTGTTCTGGATGATCCATCAAGTCCAGCAGCTCCAGCAGGTCATAACGCCCCAGGACCTGCTCGTGCACTGCCTTCTCCACAACGTGTCGCATAGAGGCGCTGATCATAGTCTCACCCTTCCTTAAGACAAGCCTGTCGCGCACGCGCCATTTGCTGCCTGCGCGCCCTCAGGCAAAAGCCTGAGCTCGGTGACGGCATACACAGCTGGCCTGGCCGTGTTTTGCTGCAGGCAGCCGAGGCCTGCAAAGTCGAACCCCGGCAGCTTGCCGCATGTGGCCACAGCGTGAAGGTAGCTGGGCGCCCAGACCTCGCGCCGAGGCAAGGGCTCAGCCAGGCCGCACACGACCAATGAGTGCGACGTCCTGCCGCAGACGTGCACCACTGCGTCGCCAAGACGGCCAGACAGCTCCTGCAAGAACTCCACAAGCGAGCGTCCGCATGTTTCTTTGAAGGCCCGAGGCCCGAGCAGGTCGACGCTGCTCTCGGGGTCTGCCACCGAGAGCACACGCATCCCGGCACGCACCGCAGCGAGGCTGTAGGCCGCAAGTGCCGCCTGTGCCGCGTCAAGTGCGTCGCGCAACTGCTCAGAGCGCAGCCGCCCGTACAGGTAGGAGGGGTCGACCAGGGCAGACACAAGGGCAAAAGGCCCCGGAAGCTCTAGTACCTGGATCTCCGTCTCGCTTGCGGCAGCTTCTGCCTGCGTCAACATCTGCTGCACGTCGTGGAGCGACACGATGTCGGCGCCGCATCTCACCTGCTCAAGGCTTTTAAGCGGGTACTCTGACCGGTGATAGTCCCTGTCGGGAACCACCCAGGCCCGCGCTATCATGTCGGTGGACCCCCAGACCCGAAAACCGCTGCCGCCGCTGCCGCTGCCACTGCCGTCGCTGCCAAGGGCGGCATGAGTGGCCTGGGCGCCAAGGGCGGCCTGGGCGGCAAAGTCCTTGCCCCCTTCGCAAACCGACTGGCAGCCGGCGCTCGTGATGACTACCTGATGTTTGGAACTCGTGCCCTGCACTGGTGCGATAGGCTCCATACGTGGCTCCTTGTCATGCCAACGCGCGTTTTCGGAATCAGTGGCCGCTTATGCCCTCGGCAACAAAAAAGAAGCCTGAACAGCAAGCGGCCTGCTGTTGTCAGCCTCTCTTTTGTCTGCTGCGGTCACTGAGCCGCGCGTTTGCCTGGCGAAAGGTCCCGGAGTCGCACCGAGCTGTACGGATTTAGAGTCCGTATGATCACTACGATCCACCCTCCCTGGCGCCTGGGCAGCCCTTGGCACGCGAGTCCTCCTCAGTGCCTAAGGGCTGCCTCGGCAGCAGATGGCAAAGCACTTTTCAGTCGGCCAGCGTCATGCTGGCGGCGCCTACTTGTTCCAGTAGGTCAGGCCAAGGTCCGTGAGAATACGGACGGCCTCTTCGTACACCTTGACGTGCTCCTCGGTGGGGGTGAGGGTCGTCACGTCATAGCATTCCTGGAACTTCTTGCCCACGGGGGCAGTCTTGTAGTCTTTCTCATAGGTGGCCACGAGCTTGTCGAGAATGACGTTGACCTCGTGGAGGTCCATTCCTGCGACTGCATACGCCGCCTCACCCATCATCCGCGCCTCCATGGCAGTGAACATGTCTGTGCTCACTCCCTTGGCCGAAGCCACGCCGCTCAGGATCTCGCGGCCGCTGATCGTGTCCGTGATGGCCTGTGCCGCTGTCTCCAGCAAGCACATCACCGTGCAAGGACCTGCCAGCGTGTAGTACTGGTTGCCCAATATGACGTCCGAGTGCTCCTCGACCGCACGTGATATGTGGCCTGCCACTGCCAGCGCCTCGCGGGCTGTGGTGATGCCCCATCGCACATGCACCGGGCCGTCCAAGTGCCACGTTGCCTGCAGCATGACAAAAGAGTTCAGTGTTGTCGCTACGCCAACGATAGTGGTGGATTCGAGACCACCAGCATATCCTCCGAAAATCGGCATCTGCTCGACCATGACCTGTTGACCAGTCAACGCGTAATGAGCACCAACCACCAACGCACCTACGTCGATCTTGAGCTCATTCAACTGGGACACTTCATGGGCGTCAGATGGGCGCATCCCGCCATCGTAGTCGCTTTCGATGACACCGGCGGGAGTAAGGGAAGTCTCGCTCCCCTAAAGGCCCATCCCCGTGCGTCCCGCACGGGTCATGGCTTCGCGCACCTGATCGATCTCAGCATGCACGGCCATGAGCTCCCAAGGAGAACCCGGGGTCGGGTCCTGGCCCATCACCGTCTGCATGACACCATCGACTATAGTGTCAACAATCGGCTCTTGGGCATACGCCTGATGATTAGGGAGAAACATCGCTTCGCTGCACGGAGAGCCTGTGGGACCGCCCTGGATAATGGGGGGCTTGGGGCTGTTGTACGCGCGTGGGACCACCTGGATGGCCTCTTTGCCTTCTCCGAACACGAAGTGGTCTGGTGCTGAAGCGATCGATGTCAGCACCTCGTCGCGGGTGTACTTGATTACACGGCCGGTATCCATGCAGTACACACCGCAGGTCACGAGCATGTCCAACCCTGCTTGCCATAGCTTCTCGATCAGCTCAGGGTCTTCAGGCACGATCGTTTTCTTGTCCATCTTGATGCCGTACTTTTCGGCCAGCTCTTTCGCGGTCTGGGGGATGATCTTAAAGTCCCAGTCCCTCTCCTCAACTTTTGGCCCAGTCTTGGCACGGTTGTAGACATCGAAGACGGTAACCGGCTTAGCAATTGCTTTCACCGTTTAACCCTCCTTCTTTTTTGCCAGTAGCTTCTTTGCAACGTTCACTGCTTGTGTGGCTGTGTCGGCATAGCCGTCAGCCCCGATCTGCTCGCACCATTCCTTCGAGACCGGCGCCCCGCCGAAAATCACGATGAAATCGTCGCGCACGCCGTCTTCCTTCAAAGTGTTGATGATGTCACGCTGCGCGGGCATCGTGGTGGTCATCAGCGCTGAGCCAAGAATCAGGTCTACTTTGAGTTCCTTGGCGTTCTCGAGCACTGTTGACGCCGACACGTCGCGCCCAAGGTCGGTGACCTTGAAGTTGTTGGCCTCGAACATCTTGCGCACGATGTTCTTCCCGATGTCGTGAATGTCGCCTTGCACGGTGAGAATGATGGCCGAGCCTGCCGTCACGCTCTGTTTTTGCTCATCGCTGAGCTTGCTTGTGAGGATCTTGGTGGCCGAGTCGAACGCCTCAGAGGCCGCCAGCAACTCGGGGACGTACAGCTCTCCCTCATCGAACAAGTCGCTGATCACGGCCATTCCGGCGCAAAGGCCCTGATCGATGCTCTCCAGAGGGTCAAGTCCCTCTGCCATGGCCGCGTTCGCGGCCTCGACAGCCATTGCGGCGTCCATCTTGATGATGGACTCTTTCAGATTAGCATAAATGGTTTCTTTTGCCATAGTTTTCCTCCCTTCCATTGTCCTGTTGTACTATTCTTTACCTATCGCTCGTAGACCTGCAACTCTAGTATGGCATCGCTGTCACCAGGCATAAAGACACAGTTACAGACATTAGCGTGTGACAGTAACGCCACAAGAATGCCGGGCAGCGGCACGCGCACGTGCGCGTGGATGCAGCTCTAAGCTGCTTTATTGCTTTTTGTGATGGGGAGAAACCAGGCAATGCCGTGGCTCACCACGTCCCGACAAGCACCCCACGCAACACGACCAGCACAGCGAGATGCGCTGGGTAGTAGGCATAGAAAAAGTACTTGAGCGACCGACCGCGCTGCCCGTTGTAGCGCAGCAACAACGGGACGCTCAGAGTCGTTCCCACCGCCGCATAGGCGAGTTGCGCCAGCGCGTGCACGCCAAGCGTGCCTGAGAACAAGGACGCGAAGATGTTGAACAGCATGAGCGCTCCTACAAGCAGCGCAGGCAGCACAAAACACCAGGGGCGCTGCTCGACCACCCGATACAGCAAAATCATGGGAACCCCGACATACGCCCAGTCGCAATAGCCGCTCAAGAACACGGCGCCTACGAAGGCAACCGCAAAGACCGCCCGGTTTTTTACCCGGTCGTACAGACACAGGACGCCGAGGCCAAGCAGCAGGGTGAACAGCACGTTGAGGCTTCCGGAAATCATGAAGTGGTACGGAATCTGGGCCACTGCCGCAAAGCCGAGGAGCCTCAAGGCATAGATGCGCACATCGCGGGTGTGGCGGTAGCCGACCGTCAGCAGGCACGCGAGAACAGGAAAAGTAAGACCGCCGGGGGCAAACAGGGCAATGCGCGCCCAGTCGGGCAGCTGGCCCCAGAACACGATGCCGATGTGGTCCGAGGTCATGGCCACAATGGCCGCCACCTTGAGGACAAACGCGTCGAGCCCCGTAGTGCCCGACGCGTAGGCGCTGTGCGGCGCGGTGTTCTCCATAGCTGCTCCTTGCTGTCGCGTCAGACCGGCACGTCGGTGCCACAGCACACGTGCGAGGCAGAGTTGCAAGGCAGGTCGGCGCAAAGTCGTCAATCCAACTGTACCCAGTATGAACCCAGTATAATTGACGCGCTCAAGGAGTGGGAGCCGGACGAAGCCGGAGCGGGAGCCAGAGCGGTAGCCGGTCGAAGTCGAAGCGAGGACTTGACAGGCGCACAATTTTTGCGAGAATGATACTTAAAGGTTTTTGTCTAATTTTTTTGACTTTTGGAAGGACCTGAACATGGCTG
>JAITHV010000082.1 GCA_031279835.1 Coriobacteriales bacterium
ATCAACTGGACAACCAACAAGATGCAGCCATCAGCTGCAGCGGCCCAAAGCCTCGCGCTGCTCGACACGGCCGAGATTGCGAGCATCCGCGCTTTTCACGCGAGCATGCCAGCATATGAACCAACACCGCTTGCCAAGCTCGACGCCCTCGCGTCGTCGCTCGGCGTCAAAGGCGTCTATGTCAAAGACGAGTCGTACCGGTTCGGGCTCAACGCCTTCAAGGTGCTCGGCGGCTCATACGCCATCGGCAAGTACATCGCAAGCCGTCTTGGCAAAGACCTCGCCGCCATGGGATACGACGAGATCGTCTCGCCTGAGACCAAGGCGACCACAGGCGACATAACCTTTTACACGGCAACCGATGGCAACCACGGCCGCGGCGTGGCATGGGCGGCCAACCGGCTCGGTCAGAAGTCCTACGTCTGCATGCCTGCGGGAAGCTCGCTCACCCGCCTTGAGAACATCAAGAAGGAAGGCGCCGAGGCCAGCATTACCGACATGAACTATGACGACGCCGTGCGCTATGTGAACAGCCTTGCCGAGAAGGACCCCAACGGCGTCATGGTGCAAGACACCGCCTGGGAAGGATACGAAGAGATCCCGAGCTGGGTCATGCAAGGTTACAGCACGCTTGCCGCAGAGGCCGACGAGCAGCTTGCCGCCTATGGCGAGGCGCGTCCTACGCACATCTTCGTCCAGGCTGGTGTCGGCTCCTTCGCCGGCGCCGTGCAGGGATACTTCGCTAACCGCTACGGCGACGAGTGCCCGACGACCACCGTCGTCGAGGCCGCCGCGGCCGACTGCCTGTACCGCTCCGCGCTTGCCGACGAGCTCGTGGCGGTAGGCGGGGACCTCGCCACCATCATGGCAGGCCTTGCCTGCGGAGAGGGCAACATCATCTCATGGGAGATCCTCAAGGCCAAGGCGACGGCGTTTGTCTCTGCCCCCGACTGGGTGAGCGCTCGAGGCATGCGCGTGCTCGCGGCGCCGCTTCACGGCGACGCGCCCGTGGTCTCGGGCGAGTCGGGGGCCGTGGGGCTCGGGCTTCTCAGCGTCATCATGACCGATCCCGAGTACGCTGGCCTGCGCGACGCGCTCGGCCTTGACGCCGACTCGGTAGTGCTCTGCTTCAGCACCGAGGGCGACACCGACCCTGACACCTACCGCAACGTGGTTTGGGACGGCTACTGCCCTTCTGTCAAGTAGCGGCACTCTAGAGCAAATTATTCTTTTATTGATAAGACGATATAACCGTAAAGACTGACACAGAAAGGCGAGACATCATGGATTTTGACGCGATCAAGAAAGCAGCTGAAGGCTATCAGGCCGACATGACCAAGTTTCTGCGCGACCTGGTGAGGCTTCCCGGCGAGAGCACGCAAGAGGAGGCGACTGCCGCGCGCATCGTCGAGGAGATGAAGAAGGTCGGGTTTGACGAGGCGGGCATCGACAAGATGGGCAATGCCGTCGGTTACCTGGGCGACGGCGACGTCCTCATCGCCTTCGATGGCCACATCGACACGGTAGGCGTCGGCAACATCGACAACTGGGAGTTCGACCCCTTTGAGGGATACGAGAACGACGAGGAGATCGGCGGGCGCGGCACGAGCGACCAGCTGGGCGGCGTGGTCTCTGCGGTCTATGGCGCTAAGATCATGAAGGACCTCGGCCTGCTCAACGGCAAGTACAAGGTCATGGTCACGGGCACCGTGCAGGAAGAGGACTGCGACGGCCTGTGCTGGGAGTACATCATCAAGGAAGAGGGCATCCGCCCCGAGTTCGTCGTCATCACCGAGCCCACCGACGGCAACATCTACCGCGGCCAGCGTGGACGCATGGAGATCCGCGTTGAGGTCAAGGGCATCTCATGCCACGGCAGCGCGCCGGAGCGCGGCGACAACGCCATCTACAAGATGGGCGAGATCCTCGGCGAGGTGCGCTCTTTGAACGACCGCCTCAAGCACGACGACTTCCTCGGCAAGGGCACGCTTGCAGTCTCTGAGATCTTCTACACCTCGCCCTCACGCTGCGCGGTTGCCGACGGCTGCGCCATCTCGATCGACCGCCGCCTCACTGACGGCGAGACCTGGGAGAGCGCGCTTGAGGAGCTGCGCGCGCTTCCGAGCATCCAAAAGTACAACGCCGAGGTGTCCATGTACAACTACGAGCGCCCGAGCTACACCGGACTGACCTATCCGATCGAGTGCTTCTTCCCCACATGGGTCATTCCCGCCGACGCAGCGCCCACCAAGGCAGCTGTCGAGGCCTACAAGGGCATGTATGGCGAGCCGGTGGTAGACAAGTGGACCTTCTCCACCAACGGCGTCTCGATCATGGGCCGCAACGGCATACCTTGCATCGGCTTTGGCCCGGGCAAGGAAAACCAGGCGCATGCCCCCAACGAGAAGACCTGGAAGGCCGACCTGGTCCGTTGCGCCGCCGTCTACGCGGCCATGCCGTCACTCTACACTGCAGGGGCCACCGCCTAAGCAAGGCTGGCAAAGTACAAGACACTACGACAACATTCGGACACTGTGCACTAACAACGATAGGAGTACTACACAATGGCAGACATCAAGACCTACCTCGACAAGCTCAACGCCCTCGACTTCTCCAACATGTACGGCGACGACTTCTTCTTGACCTGGGAGAAGACCATCGACGAGATCCACGCCACCTTCACGGTTGCCGACGCCCTGCGCGCGCTGCGCGAGGCCAATGTCTCGACCCGCATCTTCGACAGCGGCCTGGGCGTCTCGCTGTTCCGCGACAACTCCACCCGCACCCGCTTCAGCTTTGCCTCCGCCTGCAACCTGCTGGGGCTGACTGTCCAAGACCTCGACGAGGGCAAGTCGCAGATCGCACACGGCGAGACTGTCCGCGAGACGGCCAACATGGTCTCGTTCATGGCCGACGCCATCGGCATCCGTGACGACATGTACATCGGCAAGGGCAACACCTACATGCGCGAGGTCTCAACCGCGCTCAAAGAAGGCTTCGAGGACGGTAACCTTGAGCAGCGCCCGACGCTCGTGAACCTTCAGTGCGACATCGACCATCCCACGCAGGCAATGGCCGACATGAACCACATCATTCATACCTTCGGCGGCGTTGAGAACCTCAAGGGCAAGAAGATCGCCATGACCTGGGCCTACTCGCCCTCCTACGGCAAGCCCCTCTCGGTCCCGCAGGGCATCATCGGCCTCATGAGCCGCTTTGGCATGGAAGTCGCGCTCGCGCATCCCGAAGGCTACGAGGTCATGCCCGAGGTCGAGGCCGTGGCCACCAAGCAGGCCGCAGCCTCCGGCGGTTCGTTTGTCAAGACCAGCTCCATGGCCGAGGCCTTCGAGGGCGCCGACATCGTGTATCCCAAAAGCTGGGCGCCGTTCAAGGCGATGGAGAAGCGCACCGTTCTGTACGGAGAGGGCGATCACGACGGCATCAAGGCGCTCGAGAAGGAACTGCTCGCCCAAAACGGGGAGTTCAAGGACTGGGAGTGCACCGAGGAGCTCATGGCCAAGACCGCTGGCGGCAAGGCGCTCTACATGCACTGCCTGCCCGCCGACATCACGGGCGTCAGCTGCAAGGAGGGCGAGGTCGCTGCGTCGGTCTTCGATCGCTACCGCGTGCCGCTCTACAAGGAGGCAAGCCACAAGCCCTACGTCATCGCCGCTATGATCTTCCTGAGCAAGATCCAAAACCCGCAGGCGAAGTTCGAGGAGCTGCTTGCCCGCAGCGTCGCGCGCTTCTCCAAGTAAGTCCCTTCACACAATGGCCTGCCGGGGCCGAAGCGCCCCCGGCAGGCTTGACCGCATTGACAGCAACCAACCAAAGGAAACAAGAATGGCTTTGGACAAGCAGAAAAAACGCATAGTCGTGGCGCTGGGGGGCAATGCCCTCGGCAACAACCTCGACGAGCAGATGAAGGCCGCCAAGATCGCGGCCTCTGCCATCGCAGACCTCATCGAGGCTGGCCATGAGGTCGTGCTGGTGCACGGAAACGGCCCGCAAGTCGGCATGATCGAGACCGCCTTCGAGACGGCCTCAAAGGCCGACAGCAGCTTTCCCCTCCTGCCCATGTCGGTCTGCGTGGCCCTCTCGCAAGGCTACATCGGCTACGACCTCCAAAACGTCGTGCGGCGCGAGCTTGACTCGCGCGGCATCTCCACGCCGGTGGCGACCGTCGTCACGCAGGTCGAAGTAGACCCCGCTGACGCGGCGTTCGCAAACCCAACCAAGCCCATCGGCGGCTTCATGACGGCCGAAGAAGCCGAGAGGCTCAGCGCGGCGAACGTGCCCGTCATCGAGGACAGCGGCCGCGGCTACCGTCGTGTCGTCGCCTCTCCGTCGCCCCAAGGCATTGTCGAGGCCGAGGTCATCACCTGTCTGCTTGACGCAGGGCAGATACCCATCGCCGCAGGAGGCGGGGGCATCCCGGTCGCTTTGGTCGAGGGGCAGTACCGGGGCATGAGCGCGGTCATAGACAAGGACCTCACCGCAGCGAAGCTTGCCGAGGCCATCGACGCCGACGTTCTCACCATCTTGACTGCGGTGGAGAAGGTCTGCATCAACTTCGGCAAGCCTGACGAGGTGCAGCTCGGCGAGTTGGGCGTCGAGGCCGCAGAGGGCTATCTCAATGACGGGCAGTTTGGCAAGGGCTCGATGGAGCCCAAGGTACGCGCGGCGCTGTCGTTCGTACGTTCTGGCGAAGGCAGGGAGGCGCTTATCACCATGCTCTCCAAGGCGAAGGACGGTATCGAGGGCAAGACGGGCACCCGCATCGTCTTGTGACCTCGCCACCGCCTTGTTAGGAGGCATGAATGGCCACAAACAGCAAGGGCAAGGACCTTATCTACCAGTTGGACGGACGTCCGCCGCTGCATGTCGCTTTGCCATTTGGGCTGCAGCACGTGCTGACGATGTTCGTCGGAAACCTTGCGCCTGTGCTCATCCTCGCCGGCGTGGTGAGTGCCGCCACGGGCGACCGCATCATCTCTGACGAGCACCGCATACTCATGATCCAATGCGCCATGCTCGTTTCTGGCGTCGCAACGCTGCTCCAGCTCTACCCGATACGCATCGGGAAGTTCCAGATCGGAGGAGGCCTCCCCATTGTCATGGGGACCTCCTTCGTCTTTGTAGGCGCGCTCGTGGCGATAGGGGCCGAGTATGGGCTCCCCGTCATCTTCGGCTCGATCCTCGTGGGCGCTTTTGCCGAGATCCTGCTCGGCGTGTTCCTCAAGCCGTTGCAGCGCCTGTTCCCGCCTATCGTGATCGGCTGCGTGCTGATGGCCATAGGCCTGAGCCTGCTGCCCATCGGTGTGCAGTACCTCGCCGGGGGCGCGCAGGCGCAAGCGGCGTTCGAGCAGGCGAGCGTGCTTCAGTCGTTGGGGCTTCCGGTGGGCGCCGAGCTTTCTGCCGCCGCCGCCTCGTACGGCAGCTGGCAAAACATACTGGTCGGCGTGAGCGTCTTGCTCGTCGTCGTCGCGGTGCAGCGCTGGGGCAGAGGCTTTGCCAAGGCGCTTGCGATACTGGCAGGCATCATCGTCGGCTACGTGCTCGCCTTTGCCTTTGGCATGGTGGACGTGTCGGTCATAACCGAGGCGAAGATCGTCGCGCTTCCCGTGCCCGCCACCATGCCGGCATTTGAGCCGGGGCCTATCATCACCATCGCCTTGCTCTACGTCATTTGCGGACTTGAGACCATGGGCAACATCAACGGCATTACCGCTGCCGCGTTCGACCGGCCGGCAAGCCCGCGCGAGGTCTCGGGCGCCATCATCGCCGACGGCGTGGGCTGCCTGTTCGCAAGCATATTCAACGCGCTGCCCAACACGGCCTTCGGGCAGAACTCGGGCATCGTCGCAATGACCAAGGTAGTCAACCGCTGGTGCGTGGCCATGGGCGCCTTTGTTCTCATAGCCGCAGGATTCTTCCCGCCGATCGGCGCACTGTTCTCGGCCATGCCGCCCTGCGTGCTCGGCGGCGCGGTCATCACGGTGTTCGGCATGATTGTCGTCAACGGCATGAAGCTCATTGCGCTTGAGGGGCTGGGGGAGCGCAGCATCCTCATCATCTGCATTACCTTTGGGGTGGGGTTTGCGATAAGCAAGACCTCGTCGTTGGTGGGGCTGTTCGCCGAGCCTTTCCACTTTATCTTCAGCGAGCCGACGCTTGCGGTCTGTCTAGTCGCGGTCGTCGCGAACCTTCTCTTCAGACAAGCGAGGCCCAAGACGGGAGTCGCAACGAATAATGAATGAACGATTGTTAGGAGTACATCTATGGGTGAGATAATGAGGCCACTGCCGTTTGCGACTCTCATGGAGCACGCGCTTGGCGAGCACGGGTCTACGGGATCAGTCTTTGGGATCAGGGAGGAGAAGTTCTACCGCAACCGCAGCAACAGCTCGTTCGTGCGCTTCGGCCAGCGCATGGACTCGCCCATCGGCCCGGCGGCCGGCCCTAACTCGCAGTTGGCAGAGAACATCGTGGCCGCCTACCTTGCAGGCAGCCGCTTCATCGAGCTCAAGACCGTCCAGACGATGGACGGCGAAGAGCTGCGCAACTGTGTGTCACGGCCGTGCATTAATGCCGCCGATGAGTGCTACAACGTCGAGTGGTCCACCGAGCTGACCGTCCAACAGGCCTTCGACGAGTACGTGAAGGCGTGGTTCGCGGCCCATGTGCTCGGGCGCGAGTTCGACTTAGGCTGCAACGTCGTGTTCAACATGAGCGTCGGCTACAGCCTTGAGGGCATCCAGTCAAAGAAGATCGACGACTACATCGAGGGTATGAAGGACGCCTCGGGCACTGCGGTGTGGCGCGAGTGCGTCGCCTGGCTCACTGAGAACCTCGGGCGCTTTAAGACATTCTCTGCCGCTGACCTCGAGAGCATTCCCACAGCGGTCTCGACGAGCATCACCCTTTCGACGCTGCATGGCTG
>JAITHV010000126.1 GCA_031279835.1 Coriobacteriales bacterium
TTCACGGGGGCGCTCACCGGGGCGCTGTTCGGCGGCCTCGGGGGCGCCGGGCAGCTCTTCGGGCAGGCCTTCGGCGGCTCCTGCAGGATCTTCACCGCCATGGGCATCGCCGCCAAGGCATCGGGCGGCCTGTCGCTCGGCATGGGCGCCTTCGACCTCGCCGCCTGGGGCGCTGGGATCCTGGCCCCGAGCAACGCGTTCACTGCCTTCAACCAGCAGCTGCACGAGAGCGACGGCTACAACATGTTCCAGTTCTCCATAAGCGCGCTCGCGGTCTTCAGCGGCAGCGCCTACAACACGATGAGGCCCATACCTAGGACATGCTTCGTGGCAGGCACCATGGTCCACACGGCGACCGGCCTGGTCGCGATCGAGAGCATCAAGGCGGGCGACCGCGTCACCGCCACCAACCCTGACACCTTCGAGGTCGCCGAGATGGCCGTCGTCGAGGCCTACGTGCGCGAGGTCACCACGCTCGTGCAGCTGTCAGTCGGCGGCGAGCTTGTCAGCACGACCGCAGACCACCCGTTTTTCGTGGAGGGGCGCGGCTTCGTCGCAGCCGGCGAGCTTCAGGCCGGCGACGTGCTCGTGAGCGCGAGCGGGGGCGCCCTCCCTGCCGAGAGCGCACGCCACGAGTCGCTCGACGAGCCAGTGACGGTCTACAACTTCCAGGTAGAGGACTTCCACACCTACCACGTGGGCACTCTGGGGATACTCGTGCACAATGCAAAATATCCAACAAATCCAGTTGATCTGTTGCAGCAGGGGTATGAAGAGACTACCCCTGCAGGGATGAGAGCAAACACTTCATCACGTGAGTTCTTTAATCCTGAAACGGGTGATAGGGTTAGATTCGATCCAGCAAAACCAGGAGCAAGAGGATTTGAAGGTGTGGATCATTACCACCAAAGAAATCCAAATGCGACAGGACGGGGTGACCTTTATCTTGACCGTGACGGGAACCCGGTTCCTAAAGGCTCAAGAAGATCACATATAATTCCAACAGGAGATGATTAAGATGCTAAAGTATGACTTACATGACAGCTTGATTGAAAGTGTTGTCTTCAACGCCGAGAGCAAGAGTCTAGAGATTGCCATAGAACTGTGCAACTGGAGGCAGCCGGATTATCAAAGCGGCGATCCCGAGATGCTCTGCATGCGCATCATTTTTGAAGGGGTCGAAAAATACGAGCTCAGTATTGACGATTTTGAGTTTGACTCCAACGAGATTCTCGAAGTCACCTACGATGACGACCGACCAACAGTACTAGCATTCTTAACCGAGCAAGATGCTGAAACAATACGCATCAAAGCAAAAAGCGTTTGGTACTCATTTGCTTAGAGTTGAACAAAGCATCAGCACACACTGAGGCTGGTCAAACTGGCATGCGTTTGGCAATGCATAGTTCTGGCTGCCTAACCTGGTGGGGTCGCACGGGCTGGTGATGGCGGTGGCCCATGAGGAGGGGGCGCTGTTACTGGAGGACGCCAACAGGCGGGCGGGCGCATGCCGAGGCGACCGTGCCGGGAGCACGAGAAGGGCCGCTCCAAGAAGGGACTCGGGGCTTGCCATCGACGTCCACGCGAACGCGCGCGACTCGTGACAGTCTACCAAAACACGGTCAAGGGCATACTTGGCATAGTCTATGGCGACACTATTGCGATAACTGGGGCCGGTTCAAGTAGCCATCGCTGAGCCAACAGGTTAGTGCCCTAGTGTTCTTGACATTGTGGCGCCTCTATGTTAATTTAACACAGTGTTTCATATTGGCAGCCGAGGAGGTGCAAGCGGGATGAGCAACCGGCCATCAACCTATGTTACCAGGCAAGGCGAGGAAGTGGCGGCCTACCTGCGTTCCCGGGCGGGCGAGCATGTGAGCGCCGCAGAGGTGGCGCAGCACTTCGCCGCCTGCAAACCCCCCGTGAGCCGCACGACGGTCTACCGCCAACTTGACCGGCTCGTGCGCGAGGGCGCTGTGAGAAAGTACGTGACCAACGCCGCGCCTGGCTCATGCTTCCAGTACGCTGACGACGGCTGCTCGGCCGATCACGGCCACCTCAAGTGCGAGCAGTGCGGCGCACTGACCCATATGACCCGAGACGCATTGCAAGAGGTCGCTGCCGACATACTCGCACAGTACCACTTTTCAGTCGACATGAACCGCACGGTGTTTTACGGCACCTGCCGCTCCTGCGCAGGCTCCGGACCAGGCTCCGGCTCCGGCACAGTCGGCGCGACGGGCGACGGCGCATGAGACCCGACACTTTATCTCTTGGTCGCGAAGCAGCACGCCTCGCCAGACGGGCGTCGAGCATGCTTGTCGTGCTTGCGCTGCTCTGTGCGCCGCTTTTCATTCTCACCCATTCTGATCATGTGCACGACCATGATGGCGAGCAGGGCAGGTGCCTGACCTGTGCGCAGCTATGCGCCGCCGAGCACGTTATCAAGCTGGTCTCTACGGGCGTCGCGGTCGGCTTGGTGGGACTGCGCGTGTTGCTCTCTCTCGGCGCAGGTGTCTGCCCCCCTGCCGCCTTTGCGGCGAGGGCGACCACACTCGTGCACATGAAAGTCCAAATGAACTCCTAGCGGCTCCCCACCGACATCATGCGCTTGGCCAGCCGAAGAGCGGCAAGGGTCTGTGCGCGTAATCATACCTATGAACATACTACTTGGAGAGAGTACAAGGAGGAACTGCGTATGAAAAAGCTCGTTTCACTCGTGCTTGTGGCGACACTGGCCCTGTTCGTGCTGGCAGGAAGCGGCGCGTGCACTGCCGCGTCGCCTGCGGGCACAGGCGGGGCCGAGGGCAAGATCAGCGTCGTCACGACGATATTCCCCCCCTACGACTTCACGCGGGCCGTTGCCGGCGACCACGCCGAAGTGACCATGCTGCTGCCGCCGGGCGCAGAGAGCCACAGTTACGAGCCAACACCGCAAGACATTATCAAGATCCAGAACTGCGACGTGTTTATCTACAATGGCGGCGAGTCTGACGCCTGGGTAGACGGCATACTTGCGTCTCTAGACACTAGCAACATCAAAGTCGTCAAGTTTATCGACTGCGTTGAAGTCGTCGAGGAAGAGGTCGTCGAGGGCATGGAAGAAGAAGGCCATGACCATGACGAGCCCTTTACCGAGGAAGACATCAAAGACAGGGCACTGACAGACTGGGCGGGTGAGTGGCAGTCCGTGTATCCGTATCTCGCAAACGGCTCGCTTGACGAGCTTATCGAGCACAAGGCCGAGGCAGACGAGGACGAGTCGAAGGACGAGGCGTACTACCGCAGTTACTATGACACCGCGTATAAAACGGATGTCGATAGAATTGTTGTCACTGCCGACACTATGACGTTTTACACAAACGGAGTGCCTGCGACTGCACACTATAAATACCAGGGAACGGGAGTTATTCCTGAAGGAGAAAGCTTCTGGGTTCGCTATAAATTCGAGGCGACCGACCCAGTCAATGGCGCACCGAGGTTCGTCATGTTCAGCGACCACCTCCACGCGCCCGAAAAGAGCGAACATTTTCATGTCTACTCCAGCGATGTCAGCTTTGACGTGTTGATGGAAGACACCGAGCCGGTGAACTGGCCGACCTATTACTCGTCTGAGCTGGATTCCGCAGGGATACTCGGCGAGATGCTTGGCCATGATGAGGAAGAGCATGCTATCGACGAGCATGTGTGGACTTCTCCGCGTAACGCCAAGCTCATCGTCCAGCGCATCGCTGACGCGCTTGCCGCAGTGGACCCTGACCACAAGGCCGAGTACGCCAGCAACGCCGCCGGATACCAAGAGAAGCTCGACGAGCTGGACGCGCAGTTCGCGACGGTGGCCAGCAACGGCGCGCGCAAGACCATCGTGTTCGGTGACCGCTTCCCCTTCCGGTACTTTGCCGACGCCTACGGGCTCGAGTATTACGCGGCGTTTCCCGGCTGCTCGACCGACACCGAGGCGAGTGTGGCGACGGTCGCGTTTCTCGTCGACAAGGTAAAGTCCGAGAGGATCCCCGTCGTGTTTCACATCGAGATGGGCAACGTGAAGATGTCCGAGGCTATCGCAGAGCAGACCGGGGCGAAGGTGCTGCTGTTGAATGCCTGCCACAACGTCACGCGTGACGACTTTGCGAGCGGCAAGACCTACCTCGACTTGATGGGCAACAACGTGGACGCGCTGCGAGAGGCATTGCGATAAGCGCGCTGGTCACATGTTCTAACGTGGCGTTTTCGTACGAGGGCGTCACTGTCGTCAGCGGGCTAGACTTCTCGCTTGCCGCCGGTGACTACCTCTGCGTGGTCGGCGAGAACGGCAGCGGCAAGTCCACGCTCGTAAAAGGCCTGCTGGGCCTGTTGCCTCCATCTGCTGGCAGCATCACGTTGAGCGACACGCTGCGCCGCAGCGCCATCGGGTACCTGCCGCAACAGACGGCCGCGCAGTCTGACTTCCCCTCCAGCGTGTTTGAGGTCGTGCTTTCTGGCCGGCTTGCCGCGCGGGGCATTCTGCCGTTTTTCTCTCGCGCCGACAAGGCGGCTGCCGAGAGCACTATCCGGCAACTCGGCATTGCGCCCCTGCGCAACCAGTGCTATCGCGAGCTGTCGGGCGGACAGCAGCAGCGCGTGCTCCTTGCGCGGGCCTTGTGTGCCGCCCGGACGCTCCTGCTGCTCGACGAGCCGGTCGCGGGGCTTGACCCCGTGGTGACGCAGGAGCTGTATGCCCTCGTTGAGGCGATCAACCGCGAGCAGGGCATGACGGTAGTCATGGTGTCGCACGACGTGCGTTGCGCCGTGCAGCATGCCAGCCACATGCTGCACCTGAAAAACAGCCAGCTGTTCTTCGGCACGACCAGCCAGTACCTTGCCTCAAGCATCGGCAGGTCATACTGTGCAGACAGGTAGGTGATAAAGACTATGGTCGAGACCCTCGCCGAGATGTTTTCGTACACGTTTTTGGTGCGCGCCTTTGTTGTGGGGCTGTTGGTGAGCCTCTGTGCCGCCCTGCTTGGCGTGAGCCTCGTGCTCAAACGCTACTCTATGATTGGAGACGGGCTCTCGCATGTTGGGTTCGGCACCTTGGCCATCGCGACGGCCATGAACGCCGCTCCGCTGGCCGTTGCCGTGCCTGTCACGGTGGCGGTGGCGTTTTTGCTCCTGCGGATCGGGGCGAACGGCAAAATACGGGGCGACGCCGCCATAGCGCTTATCTCGGCAAGCTCGCTTGCGGTGGGAGTGATCGTGATCTCCCAATCGACCGGTATGAACACCGACGTGTGCAATTACCTGTTTGGGTCTATTCTCGCAATGAGCAAAGACGACGTGACGCTTTCGGTGGTGCTCGCCATCGTGGTGCTTGCCTTGTTCGCATTGTGTTATCACAAGATTTACGCAGTCACGTTTGACGAGGGGTTTGCCCGGGCGACGGGCGTGCGGGTCGGCATGTGGAACATGCTCATCGCGTTTCTCACGGCCATCACCATCGTGCTCGGGATGCGCATGATGGGCGCGCTGCTCATCTCGAGCCTCATTATCTTCCCGGCGCTCTCGAGCATGCGCGTCTGCAAGCGCTTCTACAGCGTGACGCTGTGTGCGGCGGCTGTCTCTGAGCTGTGCTTTTTTGTGGGCGTGGTGGTCTCGTACCTGTGGGCGACCCCGACCGGCGCCAGCGTCGTCGCCGTCAACATCGTGCTGTTCGTCATGTTTTGGGCAGTCGGCTTTGCGCGGTCCAAGGGGCTTACGCTGCGCAAGCCGCCTCGACCGACTGGTGCGGCTGTCATAGCTTTTGTGCTTGTCCCGATACTGCTGCTTGGCGCCCTGACGGGGCTTTCTGGCTGTCTTGCGTACACCGACGCCGGCCTTGGCCAGCGATCGAGCAGCACCGATGGCACAACAGGAGCCGTCTTTGGGACCGGCGAGGAGGCACGCGAGACAGTCCTCCCCTCGCCTGACCCAGCACGAGCCGCAGAGGTTGTGGAGATACCCGAGAAGGTGTTCCTCGCGGTGTCAAACGACATATACGTCAACACGGACGACTACCACGGCAAGACCCTCAGCTACGAGGGCTTCTATGGTGAGGAGCCGTGGTCGGGCGACGGAACGACGTATCGGTACGTAGCGCGAAACGGCCCTGGTTGCTGTGGTTATGACGGCCTGGCGGGGTTCGAGGTCGTATGGGACGGCGCCTACCCCAACCTGAACGACTGGTGCAAGGTCTCAGGAGTCCTTGAGGTGTATGAGGAGTATGGGCAGCGCAACCTGCGCGTGCGGCTCACCTCACTCGAGGTGCTTCAGACGCGCGGCTTGGAGTACGTCTCGCAGTAGAAGCGGGTCATCTGCGCGACCGCGCGCGCGGCTTGCGGGCCCCGAGCTTGCTTCCCTTGCGGGCCGTCGAGCGCAGGCGGTCAAGCACGGCGTCCTCGCTGCTTCCCTCGATGCGGGCGCGCAACTTGACTGCCTGGTCGCGCAGCCGGGCTGCCTGCTCGAAGTCCATGTCGCGCGCGGCCTGGGCCATGTCGTCCTCGAGCGACCCGATGATGCGCAGCACCTCCTCGCGGGCCAGCCCTGCTAGCTCCTCGGTCACAGAGTCAACGCGCTCGTCTCCCACCTCGCCGTCACGCGCCTCGTCGATGAACTGCATGATGTCACTTATCGCCTTGCGCACCGTCTGCGGCTCGATGCCGTGCGCCTCGTTGAACTCCTGCTGCACCCGGCGCCGCCTAGCAGTCTCGTCTATGGCCGAGCGCATGGAGTCGGTCACGCGGTCGGCATACATGATGACTTGGCCGCTCACGTTGCGCGCGGCGCGGCCGATTGTCTGGATCAGCGAGCGATGGTTGCGCAGGAAGCCCTCTTTGTCGGCGTCGAGAATGGCGACGAGCGAGACCTCGGGCAGGTCAAGCCCTTCGCGCAGCAGGTTGATTCCCACGAGCACGTCAAAGACGCCGAGCCGCAGGTCGCGCAGTATCTCCACGCGCTCGAGCGTGCCGATGTCAGAGTGCATGTAACGCGCGTTTATCCCCTCGTCAAGCAGGTGGTCGGTCAAGTCCTCCGCCATCTTCTTGGTGAGCGTGGTGATCAAGACGCGCTCCCCTGCCTCTGCCCGGGCGCGCGCCTCGGCTATGATGTCGTCGATTTGGCTTGTTATGGGACGAACGACGACTTCGGGGTCAAGTAGCCCTGTTGGACGGATAATTTGCTCTACCGTGGCCTCGCTCACGCGCTGTTCGTAGTCGCCCGGCGTGGCGCTCACATACACGAAGCGCGCGACGCGCTGCTCGAACTCGTCGAAGCGCAGCGGCCGGTTGTCAAGCGCGCTCGGGAGCCTGAAGCCATGCTCAGCGAGGGTCACCTTGCGGGAGCGGTCGCCCTCGTGCATGCCGCGCACCTGGGGGACGGTCACATGGCTCTCGTCGATAATGCAAAGGAAGTCGTCAGGAAAGTAGTCGATGAGGGTGAAAGGCGGCTCGCCTGGCTCCCTGCCGTCGAGGTGCCGCGAGTAGTTCTCGATCCCTGAGCAAAAGCTCATGACCTCGAGCAGCTCAAGGTCGTAGTGCGTGCGCATCTCGAGGCGCTGTGCCTCAAGGAGCTTGCCTGCCCCGCGAAACTCGGCCAGCCGCGCGTCGAGCTCGTCGCGAATGGTGTGCAGCGCGTGCTCGATCTTCGGGCGCGCGGTCACATAGTGCGAGGCCGGCCAGATCGGGACGCTCTCGAACTCCTTGAGCGCCTCGCCGGTCACGGCGTCTATCTCGATGATGCGCTCGATCTCGTCTCCGAAGAACTCAAGGCGCAGCGGGTTGTCGGCATACGGCGGAAACACGTCAACCGCGTCGCCGCGCACGCGAAAGGCGCCGCGCAGCAGCTCGTAGTCGTTGCGGTCGTACTGGATGTCTATGAGCCCGTGGATAAGCCCGTCGCGTTGCATCGGCTCGTCCCGGTCGCAAAACACCGCCATGCCCGCGTAGTCTGCCGGCGAGCCGATGCCGTAGATGCACGAGACGCTTGCGACGACGACGACGTCTCGACGCGAGAGCAGAGCGGCGGTCGCCGCATGGCGAAGCTTCTCGACCTCCTCGTTGATGGAGGCGTCCTTCTCTATAAACGTGTCGGTGGTGGGCACGTAGGCCTCGGGCTGGTAATAGTCGTAGTACGAGACGAAGTAGACCACAGCGTTATGGGGAAAAAACTCCTTGAGCTCGGAGGCGAGCTGCGCGGCGAGCGTCTTGTTGGGAGCGAGCACGAGTGTGGGCAGCTGCAGGCTCTCGATGACCTTGGCCATGGTGAAGGTCTTGCCTGAGCCGGTCACGCCGAGCAGGGTCTGGTAGCGCAGCCCCTCTCGCACCCCGCGCGCAAGCGCCTCGATGGCCTGCGGCTGGTCGCCGGCCGGGTCGTAGGGCGACACTACCTTGAGCACCCCCTGCGCAAGCTGGTCGTCGCGCAGTTTTCCTTCCATCTGTGCCATGTCACCAGAGCCTTTCGGTCGTATGGTCTGCATACCAGGCGTCAACCTGCGCGCGCAGCGCGGCTCTGCTCCCATTGTTGGTAAGCACCGTGTCGCTGATGAGCTCGCGCTCCTCGTCGCTTGCCTGCAGCGCCATGCGGTTTTTCGCGTCGTCGGGCTCCATGCCGCGGGCGACGGCACGATCAAGGCGCAGCTGCTCGTCTGCCGAGACGGTAATCACCTCGTCGGCGAGGTCTCGGAACCCTTCGGACTCTGCGAGGAGCGGAACCTCGACAGCAACCAGCCGCCCTGCATCGATGCCCTGGCAGCTGCCGCCAACAAGCAGGTCGGCGAGACGGGCGCGCACCGGCGGCCAGCAGATGGCGTTGAGACGGGCGGCGTCTTGCGGCGTTGCAAAGGCGCGCGAGGCGAGCAGGCGACGGTCAAGTGCGCCGTCGCAGTCAATGATGTCTGATCCGAAGGCCTCAGCGAGCTCGCTTTGCACCTCGGGGGCCTCTTGGGTCTCTTTGGCAAGGACGTCTAGGTCGATGACAGCAGCGCCTTTGGCCCCCAGCATCTCGCAAACGGACTTCTTGCCGCTTGCGAGCCCTCCCGTGACAAACACGACGTACATGGCGGCTCCTATTTGCTTGATGCGAGGTATTGTGGTGCCCGAGGTGGGAGTTGAACCCACACGTCCAAAGGACAAAGGTTTTTGAGACCTCCGCGTCTGCCATTCCGCCACTCGGGCCTGCTCGCAGGCATGCGAGGTATTGTAGCATGAAACCGCATGCTGCGACGGAGCTGTCGTCCCGCTCTCAGTCCTGTCACCCCGGGCAGCCACGCCACACCCAAGCCGGGGCAGCACGAACTGTGCGATAATCGGACTAAGAGTTCTAGAAAGAACGTCCTGTTGGGACGCGACGAATCACGAGGTATGACTTGAACGACTTATCATCTGCGCTTCCCGTCACAGAAGCCGCGCGGCCTGTGTGGCCGACACGCGCCGTTGTGACTGCCGGGATGCCCTACGGCAACAAAGGCCTGCACTTCGGCCATATCGGCGGCGTGTTCGTGCCCGCCGACGTGTTTGCCCGCTTCTTGCGCGACCGCATCGGAGCAGAGAACGTGCTGTTCGTCTGCGGCACCGACTGCTACGGCTCCCCTATCGACGAAGGCTACCGGCGCCTCGTAGCCGAGGGCGCATTCAAAGGGACAGTGGAAGAGTTCGTGCGACACAACCATGACGCGCAGTCTCGCACACTGAAGTCCTATTGCATCTCGCTCGACATATACGAGGGGTCCGGCCTCGGATCGTCTAAGCCGGTGCACGCCGAGGTGAGTGCAGACATCATCCGCGACTTGCACCGTGCCGAGTATCTCCACAAGCTGACGACCGCACAGTTCTACGACGAGCGAGCACAGACCTTCCTCAACGGCCGTCAGGTCGTCGGCCGCTGTCCGGTTCCGGGCTGCAAGTCCGAGAAGGCCTATGCAGACGAGTGCGACCTCGGCCACCAGTACCTCCCGCTCGACCTTGTGGCGCCGCGCAGCACGGTGACGGGCGAGACACCCGTCATGCGCGACGTGTCGAACTGGTACTTTGACCTGCCTGCTTTTAGCAAAGTGATCTCAGCGCACAACAAGCGGCTCTCGGCCGAGGGCACGACGCGGCCGGTGGTCACGAACACGGTCGAGGAGTTCCTGGCACCGCCGAGCATCTACGTGAAAAACGAGCACTTCGAGGCCTATGAGGCGCTCTGCGCAGACGGCAAGCTGCCGCCCCATGAGTATTCTCGCGCAGAAAAAGGCAAGGCCTCCTTTGAGCTTGTGTTCGACGGGCTTGAGGCACGCGAGGAGGCACGCGGCGTGCTTGAAGGCGCGGGGATGCGCCTGCGGACCGGCAAGACGCTCGTGCCCTTCCGCATCACCGGAAACATCACCTGGGGGGTGCCGGCGCCAACGCTCGAAGACGCCGTCGGGGATGCGAGCGCGCGCACCGTGTGGTGCTGGCCTGAGTCGCTTTGGGCGCCTGTCAGCTTTACGCGCACGCGCCTCGAGTCAGGCATCGCCGACGTTGAGACCCTGAACCCCGAGCGGCCGGTTGCGGCCGAAGAGCAAGACTGGCGCGACTACTGGTGTGACCCGTCTGCTGCGGTCTACCAGTTCATCGGCCAAGACAACATTTACTTTTACGGCGTCGCCCAGACAGCTCTTTGGGAGGCTTTGCGCACGGTCGCCCGTCCGTCAGAGGCGCTTCAGCTCACCAAGCTGGTAGCGAACTATCACCTGCTCTTCCTCGACAAGAAGGCCTCCTCGTCGTCTGCTGTGCGCCCGCCCACAGCAGACGAGCTGCTTGAGCACTACACTGCCGAGCAGCTTCGCGCGCATTTCCTCGCGCTCGGCCTCGGCCAGCGCCCCGTAAGCTTCCAGCCCAAGCCGCTCAACCCTGCGGCCGATCCCAAGGCAGGAGACCCTGTGCTCAAGGAAGGGTCGCTTCTCACGAACGTGCTCAACAGGCTGGCGCGATCATGCTTCTATGCCGCAGCTCGCGACCTTGACGGGCATATGCCGCTCACCGTGCCCGACGAGGCTGTGGAGACAGACGTGCGCGAGACCCTTTTGGCCTATGAGCGGCACATGCACGCCCAGGAGTTTCACGCGGTCATGCATCTGGCTGACGGTTTTATCCGTCGGGCCAACAAGTACTGGACCGAGGGCTCGCGTCTCATCGCAGAGGACCCGACGGCGTGTCGCTCCGTGCTGGGCAACGCCTTCTACCTCCTGCGAGCCGCCTGTCTTGTGATGCACCCCGTTGCACCCGAGGGCACGCGCATGGTATTCGAGTACCTGGAGCTTCCCGTCACCGAGCAGGAGTTCTTCTCCTGGGACCATGCCTTTGCGCGGCTTGAGCGCTTTGTGGGGGATGCGGCGCGCACAAAGGGGGCGCACCCGGTGCGCGATCTGCCGCCCCGCACTGACTTCTTCTGCCGGCATCAAAGCCAGCTTGACTGACTCGTCTGAGAGGATGCATGCCATGACGCGACAGGCAAACAAGTGGCTCGTCTTGTGCGTCACCGCGCTCGGCGCGCTGTTCTCGACCATCAACGCGAGCAGCATAGCGATCGCGAATCCCGTGCTCGCGGCAGAGTTCTCCCTCACCCAAAACGACGTCCAGTGGGTCACAACCCTGTACCTGATCATCGTGACCGCCCTCACCTTGCTTGCTGGCCGCATAGGCGACCGGATTGGCAGCAACCGGGTCTACATTACCGGCCTCGTGGTTTTTACCCTCGGATCGCTCGCCTGTTCGTTGGCTGGCACCTTGGTGCTGTTGCTCATCGGGCGCTCGGTGCAGGCCATCGGCGCCGCAATGGTGCTCGCGACAGGCATGGGGCTCGTGTCTTCTGTGTTTCCGCCCCAGCAAAGGGGCATGGGCATCGGCCTGATGGTGCTCATGGTCGGCCTCGGCAACACGATCGGGCCGCCCCTCGGCGGCTTTATTCTCGCTAACGGGAGCTGGCCGCTTATCTTCTTTATCAACGTCCCCATGGGCGTCGTCTCAGTTGCCCTTGCAATCGCGTGGCTGCGTTTCACTGGCCGGCCGCAACGCGACAAGGAGCCTCTCGACCTGCTGGGGTCTGTGCTCCTTGCCGCACTTATCGCCGCGCTCATTGTGAGCATGAACGGCCGTTTCGCAGGCAGCATCTGGTTTTTGGCTGTCGTCGTGCTGTTGTTGCCGCTCTTCATCATCGTGGAGCGCCGTCATACAGCGCCGCTGCTCGACTTCGTGCTCTTGCGCAACCGGCGCTTCTCCATCGGGAACCTTATCACCTTGTTTAGTTATAGTGCTATGATGGCAGTGAGCTTCCAGCTGCCGTTCTTCTTGCAGGACATCTGGCATCTTTCCGTCGATGTCGCCGGGTTTCTCATGATGGTCATGGCGCTTTCGATGGGGATAACGGCGCCGCTTGCAGGCATTCTCTCCGACCGCGTGGGCGCCCTGCGCGTCATGCCCCCTGCGCTCGTGCTTTCGGTGGTGGCCCAGGCGCTTGCCTTGTTCTTTGTTCCTGAGCCTTCCCTGCCGCTTTTCATCGTCTATATGGCGCTGATCGGCTGTGGCATGGGCATATTGAACACGCCGAACAACAGCGAGGTCATGGCGGCTGCTGGGCGTGAGAAGTCGGGGTACGCAAGCGGCTTTGTCGCCGCGAACCGAAATCTTGCCTTTTGTCTCGGCACTGCCGTCTCGGCAGGGCTGTTCTCGCTCATGTCTGGCGCTGGGACGCTTGTTGG
This sequence comes from Coriobacteriales bacterium, assembly GCA_031279835.1. Taxonomy (GTDB): domain Bacteria; phylum Actinomycetota; class Coriobacteriia; order Coriobacteriales; family UBA8131; genus JAITHV01. The sequence goes on from JAITHV010000126.1 coordinate 12,731, forward strand.
TGCCGCAGCTCCAGATGTCGGGCAGCTGCTTTCTGCCTTCAAGGGGATCGCGCTGCTCGCGCTCGTTTTGACGACAGCCTCTGCGTTGCTGAGCATCTACCTGCTGCTGCGCGAGAGGCACAGTCCGACCAAGCCAGACAGTTCAACTCCAGCCGGGCCAGACAGTTCAAATGAGCCGCGTGGATAGTCCAGCACTCACGACACACAAAGGCCGCGCGGCTGAAGCAGACCGCGCGGCCCTGACACTCACGACAGCCTAGATCTTATAGTCTTCCTTGCCCTGGAACACCTCAAGCGCCTCTTGCACGTCATAGTCGCCCAAAGTGATGGCGCTGATCGCCTTGGTGAGGCGCACTGCCTCGTCAAGCGAGCGCTGATGGATGTTGCGCCCCGTGGCGTTGCCTGACGCGCCGCCCACATGGATCTGCTCATACAGTTGTGTGAGAAACTTGTCTGCGTCCACCGTCGAGCCGCCGGCACATACTAGGCCGGTGCGGCCAGCAGCACTCGACGCCCGCACAAGCAGCTCAGCTGAGCTTTGCGAGTCGAGCGGCTTGGGCGGGTTCACCTTTACGAAGTCCGCGCCGAGACACAAGGCGACGCCGGCGGCGCCTGCGATGAGGTCGGCGTCCTTCTCGTCCTTAACCGACCTTCCGCGCGGGTAGATCCACAACACGACAATGAGCCCGTTTGCGTGGCTGTCGGCGATGAGCTCGCCAGCCTCGGACATCATGGTGGCCTCATACTCAGAGCCAAGATAGATGGTGTAGCCCACGCCGACGATGTTGACGCCCGCCTCGCGCATGGCGAGCACCGGCTCAAGCGAGGTCAGCAAAGGCGAGTACGGGTCGTCTGCGGTCGATGGCACTAGGTTGGTCTTCGAGTTCATTTTTACTAGATAGTTTATGTTAGGATAATCGCTCGCGTAGCGGGCAATCAGCCCGCGCTGGCCTGCAAGCACGCCGATGGTTCCTAGTGAGCCGATCCGGAACAAGTGCTCAGGGTCGTTGTCGTCGCTGTGGATGCCTTCACCGTAAAAGTCACCGTTCATGTGTTCGATTTTCTGGTCGCAGGCAAACAGCATAAGCCGTCCTGTGCCTCGCGTCGCTGCCAGCATGTTGTCGATGTACACGTCACGCGCCTCGGGCATGACATCCGCTGGAACCCTAACCTGTTCTGCTGTCAATAGGGGCATGGGTCCTCCTTTCTTGGTCCGCGCTCGGGCGGTTGTGCGTTATGCTGTCTTCCAATGTTGGTTACCATTGTATACCGAAATACTTGCAATGAATAGGGCTCGGGCGAAGGGCTCGGGCGACGAACACCAGTTCAGGGCGTCTTGTTTCACGCAGCACGACGTTTTAGCTTGCGCCGTTTGAACTGCACTTGCGCAAGCGTCACGGCCGAGAACATGAGCACACAGCCGACCGCCTCGCGCAGCGACAATGCCTCGCTCAGCAGCACGACGCCTCCTAAAAGACCAAAGGCCGCTTCAAGGCTCATGACGATCGCCGCTGCTGAAGGGGCGGCGTATTTTTGGCCGATCGCCGCCAACGTGAAGGCGACCCCCGTAGACAACACGCCTGCATACGCGATCTCAGGCGCGATCACCGTAAGGGCATCAAGTGTCACAGGTCGGGGAACAAAGAGCTGGTCAAGTGCCGGCGCGACCAGCAGCGAGAGGACCGCAGCGACAGAGAACTGCACGACACACAGCCACATGACATCTTTTTGTCGCAGGCCTGCCACGAACCGGTCAACAAACAGTATGTGAAGTGCCCAAAAAAGTGCGCTGCACAGCAGTATGGCGTCACCGGGCGCGACTTCAAGACCCTCTGACATGCACAGGAAGTAGAGCCCTACAACCGCAATGAGGACGCTCAGCCAGGTGTTCCAATGCGTACGGTGCCGAAACGCCATGCCGATGAGGGGCACAAGCACAATATACAGCGTGGTGATGAACCCTGCCTTTGAGGCTGTTGTGTACACCATACCGGCCTGCTGTAGGTTGCTTGCGACAAAGAGCACGGCGCCGCACGCAGTGCCAGGCAGCAAGATCCGCCACAGCTGCCGCCGCCAAAACGTCGTGCGCCCCGTCCCGCCCTTGTCTGCCGCAGCCGAGCCCTTGTCTGCCGCCTCCGATCCCCTTGCGGTGCGTCCGCCCGGCCAATACCGCTTGCGCAGGCACGCCGCCAGCACCATGATGCCGATGGCTGCTGCGAGCGTAAGCGCCCCAAGCGCCTGTCGGATGCCGTTGAAGAGCAAGGGGCCCACATGCTCCATGCTAGAGCGCTGCGCCACGAAGCACATGCCCCATATGAACGCCGTTGCTGTGAGCAGCCCGACGGCGCCGACGGACGCCTTTCTAGAGCGCTGCCCGCCAAGGACCGTGCCGTCAGTCTGTGGCACGTCTCAGTTCTCCAGTATGTCAGAGCCCTGCGGCCCGTCGTTGAGGTAGATCTTGCCCAAGAAGCCGTAGATGTCTGCATGGGCCGCGATCTGCCGGTCGCGGTCTACAAAGCCGTTCGTGACTGGCCAGCCGCGCTCGGTCGACAGCTCGATGCCCTTGAACACTGGCGACAGCGGCTCCTGGCGTCGCTTGAACTCGTTTTTGCTGACGGTGCTGAGCACCGAGAGCACCAGCTTGGGGTCAAGCGGTTGCTCCCCTGCCTGCTCGTGAGACACCTCGAGGATCTCGTCAACGCCAAAGCCGTCCTCGATATGCAGCCGCAAGATGCGGTCGAGCACGTCATAGGGCGGCAGGCTGTCGGTGTCGCGATGCCCTTCGCGCAGCTCGGCGCTCGGCTCCTTTGCCACAATCGCCTCAGGAATACGCCTCGACTGCTCGTTGCGCCAGTTCGCAAGCCCGTATACGTCGGTCTTGTAGACGGTGCCGAGCGGTGCGAACCCACCCGCTGTGTCGCCATAGAGCGTTGAGTACCCCATGGCGGCCTCGGACTTGTTCCCCGTGTTGAGGAGCATCCAGCCGTACGTGTTCGAGAGGTGCATGAGCACGACAGCGCGCAGCCGCGCCTGCAGGTTCTCACGCGCAAGGCCGGATCCCTCCGAGCCGATCGCGCGCGTGCTCATGGAGCAAAGACAGCTGAAGGCGTCGTGTATGGGGAGAAGGACGGTTGGCATCCCCAGCAGTGAGGCGAGCTCTTCGGCGTCTTCAACGCTTGCGGGCGTCGAGTAGGGACCAGGCATGAGTATGCCGTGCACGTGCTCAGGCCCGAGCGCGTCCACAGCGAGCGCCGCCGTTACCGCCGAGTCGATCCCTCCCGATATCCCCAAAACGACGTCATCGAAGCCGTTCTTGTGCACGTAATCGCGGATGGCAACCACAAGCGCCTGCCAATCGGCCTCATAGGGCAGCAGCGGCCTGACAATCTTGGCGTCGTGCGAGGCCTCTTGCTCTGCATTCGGGCTCATGCCGTCCGCGTCTTTGCGCGTCTGCCCGCGCAGGGAGCGCCTTCCGGCGCTGAGGTCGAGGTTGACGGTCAGCACCTGCTCCACGAAGGCCTCGGCAGAGTCGCGCACACAGCCTTCTGCGTCGATGACAACGCTAGCCCCGTCGTAGACCGAGTCGTCTTGCCCGCCCACCAGGTTCACACAGGCAACCCAGGTGCCTTGCGTGACGGCATGCTCCTTGAGCACGCTGAGCTGCGTTGAGGAGGTAAGCATCGTCTCCGTCTCCTCATATTCTTTGGCAAGCATAATAATTATTGCATTGGAGCGCGTGAAGTCGTCTTCAGGGTCAGGAAAGTCGTCGAGCATGACGGTGAGCGTGCTGCCGTCTATCTCTATGTCGATGCTCGCGGCATAACGGTCGTAGTTCCAGCGGTTGTGGATGTCAACGAAGCCGAGCGCGCCGCCCGAGCCGTCACGGCAGTATATGACCTCGGGCTCACACACAAAGCTGTAGCGGTCCTCGAGCGGGCGCGGGATCATCGCGCCAAACAACGTGGGAAGCTGCAACTTGGCGATGAGCTCGCGCGTCACGTCCATGCACTCGGCGGCAAAGGCGTCGTGGTGGAGAAGGCCGCCGACGCGCACCCCGGTAAGCGCGTACGCCGGAAACACGACGAGGTCGGGCGGATACGGCAACTCGGCAAGCTCGTCCACGAGCTCGAGCATGCGCTGCGCGTTCAAGCGCAGGGCGCCTGTTTTTGGGTTGAACTGGACTAATGCTAGGTACATGAGCGCCTCGTGATCCTTTCGGTCGATGGGCGCGCGCACAGGACGTGTTCGCGCAACACCATTGTGACAGATCAACAGGTCCCCTTGCGGCCTTAAGCCTCACAAAGGCCGACAGAGCTCAAGCAGGGCACGACCAGCGTACGGTCAGCGCTCAGCCAGGGCACGACCAGCGCACGGTCAGCGCAAGTCAGTACTCGATCAACGAGCGGGTGCGCTCATGCGCAATGGTCGTCTTGCCCTCATGGCCAGGGTACACCACCGTCTCGTCGGGGAGCTTGGCAAGCTTCCTGAGCGAGGAATGCATCTGAGCAGGGCTTCCGCTCTCCAAGTCGGTGCGGCCGGTGGTCCCCCGAAAGATCGTGTCGCCCGACACGAGCACGGCGTCTTCTGCGTGATACAGGCAGATGCTCCCGGCAGAGTGTCCCGGAGTGTGAAGGACCTCGAGGCGCAGCCCGCACGCCTCGAGCACGTCCCCGTCGTTGAGGCTGTGGTCGACTTTCACGCGCAGGGCGCCTCCCCTGCCGCCGAGCAGCTGGGGCAAGCGGGACTTTTCGATCGCCTCCGTGTCGAGGGGGTGCGCATAAACAGGCGCGTCGCTGAGGGCGGCAAGCTCTGCCGCAGCGCCGATGTGGTCGAAGTGGCGATGCGTGAGCACGATGGCGCTGATCTTCCTTCCGGCGAGCCGTGTGAGAATGCGCTCGGGCTCGGCGCCAGGGTCTACCACCAGCACCTCCGTCGCGTCGCCGTCCGCTGACAAGAGGTAGCAGTTCATCAAAAAGCGCGAGAACGGGTCAACCGTCACAACAACAGTCTCAATAATCATGCGTAACTCCTAGAATTCCCGATGCTGGCGCACGACGTCGCCAGCGAGCATGCGCCGAGCGTCTATCACCCCGTCTACGCCACGCAGCTCTGACAAAATATTGTCCATCTGGGCGACCTCGCCCATCTCGAAGAGCAGGCGCATCTCGACGAAGCCGTCGTGATGGCTCGAGGTCGTTGTGCCTAAGATGTAGACGCCAAAGCTCGTGAGCGTCGTTATCACGTCTTGCAGCAGCCTCATGCGGTCAAGGGCCTCCACGAAGATCTCGACGTTATACGTGCGCGCCGGGGGATGCCCGGCCCAGCTGACGTCGATGATGCGCTCAGGCGTGGCGCGCAAGGCATTTGCGTTCGGACAGTTTGATCGGTGCACCGAGACGCCGCGCCCGCGCGTCACGAAGCCGATGATCTCGTCGCCCGGCACGGGGTTGCAGCAGTGCGAGAGCCGCACGAGCACGTCGTCAAGGCCTTTGACGACAACGCCCGACGAGCCAGACTTGGGCTCTTTGCTGCGCTGGCGCACGGCGGCAAAGGCGCCGGTCGTAAGCTCCGGCACGCCGGCGATCTTGGCAGGAGAAGGCTGCGGCTCCTCGACCTGCTTGACGAGGACGCGCAGCAGGCGGTTAGCGACCTGTTTTGAGGAGTGCTTGCCGGCGCCGATCTGCGCGAGCAGGTCGTCGGTGGTGTTTATCCCCATCTCCTCGCATATCTGACGAAGCGCCTTGACCGAGCGCGACGAAGAAATGCCGAGCCCGTGCTTGCGCATCTCGCGGGCAAGCATGTCGTGGCCCTTGAGTATGTCGCCGCCTCGGCTGATGCGCGAGAGGTAGCTGCGGATCTTTTGGCGGGCCGAGGGGGTCCGCACGATGTTGAGCCAGTCGCGCGAAGGGCCAGAGCTTTTTTGCGTGAGGATCTCGACGCGGTCGCCCATCTGCAGCTCGTAGCTGAGGGGCACGATGTTCCCGTTGACCTTGGCGCCCACGCAATGGTTGCCTACCTCGGTGTGGATGGCGTAGGCGAAGTCTATCGCCGTGGCGCCGGTGCGCAGGTTGACCACCTCGCCCTTGGGTGTGAAGACGAAGACCTCGGTGGAGACCAGCTCGTGCTTGAACGAGTCGAGGAACTCCTTGGGGTCAGCCGTCTCGTCCGCCCAGTCGAGTATCTGGCGAAGCCACAGGAGCTGCTCGTCAAACACGGTGTCAAACCGCTCGCCTTTGCCTCCCTTGTAGCGCCAATGCGCCGCAACGCCGTATTCGCTCGTGTTGTGCATCTCCTTGGTGCGGATCTGTATCTCGAGCGGCCGTGCGGCCGGGCCGATGACTGTCGTGTGCAGGCTCTCGTAGCCGTTGAACTTTGGCGCGGCGATGTAGTCTTTGAAGCGGTCAGGGACCGGGCGCCAGATGTTGTGCGCGGCACCGAGGCTCGAGTAGCAGTCCGGCACCGTGTCCACGATGATGCGCAAGGCGATAAGGTCGTAGATCTCCGAGAAGTCCTTGCCTTTCTCCACCATCTTTTGGTAGATGGAGTACAGGTGCTTGGGGCGGCCGGTGATCTTTGCGGTGACGCCAAGCTTCTCCAGCTCGACAGAGAGCTGTTCGATGGTTTTTTCGAGGTAGGTCTCGCGCGCGCCGCGTGACTCGGCAACCATGACCTGCACCTGGCGAAACCGCGTCGGCTCAAGGTGGTAAAAGGAGAGGTCCTCGAGCTCCCACTTGAGAGAGTTGATGCCAAGTCGGTGAGCGAGCGGCGCGTAGACCTCCATGGTCTCACGGGCCTTGAACAGCCGGCGGTCCTCGCTGAGCGCTTGGAGCGTGCGCATGTTGTGAAGGCGGTCGGCGAGCTTGATGAC
>JAITHV010000103.1 GCA_031279835.1 Coriobacteriales bacterium
GTCTCACTTGGCCAAGACGGCGCATCAAGCACGCGTGCAGTAGGCTCAAGCGCAGCGCGTCGTCAGATCGGTTTCATGATAAGCCCGACGTTTTTTCCGTACCTGAGCGCACGTCAAAACCTCAAGTACCTCTGTCGCGTCAAGGCGGTACATGCCAAAGGCGAGGTCGGGCGCCTGCTCGACATCGTTGGCCTATCTGGCGTAAAGAAGCCGTTTCGGGCCTTCTCAATGGGAATGAGGCAGCGTCTCGGCATAGCCGCTGCGCTGCTCGGCGCCCCTCCAATCGTTGTGCTCGACGAGCCCATAAACGGGCTTGACCCCCAAGGGATCGCCGACATGCGCGCCGTGATCACGTCGCACAACCGCGAAAAGGGCACCACGTTCATCATCTCGTCGCATATTTTGAGCGAGCTCGACCTCGTGGCAACGCGGTTTGGCTTTATTGAAGAGGGGGTGCTTGTCAAGGAGATATCGCATGCCGACCTTCATGAGCGAACCAAGAAGTCGCTTGTGGTCGAAGTCAACGACGTTGCCCGCGCTCTCGCGGTGCTCCAAGGCAAGCTCGGCATGGCAGCAACAGCTGGCGACGGCCGCCTGATCCTTGACGGGCACTGTGACGTGCCGCACAAGGTCGCGCGCGCGCTGGTGGAAGAGGGCGTCGAGCTGTACCGTCTTAGCCCGCAAGAGATGACTCTTGAAGAGTACTTCATCAAGCTGACAGGAGGCGGCCATGATGCTTAGATATCTTGGCGCAGAGATCATTCGGGTGCTCAGCAAGCGCAGCCTGTACATCTATTTTGGCGCCATAGCCGTCGTTTTTGTCCTGATCACGTATATCAGGTCAGGCGGCTTTAACGAGTTCACGTTTCATGTAGACTCAAACACGTACTTTGAAGTGCTGCCCCTCTTCTTTGGAGGCTACCTGTTCAGCGCCGTCATTACTGACGACCTGGGGTCGCGCAACCTGGCCACGCTTATCGGGCATGGCATCCCGCGGGCGCTCATCGTCATATCCAAACTGGTGTTGATGACCTTGTTCTGCGCTGTTGCCTTCGGAATAGTCCCCTTGTTCATGTACGCGGTCTATGCCCTATTGGGCGCCCCCCTTGAACTGAGCATGCTCGGAGTTCCGTATGCATTTGCCCTGCGGGCACTGCTGCTTGCCGTCGGTTTCTCGGCGATTGCATGCATCGCGGCCTATGGGATCCAGCGCACGGTCTTTGCCATGACGCTGTTCATCCTCCTGGCGTCGAATTTTCTCGGCAGCTTGGTCCTTATGGTGTTGAGCCTTGACTTTGTGCAGAGCTTGGCGCCTGATCTCAAAAATTTTCTTTTGGTCAACCTCAGTTCAGAGATACGCGACGGGCTCATTCACGGCACGTCGCAGGCCGCTCCCTGCATCGCGCTCGGAGTGTATGTCATCGCGGCCGCGTGCTTGTCGGTCCTGGCGTTTCACAAGAAGGAGCTTGAGTTTTAAAGATGGCACAAAACAAGAGAGTGGGCGTGCGGTTCATGGTCACGCTCGCGGTGGTGGCAGTCGTCGTGTTTGCCGCGTTTCAGGTCAAGCAGTATTGTGACGACCGCTACCAGGGCACCGACTATTACGCGAAGGTACCCGACATTGCTATGACGCTCGAGCCTGTCCGCTCAGACAGCGGCGAGTTATTTGGGCTCGGCAAGACCTATCGCCTTCGCGCCAGCGACCCTGCTGGGCAGCTGCGCGACCTGGAGTTTTTGGTGATGCAAGGCGAAGTTACGCGCATGCCGCAGCCGGGAGACTACCTGCGTGTCAGCGCGAGCAAGCAGCTTGTGGTCGGATGGTCGTTTATGGATAAGGCCTCAGTTCCGCAGCTGGCCCTGGAGAAGATCGATCGGTAGCGGAAGCCAGCGACAGCGACAGCGACAGATGACGGCACCGTCGAAAATTCTCGTACGCGCCTTGCTGGCCTCATGGTATACTTCGTATTCGTCCTTTGGACAAACCGTTGTTTCTGGGCCGTTAGCTTAGTTGGTAGAGCAGGGGACTCTTAATCCCAAGGTCGCGGGTTCGAATCCCTCACGGCCCACCAGGACACCGCAGCCGCCGCCATGCACCATGGCGGCGGCTTTCTTTGTGTGCCGAGCGATGTACGAGTCTTGCCAATTAAAAGCGCAAAGGGCTTGTACAATAGGATACGTTGTGAAGTGGAGGTAGGACATGACACGCAAACTGATTCTCGTGCCGCTGCTCGTTGTCTCGTTGCTTCTTGCGTCTTGTTTCACGCTGCCGCGCACGGCGGTATTCACCGAGGGCGACGCGGCGGATTATCATCTGGAGAGCATTATTGAAGCGCTCAAGAGCAACGATCGACAAAAGATCAGGGAGCTTTTCTCAAAACATGTGCTCAACACGGTAGAAGACGTCGATAGAGGCATAGACTACTTGTTCGAGCTGGTGGAGGACGAGATCGTCGAGGTGGGTAAGCTGACATGGGGCTCAAGCGAGAGTGTGCGCTACGGCAAGTCGGTCGAACTGGTCACTGCCTGGTGTGACTTCAGCACTACCGCTGATGACTACAGTCTCTCGATGGCCATTTACGACAAAGACGATTACAGCAGCGACAACGTAGGGCTGTACTCGCTGCGCGTGCTTGCCAAAGACGACAACTATCCCAAGCATGCCTCCCTGTGGGACGTGAAGAAGCAGCCGGGGATCTACCAGCCGTCAAGCGACGAAGTGGCACGCGTGGCCATGGCCAACACGGACGAGTACTGCAGGATACTCATCGAGCACTTCGAGGGCGCGCATGTGGCGCAGGTGCGCCCGTACTTCTTGCATGAGGCAGTGCGAGGCAGTTTTTGGTTTGACTTGGACTATGCCAGCGTACTTTATAGCGAGGGCGCGCTGTTCGCCGTTGTGGACGTGGGCATGTATCCAGAGTACAAGAAAAACGGCGGAGCGGTAGTGGGAGAAGGCGCCGCCTCCCACGTCGTCGAGGTAATGCATGGCGAAGGCCGCTCCTACGCGCTCTTGTACGACCCAGCGAGCAGCCCCCCAGACTCGGTGATTGCCGCGTTCTCTGAGATGAACGACCTGGACGACGCCATGTCGTATGACGCGCCCGCAGTGCCGGAATCCTTCAATCTCTTTTTGCAGGACTTCTACTTTTGCTTTGGCTCTAACCCGGTGACGGAGTACGAGATCATGTCGCTTGACGTGTTGGGAGAGAACCCGGACGCCAGGGCGCTCCTGTACATACGCCAAGACGGCGCCTTGCTGGACGGATACCCTGTGGAGGTGTCGGCCAACGAGCTCTGGTCGGCAGAACGAATATGGGACGAGCACGAGATGAGGGACTGGCTGCCCGAGTACGCCTCTGACGCACAGGCCGCTTCTGGCGGCGGCAACAACAACAACAACGGCGACGACGGCTTTCTCCTCGCCCTGCAATACCCAAAGACATTCCTGAGGTATAGCGGGCAGGGGGCGTTCCCCGACAACTACGAGCAAGCCAAGGAAGACATCATCGCGACCATTGAGCGGCTGCAGGCACGGTATAGCTGACGTCGTGGCGCCCGCGAGGCTGGCCGCGCCCTGTTCAGGCGCGTGTCGCTGCCTCCGCGTCCTGCGCGCGTGCCTCGATTGTTCATTGTCTTGCCAAATGTTCCCCCATGCCTGACGCTATGAGCTGCCAGGCGCCTCCCATCCCTGCGGGAGCGCGTAGTCATGGCAGGAATTGCAGGTGAGCACCGGCGCGGCATCGACGCGATGGCAGTCGGTGCAGTCGCGTGGCGTCATCAAGACGGTTGCTGACGCAGCAGGAACTTCCGGGGCATCATGCGGGTTGA
>JAITHV010000072.1 GCA_031279835.1 Coriobacteriales bacterium
CGCTCAATCCTGTCGGAAAGGTTGCCGAACACGTTCAGAGAGACCACGGTCGCCAGGCCGCCGAACGTGATGCCCAGCCCTGCTTCCACAGGGGTATAGCCTGCATAGATAGTAGAGGCTACATAGTAAGTTGTCGAAACCATATAGCCTATCTGATATATGGTATAGAGTGCTCCGAAGTGCCAGGTGATCCCGCTTCTCAAGACATGGGCGAAGTTGGAGAGGCGGGCGGTCTTTTGCACGGCCTTTTGCCCGGCCTTATGCCCGGCATCCTTCTCGGGCTTCTGCCTGGCATCCTTCTCCTCCTGCAGCGTCTCTACGTTGGGAGAAGGGGCAGCCTGCGTGCCTGCAGGCGAGCCGTAGGGTGCCAGTCCTTTCTCTGAAGGATAGGTCCGCACGAAAGCAAAGATAAAGACGGTGACCAGAGCGCAAAACACGCCCACGACAATAAACCCAACCTGCCAGCTTGAGCTCACCACGAGCGTGGGAACCACCAGACCCAAAACGATGGAGCAGACGTTGCCGCCCGGAGTGATGAGCCCCATGGCAAAGCCACGCCTCTTTGGCGCAAACCAGTTTGCGATCAATACAGGCAGGGTGGCCATATAAAGGCCCGCGCAGCCCAGCCCCGCGACCGACCAGACGATCACGGCGACAAGCAGCCCGTTTTGGGCGAACGCCCCAAAGGCCACAAGGCCAATGGCGGCAACAGCGGCAGCGAGGCTCAGCGTCTTCTTCGCGCCTATCGCGTCGTTGAGGTACCCCCACAAAAACGCGCCGCCTGCGTAGAACACGGTGAACCATGAGGTGATAAGGCCGACCTCCGTGTAGCTGATGTTGAGGGCGACTCTGATGTTTTCAAGCGTCAACGCGGGCATGCGCTGGCAGCACAACAATACAAACTGGGTCAGGAAGCCGGCAGCAATGATCATGAAACCGTAGTGCAGGCCTTTTTTTCTTGCGGGAGCAGGATCAGCTTCTACTGCTAACATGGGTCCTCCTTGTGAGTCACTTGGTGAGTGATGCGGTGAGTCGCGCGTGTTGCTTGTTGCCCACAAGGGCTAGGGGACAAAAATCGCGACACGGTTACCGAGTCTCTCTGCTGCTTGCGCCATCTCCTCGATCGTCCCGTACTGCATGCAAAACGCAAGGCAGTGCTTGACGCAGGCCGGCTCGTCGCCTGCGGCGACGCGGTTGCTGCACAGGTCGCAGCGCAGTGTGGGAATGGGCACAAAATGGTAGTCCCACTTGTCGCCAGGAAGCGGGAGAGGACCGTATTCTGTGAGCTTGATCCCCCATTCTCCTTTTTTTAGGCTCTTCTCGTTTCGACATGCCACTTCGCAGCTGTGGCAGCCTGTGCAGTATTCGTAATCTATCAACAAGGCGTTCTTTGCCATCTCAGTACCTCGCATTCTTTTGGCTTGCAGGGTTGTCAGTCGTCGAGTCCGCTTACTTTTGTGACCCTGCAGATCAGGCATTTGTAGGGCGACCCGATATAGAGCTTGCCGGTCATGAAATGCGGCATCAGGTTGTTGATCTGCGACTTGAAGGCCCCGCCTTGGTTGGGGAGTTCCATGTCTTGCTCGGGATACCACCATGCGTGCTCGGCATGCACGACACGCGGGTCAACGGCATAGGTCAGCTTTGCCTTTTGGCGACATGAGCCGTACTGGTTTTCGATGCACACCCAGTCACCGTCCGAAATGCCATTTTTGGCAGCGGTATCGGGATGGATTTGCACAATGGGCCATGGGTCGATCTCGCGAAGCGTGGGAACCTGACGGTGCTCCGAATGAAACGAGGTGTACTTCCTTCCCCCCGTAGTCAGCACGAGCGGGTAGTCTTGCGCGAGATCGGGGGTCGCATAGGGGCTGAACGTAGGCTCTTGGTAGTAGGGCAGCGGGTCTTCTCCCCAGGCTTCGAACTGCAGCGAGCGCAACTCAAAGAGGCCGGTCACCGTGTCAAACCCCACCTCGCCGTCCTCGCGGAGCTTGCCGCTCTCATACTTGTAGTAGGAGTAGTCTGGCTGGAATTGGCCCATCTTGCGCAGGTCATCGAACGAGAACCCGTTGCCGTAGACCGAGTAATCGAGAAACTCCTCGACGGTTTCCCAGGGGAACGCATCAGGGTTCAAGCGCTTCCCGAGGGCCATGACCGTCTCAAAGTCCGAGCGCGCCTCCCCCACTTCTACAGCTTTGTTGATGGCGCCGAGGTATGGGGCGTTGCGGCCAAAGTGCGGCAAGACGAGCCCGTCGTGTTCTGCGAACGTCGAGACCGGCAACACGAGGTCTGCTACCGACATGTTAGCTGGCGTTAAGAATATGTCTTGTGCGACAATAAATTCTACGCGTGATAATGCTGCAAGCCATCGCTCAGGCACTGCTCCCGGGCAGCTCCAGACGTTCGAGCTGTTGATCCACACCATGCCGATCTTGAGGTCTTCCTCTTCGAGCGCGTCAAGCACCGTGTCGGCCAGGCAGTTGGTCAGCGCCGACTTTGAGACTGGGTACTCCTCGTTGCCAATGCGCTTGTCGATGAGCTCGGGGTTGACCCACTTGATCTGCTCGTAGCGCCACTTGCCCGTGAGCGAAGCCTTGGGACCGACCGAAATGCCACCCGGGGCGTCAATCCGGCCTGTCAAGGCACACAGGTACAATATGCACTGGCAAGTCTGGACTGCGTTTTGGCTCATCTCGGTCGCCAGCCCCCATTGGATCGAGGCGCTCTTTGCTTGAGCAAACACACGGGCTGCGCGGATTATCTTCTCCTCAGGAACCCATGTTATGGCCGCCGCCTTTGCAGGCGGCATATCCTGCACGCGCTCTTTTAGGTCCTCGAGACCGTAGCACCATTTCTCGACAAACTCCTTGTCGTACAGCCCCTCGTTGATGACCACGTTGAGCATGGCCATGAGCAGCGCCGTGTCGGTGCCGGGGCGCAGCTGTAAGGTGATCTCTGCCCGTGAGGCGAGCCAAGTTATGCGGGGGTCAACAGTGATGAGCTTGGTCCCGCGCTTCATCATGTCGATAAGCGCATGGCCAAAAAAACCGTCAGGGTTCGAGACGATGGGGTTCTTGCCCCAGACCATCACGTACTCAGGCAGCACAAATCGCGGGTCGTCGTAGCGATCTGGAAAGTAGGCGGCATGGTCGATCTCAGGATATCCTGTTCCGAGAATAAAATTTGTTATCATGCACCGCGGCCCGTAGCACGAGTCACCGCTTATCACGGTGGAGACGTTCGGCGACTGGAACACCGAGTAGCTCAGCACCGGGTAGTAAAACGTCGCCTCGCGCCCGGTTCCCCCGAAGGTGTGCACGCCTTCGTAGCCATAGCGCTCGCGGGTCTCTTCCACCTTCTCGACTATGAGGTCAAGCGCCTCGTCCCAAGTGATGCGCTCCCAAGTGTTCTTGCCACGGTCTTTGCGCGCGCGCTTCATGGGATACAGGATGCGATCGGGGTGGTTGACCACTTCTGGCAGCGCAAGGCAACGTGGGCAAAGGCGTCCCTGTGTGAGCGGGTGGTCTTTGTCGCCTTCGACACCGGTGAGCTTGCCATCCTCGATGTGAAGGATCAGCCCGCATCCCACGGGGTGGCAGCCGGGAGCCGACCAGGCGCTCGTTCTCACATAGTAGTCATCCTTGGTGCCGACTTTCCATTCTCCTTTTGGCATTCGCATGTTTTGTCCTCCTAGTCTCTGGCTGTCTGTTGGCTTTTGTCACAATCGCGCACCGCTTTTCAGTCGCTCGCAAGCGGCTTGCGGCAAAACGGGCAGGCTTTTGGCTTGACGCCGCCGTTGATGTTGAGCTTCTTCCCGCAACTGGGACACTCAATCTTTTGGCTCGTAGTCATCAGCAGCTCTGGCTCGCCTTTCTCGCGCTCCTTGTCAGACAGATAATCTGACATCCCTACCCCACCTCCTTTTTGTGAGTCGTGTCGCTTGCGTTCGTCGCCTGCGGTGGCTTCGGCGCTGGTGGAGCTATTGGCACCGGTGGAGCTATTGGCGCGGGAGGTGACTTGGGCACCTGCGGCATTCCCGGCCTTACGGAGGCTGCTGCGGGCGAGGGCGCAGAAACGGCGGGCGCGATGCTCTTCAAGTCGCTAGCGCTCAAAGGCGTCTTGCAGAACGGACACTCCTTTTGAAGGATGTCCTTGATGATCCTCAGCTCCTTTCCGCAATGCGGGCAAACTTGTACTTGGCTGATATCTGCTGGTCTAAAGCACACGGTCAGACTCCTCTCGTCCTGGTTGGGTATTTAATGGTACAGAGCGCTCACCTGGCTGAAACCACATCGGACGGGTAGTCTCTGGTGTCTGATCCCACATAAAATCTGTGTTTTGCCCCGTTGTCGCGTGCCGTATCGTATAAACGGCACACAACGCACGGCATGCGCAATACGCAAGGACGATGGGAGGACGCATGGGAAGGCGACGCGGCTTTACCACCATGGCTGACCTGCGAGAGTACAAAAGGACAACCTGGTCTTATGTGGCGAACATCACCTATACGTGGCAGTATGACGGGATGGCCAACCTGTTCAGAGAAAACGACATCCCACTCTATGGCATCGACCTCGGCTCGACGCGAGAGAACCACGTGTTCCTCGCAGTGTTTATCCCCGAGAAGATGAACAAGAACTACGGCATGAACATCTTCGTCCCTGCCGCAAGAAGCAAAGAGGCACAAGCGCTGATCAGCGACGAGAAGCTTTGGCGTGCCGCAGCGTTACGGGAGTCGCAGGAAGGCCCGGGGCATTACGAGGCTTTTGAGGCCCAGGCCCAGGCCTGCAAGGCGCGCGACATCAAGCTGTATCAGTCAGACGGCGGCATCCATGGCGATGTCATCAGGCGCCTCAAGAGGCTTTTGAGACGAAGCGCTGCTCACCGGTGAGGATCCCTGGCCCCAGAAGCGCCTGTGCGCGTAGTTACCTCGTTGTTGAAGATGTCGATCAGCTCTTGTTTGCGGTGAATCCCTAGCTTTTTGTAGATGTTCCTACAGTGGTACTGAACTGTGTTGATCGATATGACCAGCTTCTCGCTGATATAGTAGACGTCGCGCCCTTTTGCCAGAAGCTCGGCGACGTCGATCTCCCGGGATGTCAAAGCGTATTTTTTTGCCAGCTCGATGATCTGCTCACCTGGCACAACGGATTGTGTTTCTCGCTTTTGGGCAGTCTTTTTGTGATGGACCACAAATAATGCTAATGAGACTACGTATACATATACCAATGCCATGACGATGCTCGGGTCTATGCTGTGCGCAGTTGAGAGGTATTCGATGAGCTGGCTGAGAAGCAGGTAGCCAAACACATAGGACGCAAGCGCGGTCGCTGACGAGAACAGCCCCCACGCGACCATCGGATGCACGTTGCGGTTGTCGGCGTCTCTGCAACAGAT
Source organism: Coriobacteriales bacterium (assembly GCA_031279835.1). GTDB lineage: Bacteria > Actinomycetota > Coriobacteriia > Coriobacteriales > UBA8131 > JAITHV01. Next base: position 5,398 of record JAITHV010000072.1, read on the forward strand.
GAGCAGTATCAGAGCAAAGGCAAAAAAGAACATGAACGACGACACCGACAAAAAGAGCATCCAGAAGTCTTTGCCAAAAAACGGCAGCAGCAGCGCACAGGTCATGAAGGGAACCACGAAAACGCGATAGCTCCGAATAAAGCCATAGCGGTCATTGAAGACCCGCCAGGTGAAGATCAGGGCAAAAAACGCCACGAGGAACCCGAGGACCGTATAGTGCACAAGCTCGATGGGCGAAGCCGCCTGCGCGCAATATGATCGGCATAAGCCCCAGACAAAGGCCGAGGCCACAGCGTACACGCAAGGTCGCCAGAGTCTATGCAGCTGCTTGGCATAACGCTCCTTGTTCAGAGAGGGCCGATGGTTGAATGCCGGATGGTCAAACCGGTTCAGCTTGATGAGCAGCGGCGCTATAACAGCGACTATGGGAACAAAAGCAGCTATGACCAACCAAAGCGCCAAGTGCGCCGAAAGCGTCGACAAGATGAAGTAGAGAACAGCGGCGGTGATGCCCGAGGCCACGATTCCCGTGCTCGAATTGAAGAAGTCCATTATCGAGAATATGCGCGCCCACGTCATCGAAAGACTCCCTAACCCAAATCCTAAAAATACCCCAGCGAGCAAGGCCACGCTCGTCCCACTCTCAAGAGAAAGCGAGCACAAGAGCAAGAGCGCTCCAGTGACCATCGACGCAGCGTAGACGATAGAGAAGAGCATCTTCTTGGCAGCAGGTCTGAACCAAGCATAGAGTGACCAGAAGGCAAAGGAGACCGAGTACACCGGCAGTAAAGTCCACTGATAATAACGTGAGGCAGCAAGCCCCGCCTCAGTGGTCATGCCAGAAAACAAGAGCGGCGAGTCAGGCCAGACTAAGAATATGGTCGCCACCAAGTAAAGCGAGTATCCCGTAATGGGCAGAATCCTCATTCCGTACGATTGCGCAGCGGCCCCTCCTTCCCCTTGGGCTTCGTGCACATGATGAGGCGACGCGGATTTTTTGGCCACAGGCGACTGCAAGACGAGCGCATCTCCCGATGACTCCATCATATAATCACCTCCCTTTTGCGACCAGCAGACACGGTGCTGAAGCAACGATGCGGGACTATTATACTAGGATTGTTTGTCTGAGACCAGCATAATCTTACGCCGCAGCGACCGGGTCTCAGAGCGTGTCACGGAGAAGCGTGACACTGGGGACGGTTCTGGCTGTCACCCCCTCTGCCAACCCTAGGGGGTGCTGCCGCCAGGGTCGTCGTCAGCAGGATCAGCAATGGCGTCGTCGGGGGGCTTCTCCTCAGGCGGGCGGGGCTTGGTGCCCACCTCGACAACCTCAAGCACGGGGTTGTAGCGTGACTTGATGACCGACTCGCGCACGACGTTGCCGTCCTTGTCGCGCACAATGCGCGTCACGTTGATCACCTTTCCGTCCTTGCCAGCAGTCTTGACCTTGCGCTCGCCTTCGAGCATGTCGGGGTTCTCTACCTCTTTGGTCTCATACGGCGTGCCTTGCATCCACTCGCCGGTAATCGCCTCGACCGTGTAGCCTGGGTCAGTGCCCCACAGGGTGGCGGTGAGGGACGAGTAGTCGTACTCCATGATAAGCACCATCCAGTCCGGCGTGCTGTTCTCGAACTTCAGGTCAACGCCTGGCCAGGCAACAGCAGCGTCACGGCCATCAGGGTAGTAGGCGACGTACAGCGAGTGGTTCGTGCGCTCGACGATAGGCAGGCCTGCCTCGAACACGGCATTGTACACCGTCGTTGCCACCTGGCAGACGCCGCCGCCGATCTCGTCGACAAGCTCGTTGTTCACGATGGCGATGTCTTGCTGAAATCCCCGCTCAGCCGTGCAGTCGCCCACCGTGGTATGAAACGACCAGGTAGAGCCTGGAGCGATGAGCGATCCGTTGATATAGCTGCTCGCCAGGTGAATGTTGTGCCTGCGCGTCGCAGTGGAAGACGAGTAGTAGGTGGTAAAGCTCGCGATCTTGTCAGTTATCTTGAGGGCGCGCGCGTCGGCAGTCGAGAACTCGGGCTCCAGCACGCCGGTGGGCACGGTCACACGGCGGGCGCTTTGCGCAGTGGCCGCGACAGCAGCAGTCGTAGGCCTGCTCGCAGGAAACACGACTGCGCCAAGGTCGATAGCCAGCTTGTCGTAGTCTACACCTGTTCCCTTCTCGCTCTCGACTATGTGAATGCCGCCTGCGCCGTCAGACTCAAAGCGCGCGTCTGAGGGGGCGACTCCCAAGGTGACTCCCCCGATATACGACGTGAGGCCGTCTCTCAGCTTGCCTGCGTCTAGAGTGGGGACAAGGTCTGCCCGCATGCCCTCGGCGCCGTCGTGGTACTCGACGTGCGTGGCCACCAACGAGCGCAAGGCGTCACGCGAAAGCTCCCAAGAGTCGCCTTCATACAGCAGTGCCACGGGGTCGAGGGTGGCAGCGTTTGCCTGCTGTGCGACGAGGGCGGCAGCATGCTCGTCAACGAGGCGCGCCTTTTGCTCCATGGGAACCACAAGCGCAGGGTTGTCGCCCAAAAAAGCCTCGTCGAGCAAACGCTCGAGCTCGTCGTGGTCCGCGACCAGCCCGTCCTTGCCGTCAACTGCCGCAAAGCTGCCGTCCCTGAGCGCGATGTCTGCCTCCTGCACCTGCCAGCCAAGCCCCAGCGTGAGCGTCTCTTCAAGCGCGGCCAGCTGCGCGGGCGAGAAGTCGAGCGAGCCGGGAAGCCTCACGCCCTGAAACGTGGCAGCGAGCCGGCCGAGCAGGAAGTCCGGGCCGCGCCCAACCGCAAAGGCGCGGGCGGCAAGCGCAGGACCGTCAACAGAAAGGCCGGTCGTGGCGCTCGAGACCGACCAAGACGAAGGAGGCTCACTGCCTTCTGCAGGCGCGCTATAGGCCGTCACGCCCTGGGCAAGATCGACCGTCTGCTCGTTTGGCCCAGCCAGCATGCCCTGCTCGTCTCGATACAAGGTGACCAAGCGGCTGTCGGCGCGCGACGTCAGCTCTTCTTGGAGCCGCTCAGACGCCTCCTCGGTTGTCAGGCCGCCTACGTCTACCCCCGCCACTGACACGCCGCCATGGATTCGCCCGTTAGAGAGCAGGGCGTCGATGCCGTAAAAGCCGCCTATCAGCAACATGGGCACGAAAACCGCTATGAGCGCCCGCATCGTGTGTGACGAGAGCCCTCTCTTCTTCGTGCGGCGCGACGGGCGCTTTGCTGACGCGCCCTTCTTGGCCGCGCCCTTCGTGGCCGCGCCCTTCGTAGCCGCGCCCTTCGTGGACGCATGCTTTTTGTGCGCAGGCTCTTTGGGCGCTCGGCTTGACGGCCGCTCTGCGGCCACATGACTCGACGAGCGCCCCGTGGCCGCACGGCACGCGCTGCCCGTGCCTTTTGCTGGCCGCTGCGCCGTCTCGGCCCAAGGCCGGGCGCTCAAGCGCACAGGGGCGTCGGAGGGCGCGGCCATGCGCCCCGTGCTGCGTGCGCCTTTGTGCGGCGTGTAGGCAGCCTTAGACAGAAGGTATCCTTTTCGCAGGTAGACGCATGCCGTTGCCACCGAGAGCACGGTGCCTGCATAGAGCAGCCACATCCCTAGAGATGCTGGGGCTTCTCCCCAACCGGGCAGCTGAGGGCTCTCAAGAAGCCTCACGCCGTCCAGCTGCGGGAGGTTGAGTATGAGCAGGCAAAAGCCCGCCATGACCACCGCCGTTGCGAGCTTGCCGAGAAAGACCACTTCGAATGGCCGCTTGAGTCGGGTCCTGAGGTAGACGGTCAGGCACAGCAGCACGGCATCGCGCGACAAAAAGACCACGAGCACCCATAGGGGGAGCCTGCCGAGGACAAAGACCCCGAGGACCCCCGCAATGATGAGGAGACGGTCTACGAGCGGGTCGAACTGCTGGCCGATGCGCGACACCTGGCCAAGGCGGCGGGCAGCCAGTCCGTCGAGAAAGTCGGTGCTCGCCGCAACCAGGAAGATGACGAAGGCAAGCACGTCGTCGCGCACAACCGTGAACACAAAAAAGAACAGGGGCAGCAAAAGAAGCCGAAGCAGCGTGAGCAGGTTCGGCACCGTGAGGATCTTGTCTGTCGGCTCATTGGCTATGGCGGCCTTCCCCCAGAGGGTATTCAGGGACAATAGGTCGGATTGATATCTGATAGTATAGCCTGAGCGCTGCGACCGGACAGCAGAGACAGATTACAGAATGCCGACTGAACCGAGGAGGGGCAACGCATGACACTGCCTGAGGCAGGACGAGGCAAGCGCAGGGATGCCTGCGCGTGAGCGAGGGAGTCCTGCTTGTCAACACCGGCACGCCCGATGCCCCGACGGTAGAGGCGATACGCGCCTACCTCTCGAGGTTCCTCTCTGACCGGCATATCGTCGACCTCCCGGCAGCGCTCTGGAAGCCGGTGCTGCACGGCATTATCCTCAACACTCGTCCCCGCAAGACAATAGCGCGCTACCAGGCTGTTTGGACGCCTGACGGCTCTCCGTACCAGTTGCACTCGGAGGCGCTCGAGCGTGCGGTGGGCGACGAGCTTGTCATGCGCGGGCATGCCTCGGCAACAGTCGTGGCCGCTCATCGCTATGGCTCGCCGTCTATACGCGACGCGCTCATGTGCTTTGCCGAACGGGGGGTCACCCGGCTTGTGGTGGTGCCGCTCTACCCACAAAGCGCGTATTCGACCACGGGAAGCATCAGCGACGAGCTCGCACGCCAGTTGTCGCAGCTTGGCCGAGACTTTGGCTCTAGGCCTGACCTCGCGTTTGTCGAAAGCTACTATGACACCCCGGGCTACCGTTCGGCCATTGCGCAGCAGGCGCGCGAGGGACTGGCTCGCTTGTCGCAGCCCGACGGCAAGTTGGTCTTCTCGTTCCACTCGATTCCGCTGGCGCATCTGCGCCAGGGCGACCAGTACCGTCAGCAGGCATACGAGACGCTTAAGGCCGTGGCCAAGGCCGCTGACATAGGCCGCGGCCGCTGGCGGTGCGCCTTCCATTCGCGCTTCAACGACACGCGCCGCTGGCTGGGGCCGTTCTTGGAGGATGTCGTCGAGGAGTGCCTGAACGAGGGGGCCCCCGAGATCATGCTGTGCTGTCCGGGCTTTGCGGTGGACAACCTCGAGACGCTCTACGACATCGACCAAGTAGTCCGTGCCGAGGTCGAGCGACGCGGCGCGCGCTTCAGCTACCTTCCTTCCCTCAATGCGACGCCAGCCCATGCCGCCCTGCTCGCAGACGTAGTTGAAGCGCGTCTGTGAGGCAGGCTGCCCCTCGGCCGGCGCCAAGCCGCCACCTCGCGCCAGTGTCCTAGCGCCTCTTGCCCGGATCCTCGACAAGGCGCAACTGGTGCCCGAGCCTTCGGTTCATGTGCAACATGACATACGTGCGCCACGTCAGACCGGCACAGCCGCTCAGCACGACCAGTAGAACCAGCAAGATCAGAAGTGGCGCCGCCACCTGCTGCACATACGTCGGGGCGGGACCGCGTATCTCGCGCATGACCCTGTTGTTGGCGACAGAAGAGAAGCTCACGAGCACAAACGCCCATGGCAGCAGCGCCTTGCCCAGAATGTTGGCGAGCTGTAATGCTCGCGCATTGCGCGCCTTGTTCTTGATGTTGAAAAACCCGCCGCCGTCTTCTCGGTAGGCGCCGCGCGCCAGCTGTCGACGGCCCCTCATGACTGCCCAGACGTTCAAGAAGACGCCGTACAGCAAGACGGACGCTGCCGTCGTCACATAGAGCGCCGTCTGCTTGTTTGCCACTACCACAAGGGTGGTCAAGAAGAGCACGAGCGTCAGTTGCAAGAACACGACCAGGCCAAACAGCATCACGACACTGAACCGGTAGCACCGCGCTAACAGCTTGTTGGGGGTCGCAACGAGGAGCGGGACTGCCGGCAGCGCAGTTAGGCACAGCGCTGCGCGACTGACAGGCGTGAGCCACGGCTCCGAGAACGACACCGAGTCTGCGGTGATCCACAGCCCTGCCTGCAGGAGCAGTATGAGGAAAAGGACGCCCCAAAGCGACATCTTGTACTTACGCAGAGGCATCGGCGCGCCCGAGCGCATGAGCTGTGTGTAGTCCTCTATGCCAAGCGAGCTGAGCTTGTTGGTCATGGTCCGAACACCTCTGGTATACGTGACGTGAATAGACAAAAGGTCATCGTCCAGTATAGCCGTGGCTG
>JAITHV010000118.1 GCA_031279835.1 Coriobacteriales bacterium
TCGAGCTCGCTGGCCTGTACGGGCATAAAGCGCGGGTCTTCGGTTCCCGCGCTTACCGCGTTGCGGCATATCTCGTGAATCACGCTGCTGCAGGCGGGCGCAATGGTCCCGATGCATCCGCGTAGCTCGCCGTGCTTTTTGAAGGAGACAAACACGCCAGCCTGCTGTGAGGCAAGCGACGTCGCGAGCTCGCGCTCAGCTGCCAATGAGCTTGTAAGCGACTCTGTGATCAAGCTTGCAAGTGAGGGAGTGTGGGGCGTGGGCAGCTCTCCGCATTGGAGGTAATGGCGCAGGCTTGCAAGGGCGAGTCGCACCGGTAGGCCAGGTCTTGGTTGCGACGCGCTCGCCTCGGGATGTTCCTCAGCATGCCCCTTCTCCGCCTCTGGCCGAGTCGTCTCAGCATGCCCCTCCTCCGCCTCAGGCCGAGCCGCCCCTACCCGAGCCGCCCCGCGCAAAAAGCGCGCGACGCCGTACCCGACGCCCCAGGGACACTCGTACGAGTAGAGCCGCGCGTCAACGACGCTGCCCTCGAACACTCCTGACATGATGACGAGAGAGTTCAGGCCGCACTCGCCGGCCTTGCTGCGAAAGTCGCTTGAGTAGCCCCGGAGGCGCGCGAGGTCGCCACTGGCCAGCGCCTCGGTGACTGAGGCGTCAAACAGGGGACCCTCCGGCGCGAACCCATACGGGCCGTCTTCCTTGAGGCGGTGCGAGAGGTCGCCGCTTGCGACGAAGACCGCGCGGCGCCCTAGGCCGCGAGCCACGGCTTGTATGCAAGCGCCGAGCCGAAAGTGCGCCGAAGTGTCGAGGTGTGAGACGCTGACGCGCACGAAGCGACAGTTTTCCTGGTCAAGCCCCGCCCCTAGCAGGAAGTGAAGCGGGACCATGACGCCGTGATCAAGCTGCGCGTCAGCGCGGGCGACGCAGGGCACACCGGCGCGCGAGGTCTCCGCAAGGAGGGCAGAGACGAACTCCTCGTCGTGGCTCAGCTCGTACCGCTCAGGATCGCGCCCGAACGACGTCCAGTCACCCGAGGCCCGGGCGCCGGAGGCGACCAGGAAGCAATCTGCGAGGAGCCGTCCGTGAGGGGTGGCGATGACGACAAGCTCGGGCGCCGCGCCGACGGCGCAGTCGGCCGCTTCGCGGCAGGCCACGATGCTCGCGTGGGCGAGCGCATGGTCGGCATGGCTGCCGATGCCGGCAACGAGAATAGGCGGGTGGGGGAGCGCAAGCGCGAGGTTTATCCCTCCTGCGCCACAGCCCTTTGGCGTTGCCGTTGCGCCGTCGCGTGTTTTCGGGCTTTCCGTCATGATGCCTCCTGCCCTCGGCCTTGGGCAACCGCCAGAATCCAGCCAGTTGCCCGGAATAATCGGCAAAATTAAAAAATGCTACTGACTTGTCAACTTGCTTTTCGTATTACACGAAAAAAATAGAAAAACAAGTCTTGACCAACCTCTAAATTAAGGATACTATAGCAGTTTGTGACTTATAGCGGCTCACCATGTTTCTGAAGGAGGAATCCCTTTGGCGAAGGATAGTACCACCACTTCTGCAAACCTGTACCGAGAGCGCAAAAGTTTCGCAAAAATCCCCGAGGTAATGGATGTTCCAAACTTAATATCAATCCAGACGGACTCGTTTGATTGGTTCAAGTCCGAGGGTCTCAGCGAAGCTTTTGCCGACATCTCGCCCATTGAGAACTCGACCAAGAACCTTCTTGTCGAGTTCGGCGCTCACGATTTTGGGGACCCAAAATTCAGCGAGGACGAGTGCAAGGACAAAGACATATCTTACCAGGCGTCGCTGTTTGTGGAGATACGGTTTATCAACACCGACACGGGCGAGATCAAGGAGCAGCTGGTGTTCATGGGCGACTTCCCGCTCATGACCAGCCGGGGCACGTTTATCATCAACGGCACGGAGCGCGTTGTCGTCTCACAGCTCGTGCGATCTCCCGGCGTCTACTTTGGCGCCGAGCAAGACAAGACGAGCGACAAGATCCTCTACAACGCCAAGGTCATCCCCTCGCGCGGCGCGTGGCTCGAGTTTGAGACCGACCGACGCGACATCCTGAGCGTTCGCGTCGACCGCAAGCGCAAGCAGCCCGCCACCCTGCTGCTCAAGGCCTTCGACATCGCCCACAGTCGCGACGAGATCATCAAGCTGCTGGGAGACACCGACCTGGTGCACCGCACGCTCGATCGCGACCCGGCGCTCGACCGCGACGAGGCACTCATCGAGTTGTACAAGCGCCTGCGTCCCGGAGAGCCGCCGACGGTTGACAGCGCGCGCACGCTGCTCGACGGGCTGTTCTTCAACCCGCAGCGCTACGACCTCGCCAAGGTCGGCCGCCACAAGATAAACAAGAAGCTCGGCATTGTCTCTCACGAGCATATTTCGACGCTCACGCCGGAGGACATCATCGAGACGATGCGCTACATCGTCGCGTTGCACAACGGAGACGAGTCCCGGCAGACTGACGACATCGACCACTTCGGCAACCGCCGCATCCGCACGGTGGGCGAGCTTATCCAAAACCAGTTCCGCATCGGCCTGTCGCGCATGGAGCGCGTGGTGCGCGAGCGCATGTCCACGCAAGAAGTGGAAGAGATAACCCCGCAAAGCCTCATCAACATCCGCCCCATTGTGGCCGCCATCAAGGAGTTCTTCGGGTCTTCTCAGCTCTCGCAGTTCATGGACCAGACCAACCCCGCCACGGGCATCACCCACAAGCGCCGCCTCTCGGCGCTCGGCCCGGGCGGCCTGTCGCGCGAGCGGGCTGGCTACGAGGTGCGCGACGTGCACCCAAGCCACTACGGGCGCATGTGCCCGATTGAGACGCCAGAAGGACCCAACATCGGCCTTATCGGCACACTTGCCACCTATGCGCGGGTCAACGCCTACGGCTTCATCGAGGCGCCCTACCGCCGCGTCTCCGACGGCAAGGTCTCCGACGACATCGACTACCTCACCGCCGACGAGGAGGAGAACTACATTATTGCCCAGGCGAACGAGCTCTTCGACCAGGACACCCGCGTGTTCGGGCGCCCCGACGAGTCAGGCGTCTTCCAGCCGGCGAAGAAGGTGCTCTGCCGCGTGCGCGGCGTCGACGGCATCTTCGGGGAGCCGGAGGAGGTAGACCCCCTGACGGTCGAGTACATGGACGTCTCCCCACGTCAGATGGTGTCGGTCGCAACGGCGCTCATTCCCTTCCTCGAGCACGACGACGCCAACCGCGCCCTCATGGGCTCGAACATGCAGCGCCAGGCTGTGCCGCTGTTGCGCCCGCAAGCGCCGCTCGTGGGCACCGGCATGGAGCATCGCTGCGCTGTGGACTCAGGCGAGATCGTGCTTGCCGCCCGCGCCGGCGTCGTGGAGTACGTGCAGACCGACAAAGTGGTCGTCCGCGCCAAGGACGGCTCGCTCGACGAGTACGCGCTGCCCAAGTTCCAGCGCTCCAACCAAAGCGGCTGCCTCAACCACAAGCCGCTCGTGCGCGTGGGTCAGGAGGTCTACCAGGGCGACGTGCTCGCCGACGGCCCGGCGACGCGGCTCGGCGAGCTGTCGCTCGGGCAAAACCTGCTGGTGGCCTACATGCCTTGGGAGGGCTACAACTACGAGGACGCCATCATACTATCCGAGCGCGTGGTGAGCGAGGACCTTCTCACTTCTATACATATAAGCGAGTATGAGGTTGACGCACGCGACACCAAGCTCGGCCCCGAGGAGGTCACCCGCGAGATCCCCAACCTCTCTGACGACATGATTGCCGACCTCGACATCGACGGCATCATCCGCATCGGCGCCGAGGTCGTCCCGGGCGACGTGCTCGTAGGCAAGGTCACCCCCAAGGGCGAGACCGACCTCACGGCCGAGGAGCGCCTGCTGCGCGCCATCTTCAACGAGAAGGCCCGCGAAGTGCGCGACACCTCGCTCAAGGTTCCCCACGGCTCGGGCGGGCGCATCATCGGAATCTCGCGCTTCTCGCGCGCGGCCGGCGACGAGCTGCCGCCGGGCGTCAACGAGCTCGTGCGCGTCTATGTGGCCCAAAAACGCAAGATCCAGCAGGGCGACAAGCTTGCTGGCCGCCACGGCAACAAGGGTGTCATCTCGCGCATCCTGCCAGTCGAAGACATGCCCTACCTCGCCGACGGCACGCCGGTTGACATCATTTTGAACCCGCTCGGCGTGCCTTCGCGCATGAACGTCGGGCAGCTGCTCGAGACCCACCTTGGGTGGGCGGCACACTATGGGTGGTCAGATGAGGAGAAGCCCGCCCGCTCGGTGCCTGGCCCCGTGCACGTCGCGACGCCGGTGTTCGACGGCGCCACCGAACAGGAGATCTCCGAGGCCATCGGCAAGGCGAACAAAAACCTCGTCATGCGTATGCACGAGCAGTTCGGCGATCTCGCGCGCGACGAGTTTATCCCTCAGCTCACCCTCACCGGCAAGACCGAGCTGTTCGACGGGCGCACGGGCGAGAAGTTCCGCGAGCCTATTACCGTAGGACAAAACTACATACTCAAGCTCTCACACCTTGTGGACGACAAGATACACGCGCGCTCGACGGGCCCCTACTCGCTCATCACGCAGCAGCCGCTCGGCGGCAAGGCGCAGTTCGGCGGTCAGCGCTTCGGCGAGATGGAGGTCTGGGCGCTGTATGCCTACGGCGCCTCCAACGTCTTGCAGGAGATACTGACCATCAAGTCCGACGACACCACCGGCCGCGTGAAGTCCTACGAGCACATCGTCAAGGGAGAGAACATCCCCACCGCCGAGATTCCCGAGTCGTTCAAGGTGCTCGTCAAGGAGATGAAGTCGCTGTGCCTCGACGTGGAGCTTATCGGCGAGAGCCGCGAGCAGATGCTCGAGGACCTAGAGTCGCCTCACGTGCCCTCGCTGGACTCGTCGCTTCTCGACAGCGACCTCGAAAGCCTCATCGGCGACTTCGGCGACATGGGCAGGCTTGACTCGGGCGGCAACCGCGGCGAAGTGGACACTATCGACCTTATTGCCAGCGGGTTGACCGGCCTGGGTGAGATGGGAGAGGGCATATCCGACCTGCTCGACGGGAACGCAGGCCTTGACGGCGACGATAGCGGCGAGGAGGTCACAGCGCTCGACGAACTTGAGAACCTCGAGGAACTCGACGACCTGGTGGATCTTGACGCTGCTGTTGAAGAGGAGTAAAACCTATGACCGAAAACGACGTCAACAACTTTGACCAGCTTCGCATCGGCCTTGCCAGCGCCGAGCGCATCCGCTCCTGGTCGCGCGGCGAGGTAAAGAAGCCCGAGACGATCAACTACCGGACCCTCAAGCCCGAGAAAGACGGGTTGTTCTGCGAGAAGATCTTCGGCCCCACCAAAGACTGGGAGTGCAACTGCGGCAAGTACAAGCGCATCCGCTTCAAGGGCATAGTCTGCGAGCGCTGCGGCGTCGAGGTGACCCGCGCGCGCGTGCGGCGCGACCGCATGGGGCATATTGAGCTCGCGGCCCCCGTGAGCCATATCTGGTATTTCAAGGGCTCGCCCTCGCGACTGGGCTACCTTCTCGACATCCCACCCAAAGAGCTGGAGAAGGTGCTGTACTTTGCCTCTTCCATCGTCACTTGGGTAGACACAGAGGCGCGAGAGGTGGACGCCGCCGACCTGCATGACGAGCTCGCCGCCGACCTCGAGGAGCTCGACGCCGAGCTCCAGCGCGCGATCGACGCGACCGAGCGCCTCGCGGCCGACGCGCCTGAGGGGACCGACGATCTTGACCCTGACGAGCGGCTCACCCCCGAGCAGGTCATCGAGGAGATTGCCGATCTGCGCGAGGAGTTTGCCGAGCGCAAGGAGCTGCGAAGCGAGGCGTACAGCGCCTTCATGAAGCTCAACGCCAAGCAGCTTGTCGGCGACGAGGCGCTGTACCGAGAGATGCGCCTCAACTACTCGCAGTACTTCCGCGGCGGCATGGGGGCCGAGGCAGTGCGCGATCTGCTCGCTGCCATTGACCTTGATCTAACCGCATCCGAGCTACGCACCGTCATCGAAGAAGGCAAGGGCCAGCGCCGCGCCAAGGCCATCAAGCGGCTTAAGGTCGTGGACGCCTTCATCAACAGCTCAAACAAGCCGACCGACATGATCCTCGACGTCAGTCCGGTCATCCCGCCCGACCTGCGCCCCATGGTGCAGCTCGACGGCGGGCGCTTCGCCACGAGCGACCTCAACGACCTGTACCGGCGCGTGATCAACCGCAACAACCGCCTCAAGCGCCTCCTCGAGCTCGGCGCGCCCGAGATCATCGTCAACAACGAGAAGCGCATGCTTCAGGAGGCGGTAGACTCGCTGTTTGACAACGGCCGTCGCGGCCGCCCGGTAACCGGTCCGGGCAACCGTCCGCTCAAATCCATATCGGACATGCTCAAAGGCAAGCAGGGCCGGTTCAGGCAGAACCTGCTCGGCAAGCGCGTCGACTACTCTGGCCGCTCGGTCATCGTCGTGGGGCCGCAGCTCCAGCTGCACCAGTGCGGGCTGCCCAAGCAGATGGCGCTCGAGCTGTTCAAGCCTTTTGTGGTCAAGCGCCTCGTCGAGCTCGACTACGCGCCCAATGTCAAGGCGGCCAAGCGCATGGTCGACCGTGCCAAGTCGGAGAAGGTCTGGGACGTCCTCGAGGAAGTCATCGCCGAGCATCCTGTGCTGCTCAACCGTGCGCCGACCCTGCACCGCCTCGGCATCCAGGCTTTTGAGCCTGTGCTGGTGGAAGGCAAGGCCATTCGCCTGCACCCGCTCGTCTGCACGGCGTTCAACGCCGACTTTGACGGCGATCAGATGGCGGTCCATGTGCCGCTTTCGAGCGAGGCCCAGGCCGAGGCGCGCGTCCTCATGCTCTCGGCGAACAACATCAAGTCCCCGGCGCACGGGCGGCCGCTCGCGGTGCCGACGCAAGACATGATTATAGGCCTCTATTATCTTACTGCTGCTCGCGACGGGTTTCCGGGAGAAGGGCGCGCCTTCATCAGCTTCAACGACGCGCTTAACGCCTACGACGCCGCTCGCGACGCCCAGCTGCGGCCTGATGTAGACCTTCAGTCAAAGATCATCGTCCGCCTCACGGAAGACACAGACGTAGAGACTGCCTTCGGCGTCATCGAAGAGCACAAGGCAGGCACGCGTATCGAGACGACTGTCGGTCGCATCACCTTCAACGAGGTGCTCCCTGACGACTACCCGTTTGTCAACTTCGAGATGAACAAGTCTGCCATTTCGCGACTTGTCGAGGAGTGCACCGGCCGCTACCCGGTATCGCAGATGGCCCAGATCCTCGACGGCCTCAAGGCCATCGGCTTTCATTATGCGACTCGCGCCGGGGTCACCGTGTCGGTCTACGACGCCACCGTGCCGCTCGAGAAAGAGACGATCCTTGCCGCTGCCGACGCCAAGGTCAGCGCCATTAACGGCGAGTACGAGATGGGCCTCATGAGCGAGGACGAGCGCCATCGCGAGGTCGTCGAGGTGTGGAACAAGGCCAACGAGGAGGTCGGCGAGGCAATGGCGCAGAACTTCGACAAGTTCAACCCCATTTACCTCATGGCGTTCTCCGGAGCCCGAGGCAACATAAAGCAGATTCGCCAGCTGGCGGGCATGCGCGGGCTTATGAGCGACCCCAAGGGCGAGATCATCGACCGCCCCATCAAGGCAAACTTCCGCGAGGGCCTCTCCGTTCTCGAGTACTTCATCTCGACACACGGCGCGCGCAAAGGCCTTGCCGACACCGCGCTGCGCACCGCCGACTCGGGCTACCTCACGCGCCGTCTCGTGGACGTTGCGCAAGACGTCATCGTGCGCGAGCTTGACTGCGGCACCGACGACGGCATCGACTACCCCCTGCGCACGGCAAAAGGCGAAGTTGACCACAACCTGGTCGGCCGCTGCATGCTGGAGCCGGCCATTCATCCCGATACCGGCGAGCTGCTGCTCGACGTGGACGAGTACATAGCGTCCACTGCGGCTATCCTCGAGCTGATCGAGGCGGGGCTTGAGACTGTCAAGGTGCGCACAATAATGACATGCCATGCCCGTCGCGGGGTGTGCCAGAAGTGCTACGGCTGGGACCTCGCAGCCTCGCGTCCCGTGAACATTGGAACAGCGGTGGGCATCATCGCGGCCCAGTCCATCGGCGAGCCGGGGACTCAGCTCACTATGCGCACCTTCCACACGGGCGGCGTAGCGGGAGAAGACATCACGCACGGCCTGCCGCGTGTCACCGAGCTCTTCGAGGCACGGCGCCCCAAAGGCCAGGCTATTCTTGCCGAGATCGCGGGCACGCTGCACGTCACAAGCGACAAGAGCTCACGGATCCTCACGGTACAAGACCAGCACGGCAACTTGCGCGAGTACCAGACCTCCACGCGCGCGCAGTTCATGCCCGGTATCGCCGACGGTTGCGAGGTCGAGGTGGGCACCCAGCTCACCAAGGGCTCGATCAACCCTCACGACCTCCTGCGCCTGACCGACTCGAACACGACGCTGCGCTACATCGTCTCGCAGGTACAAGACGTGTACGTGAGCCAGGGTGTTGACATCAACGACAAGCACATCGAGGTCATCGCGCGCCAGATGCTGCGCAAAGTCACGGTGCTCGACGCGGGCGACTCCGGCTACCTGCCCGGCAAACAGGTGGATGTCTACGAGTTCGCGCGGACTTCTGACCGCGTCGCGCTTGAGGACGGCGCGGTGCCCGTGGGACAGCCGCTGCTGCTTGGCATCACCAAGGCTTCGCTTGCGACGGACTCCTTCTTATCGGCCGCCTCCTTCCAAGAGACCACCAAGGTACTGACCGACGCAGCCATCGAAGGCAAGAGCGACGACTTGATGGGCCTCAAAGAGAACGTCATCATCGGCAAGCCCATCCCTGCAGGCACTGGCCTCAAGCTGTATCGCGGCGTGAACCTCACCTACAAGGGCGAGCCGCTCCAGAAGCAGCGTGGCAAGAACGACGTGCTCCCCGAATGGGCGCCCGAGGAGCTGCGCGAGCTCGAGAGCAAGCTTCCCCAGCCGCAAGACTGGCCGTTTGACACTGACGACTATCACAATTACCCCATAGAGCTCGCAAGCTATTTTGGCTCGCTTGGCTTCGGGAAGCACCTTCCCCCCATATCGCTCGAGGATGCAAAGCTCTACATCTTCGACGACCTCGGCGTGTCGCAGCGCTGGGCCAACAAGTTCAGCGAGGCCGGCATCGAGATGGTGGGCGACTTGCTTGGCAAGTCCGAAGAGGACCTGCTGCGCATCGAAGGCATTGGCAGCAAGGCCATCGAGGAGCTCAAGGCGGGGCTCGAGGAGCGCGACCTGCTCTCGGTTCTTGACAAGCAAGAAGACGACGACGAGGGCCATGACGTCTCACAGCTGCTCGACATGGTCTTCTCGCCGGAGGACCCCGACCTGTTCATGGGCGGAGACGTGCCGCTCAGCTATAGCGCCGGCCCAGACGACATGGCGCCTGGCAACGACTCGGACATCGAGGGCATAAGCGACGCCGACGCCAGAAACGAGCTGCTCGGGACCATGCAGGCGTTAGGCTTCAGTGAGCTGGACATCGAGGACCCCGACGCAGGGTCAGACGACGACGATGACGAGGGCGACGGCAGCGGCACCGACGGCGGCTTCTGAGGAGGCGACGGCGACTGACGGGCTTTGGGGCTACTTGTGTGCGACCAGTGCGCATGTGGCCAAAAGCCCTGCCCCGGCTCGCTGACGCTGCTCACCGGTGATTCTGGCAGCGGGAAGACCACGTGGGTCACACGAGGGATTCCCGCTGCTTTTGCGTCGTACGAGGCTGTCGGCGTGCTGTGCCCCGCTGTGTTTGAGGCGGGAGAAAAAGTCGCGATCGAGGCATGGCTCCTGCCCACGCGTCGACGCGTGACGCTTGCGCGCCGACGCGACCTGGTAGACTGCATGCCAGAGGGCGACAAGGGCCTCGGCTGGGTCTTTGACAACGATGCTGTTGGCATGGTGAATGGTCACTTGGCGAGGCTCGACAGCCGACGCGCTGTCGGCATCACTCCCTTGCTGGTGCTCGACGAGCTTGGGGTGCTCGAGCTTGTGCACGGCACGGGCTTCACCGCCGGGCTCGAGCTCCTCGACACTGCGGTGTTTCCCACCGCTATCGCCGTAGTGCGTCCCGCGCTCCTTGCGACAGCGCAGCGGCGGTGGGAGTCAGTGTATCCTCAAATCAACATAGTCACGCTATGACGAGACGGGGCGCCACGAGAGGTATGCCCAGCGTACGAGCAGGTCGTGGCCGTCATCCCCGTGCTTTACGGACTCGAGGTAGCGCAGCTCAGGATAGGCGCCCATGCGCAGGAGCATCCCTACGCAGTAGACGAAGTCCGGCACATAAAACGCCTGGCCGTCTGTAGCGCTCCCGAGACGCTTCATGCCGTGGGGAGAATACTCGGTCGCCATGGTGACGGCGACTTTCTCGCGAGCAACGCGGTCGAGCTTGTGAAGCGCCGCCCACAGGTCGGCCACCATCGTCGAGCGCGACGCGATGCACAGGTCGACGGACTTGTCTGTAATGCCTGCCGACGCCCAGTCATCGTCCCAGCTTAACTGCCGAGTGGTTATGGCGTCGCTCAGGCCTTTTTCGCGTGCGCTGACCTCAAGGGCCTCCAGCATCTTCTCGGCGAAATCAAGGGCGATGACGCGGTGGCCGAGCTGTGCGAGCGGCAGGGCAAGCGTCCCTGAGCCGCAGCCAACGTCGAGCACCGTCGAGACCGGCTTCGGCGCCAAGAGGGCAAGAAAGCCCTCGGCGTAGGGGCTTGAGGCAGCGTGAGCAGAGAACGCGGCTGCCCGCTCGTTCCAGTAGGCAGCGTCATCGGGCTTGCCGCGCACGGCCTCGCGCTCAAGCCACAGTTGTCGCCAGTCGATAGAGTCGAACGTGTCTGTCATGAAAACCGCCCTCCCTGTCTCTGATTTATTGCACGCGCGACGCACAATTTGTGGTGTATAGTGTACACCGTTGGGAAAACAAAACCCAGAGTTCTTTGTGTCCGGTCATGGTTTGAGGGGAGTTAGAGTGTTGCGTCGTAGAGTTATTGGAGCCTTGCTCGTTGTGGTGCTGGCAGGCTCGTTTGCTGTTCCTGTGCCGTCTGCCTTTGCGGCAACGCCACAGGTCATAGCCTCGTCAGAAGAGGCAGGCACTGCAGGTGGTCCAACAGAGGCCACGGCGGTTCCCGAGGGCGTCGCCGACGCCCCGACACCGCCAGCTGACGCGCCTGGGCAGCCAGAGGCGCAAGAACAACCAGGTGCTGGCACCGGTGCTGGCGCTGTGGCCGGCGCGGTCGCTGACGTTCCCGTGGGCAGTGGTCCCGTTGCAGGAACCGCCCCCGCTGGCACCGACGCGACGGGCAGCGCCGGCGCTGCCGACCCTGCCCCCGCAAGCAGCGCACCTGACGACATAGAGGCAAGCGCGCCGGCGGCGCCCAACCCGACGCCCCTCTCCGCAGGCACCTACCTTATCCGCCCGGCCTGCTCGAACACGCGTGTCTTGGACATCGCGGCTGGCTCAAAAGCAGACGGTGCCGCGCTCCAGCTCTATGCCTCCAACATGAGCCCCGCCCAGGTGTTCGCGGTCAGCTTTGACGCAGATGGCAATTATACTATTAAAAACACAGGATCGGGAAAGCTTTTGGACCTGCAGGCCTCCTCGGCAAAAGCAGGCACGTCCGTAGTCCAGAACAAGGCCAACAGCACAGACGCGCAGAAGTGGGTCGTGGAGGCATCGGGCGACGGGTACCGCCTCAAGAGCGCGATTTCGACTACCAGCGACTTGGTGCTCGACATCAGCGGCGCGGCAGACAAGGACGGCACCAAGGCAGTGGTCTACACGGCCAACAACACTGCGGCGCAGCGCTTCTACTTCATACCTTTTGCGGACGCCCCCGCAGTGCCCAATGACGCAACGGTCGCCACGGGCATTTACACGATTGCCACTGCGCTCTCGGGCTCGCCGGTCGTCGATGTTCCCGGCAACACAGACGAGGCAGGCGCCCAGCTGGGCATCTGGTCGTCGAACAACACACTGGCACAGAAGTTTGTGATAACCCTCGAGCCTGACGGCTACTACTCGATCCGCGGCCTGCAGTCTGCCCTCTACCTTGACATCAGCATTGGCAACCTGGTGGCAGGCGGCGTGGTGTGCCAATGGGCTGCTACCGGCTACTCGAACCAGCGCTGGGCGGTAAAGGCCAACTCTGACGGCACGGTCACCTTCTTGTCGAAGCGCAGCGGTCTAGCGCTTGACGTGATAGGCGCTAACAGTGCGCCAGGGACCAAGCTCAACCAGTGGTATCCCAACGGCACTACGGCCCAGAAGTTCAAGCTACAGCCTGCTACAGCGGACCTGCTCAACGAAGGATGCTTTGCCCTCGTCCCACTCACCCAGAAGGGGCTGCGCGCCGACATCACGGGCGCAAGCAGGAACGATGGAGAAAACCTCCAGGCCTACGCAAGCAACGACTCGATTGCCCAGAAGTTCCAGGTCAAGCGCGTGGGGACCGACACGTACACCTTCCAGTCGATCAACTCGGGCCGCTATCTCACAGCACGTGACGGCAACGTCGTGCAAGCCGGCCCCGCAGGGGGCACGCCCAACAACGCGCAGCAATGGCGGGCGGTTCCTGCCATGGGAGGCTTTGCGCTCGTCAACAAGTCCACTGGCCAGGCGATGGCCTTGACCCCGGGCGGCAGTGCCGGCTCGGCGAGCCGCGACATACGTCTCGCGTCGCTGTCGGGCACTTCCCCGTACATTGGCGGGGCACAGGTATTTCGGGTGTATGACGTGGCGGCCTTGAACAACGGCATGTATCTGATAACCTCGCGGCATGGGCAGCGCATTGCCGAGGCAAACGACAGGACCCATAACGGGGCGAACATACAGCTCGACGGCACCAACAACAGCGCTGGGCAGAAGTGGACCCTCTCCTACCTTTCGGGCGAGTACTTCACCTTGCGCTGCCCGCGCTCGAGCAGGGCGGTAGACATTTCTTCCAACTTGACAAAACCAGGCACCAACGTGAGCCTTTGGGACTACCACGCCGGGGACGGCCAACGGTTCCGGGCAGTCCCGTCGGGCGACGGCTGGTTCTACCTCCAGTCACCTTCGGGCATGTACTTGTCTGGCACGGGCGGCGGCAACTATCCGGGTAGCAACCTTGTGGTCACCAACAACATATCGGCTGCCGTCGCGTTCCGCTTCAGCCCTACCAGCTACAGCGGGCCAACGGGAACCTATGTGGACGTGAACCTCACCACCCAGCGCCTGCAGTTCATCAAGGACGGCATCTTGGCCGTTGACTGTGACGTGGTGACGGGAGCCCCTTGGATGGTCACTCCCACCGGCAACTGGAAGGTCATGGTCAAGCAAAGTCCGACGACGTTGTCGGGGCCGGGCTATAACACACCGGTCAAGTACTGGATGCAGATCACGCCGAGCGGTGTAGGCCTGCATGACGCATGGTGGCAGCCGACCTTTGGCGGCAACTGGTACAAGAACCACGGCTCGCATGGCTGCATCAACATGCCCGAGTGGGCGGCGCGCGATGTGTATCGACTGATCCGCGTAGGCGACCCGGTCTACGTGCACCACTAGCGGCGACTTTCCTGCATGGACTAGGGCGGCCCTCTCAAAGAGGGTCGTCCTTTTTTGTGTTCCTGGCCTTGTCACCTTAAATTTTGTATTGAGAATACTTGACTAACACAGATAGTAGACATACACTAATAGCAGATAGGTGCAAATAAGAGAAGGCGAGGAGTCATGAAGGGTATCCGTGAGTTTCTTGGCGAGGTCATAGGCACCTTTCTCATGGTGTTTTTCGGTGTGGGCGCTGTTGCTGTCACCGTTTTGTTCGGTGCGCATTCAGGCACCTTCCAAGTCGCCATTGTCTGGGGCATCACTATCGCTCTCGCCATCTACGCGACGCGCAATCTGAGCAACGCGCACTTCAACTCGGCCGTCAGCCTCGCCATGGTCATCAGCGGCCGTATGCCGCTGAGCAAGCTGCCTCTGTATGTGGCCGGGCAGCTTGTCGGGGCATTGGCGGCTGCGGCGGCCATCGTGTTCTTGCTCGGCGACTCCATTGCGCTGGCACTCTCTGAAGCAGGCGGCTTTGATGCTCCTTCGGCCATCAAGTCGGTGCTCATCGAGACGTACCCCAACACGGCACATGCCGTCGTCTCCATGCCTGTGGCGTTTGCGGCCGAAGCACTCGGGGTCTTCTTCTTGGTCACGCTGATCTTTGCGCTCACCGAGGGCGCCAACATCGGGCGGCCTGACTCAGGCACCGCGCCGTTGTTCATAGGCCTTGTTGTCACCGTGATTATATGCTTTGTCGGTCCGCTCACCGATGCGGGGCTCAACCCCGCGCGCGACCTTGGGCCGCGCGTGATCGGCGCTCTCATGGGCTGGGGCGCCACGGCGTTTTCTTGGGATATACTAGCGGTATATGTTGCCGGGCCACTTGTGGGCGCCACTCTCGCGGCATTGGCGCTGGTCTTCGTCATCGAGCCGCTCACTGCCTCCAAGAAGGGCGTGGCGACAGGTGCCGCGACCAAAGAGATCGGAGAATAGCGATGACCGACATCCTAAACCAGGTAAAAGAGTATTACGGAAAGACGCTCGCGAGCTCAAAAGACCTCAAATCGAACGCCTGCTGCTGCAGCGAGGAATCGATGCCCCGCGAGGTGCGCAAGGTGCTGCCGCTCATTGCAGACGAGATCTGCGACCGCTTTTATGGCTGTGGCTCGCCACTCCCTGCCCTGCTCGAAGGGGCGGTCGTGCTTGACCTTGGCTGCGGCACAGGGCGCGACGTCTACGTCGCCTCAAAACTGGTCGGCGAGAAGGGTCGCGTGATCGGGGTCGACATGACGACTGAGCAAATAGACACAGCACGCGCATACCTTGACTACCATAAAGACAAATTCGGCTATCAGCAGACGAATGTCGAGTTTCACCAAGGGTATATCGAGGACCTCGCGTCGCTCGGAATCGCCGACGAGTCAATCGACGTGGTTATATCAAACTGCGTGATCAACCTCTCGCCCCAAAAAGAGCTCGTGTTTCGCGAGGTCTTCCGTGTGCTCAAGCCTGGTGGCGAGCTGTACTTCTCCGACGTGTTTGCCGACCGCCGCGTGCCCGAGGAGCTGTCATCCGACTCGGTGCTGCACGGCGAGTGCTTGGGTGGCGCCCTGTATCGCGAGGACTTTCGCCGTGTGCTCGCTAAGGTTGGGTGGCCTGACTTCCGCTACATGAGCAGCTGCCCCATCACGCTCGACAATGACGAGATTGCTGAGAAGGTCGGCATGGTCAACTACCGCTCGTGCACTGTGCGCGCCTTCAAGCTCGCGTCACTCGAAGACATTTGCGAGGATTATGGGCAGGTTGCCTATTATTTGGGCACGATCCCGGGGCATCCTCATTACTTCGACCTCGACGACCACCACCGATTCTTCACCGGGCAGCCCATGCTCGTCTGCGGAAACTCCGCCGCCATGCTGCAAGACACACGGTTTGGCAGAGCGTTCAAAGTCACCGGTGACCGCTCGGTGCACTACGGGGCCTTCGATTGCTCGGGCAGCGGCAATGCCGATGGCGGCAGTGGGAGCTGCTGCTGTTAAGCGAGCGCCGACTTGTCGTGACTTGTGGCGGCCTCAGTGGGGTTTAGCTGCGACAACCACAAGGAGCAAGCCCAAGAAGACGGGCGGCGTTGCCGTAGAGCATCGCTCGCAGCTCCTCGTCGCTGAAACCGACACTGAGCACAGAGGCGAGGTCTTCTGCAAGCCCGTGCCATGGGCCATCGGTGCCGAAGAGCACGCGGTCGACTCCAAACGAGCGCACAAGATTGACGAGATAGTCGTCCGGCATGAGACCGAGCGAGAACGCCAGGTCCAGATAACCCGGCCATCCGTCCTTGAATGCCGGAAACGCCTGGAAGTCAGGTCGCCCGCCGAGGTGCGCCACCACAAAGCGGTCGTAGTCATAGCGCTCGAACAGCTCGTCGAAGTCCTGTTTTGAGCCACGGATGTCATCATAGTCCATCCCTGCTCCGGCATGGAACACCACCACGAGCCCTTCTGCTATTGCTGCGTCGTACAAGGGGAACATGCGCCGCTCTTGCGGCTTGAAGTGCTGCATGAGAGGGTGGAGCTTAATGCCGGAAAACCCCTGCTCGGCGGCTTGCCGTATGATCCCCACTGCGTCGTCGCACTCGGGGTGGACTCCCGCAAAAGGAATGAGCCGACTGTTGTCGAGGAACTGTGCCAAAAAGCGGTTCGCCGGCTCGACCTGCGCCGGGCGCGTCGGCACAGAGAGCAGCACGCTCGTCTCCACTCCGCAGTCGTCCATGCATGTGAGCCAGCCGTTCGCAGTGCCGTCGGAGTAGGCCTTGATGGGGTATTTGAGAAAACTCGCGAGCACCCGTGGCGCCAATGCGTCCGGGTACACGTGCACGTGGAAGTCGATGACGGGTGTCTGTCCACTCGATAACATGATAGTCATGCTCTATGGTATCCTATTCTTCGATACATACTATAAGGTTGTTATAGCATGTTTGGCACACCGAGGGTTTACTGAGCCAGGCTTGCCGTACTTATGTTACGCTACCATGAACTTGCGAGAGAGGACCGGTATGAGAAGGATCGTATCCACGCTGCTTGTGGTTCTTGCACTCAGTATGTCACTGGCGGTGTTGGCAGGGTGCGCTGCGTCAGAAGGAGACGCTCAGGGAAAGCCGACGCTGACTATCGTCAAGCAGGCATGGACGGGCGACTCTTCTCAGCAGCCAGACCCTCTGACCGAGATGTGGGAGGTCAAGACGGGCGAGTCGAAGACGCTCGAAAGCACCGGCAGCAGGGTGACGCTTGAGGTCGTCAGCTTGGGCGACGGCGTGTTGACCCTGAAGTTTGACACCGAAGGCGTCGTTCGGTCACACGACGGCACCATCGACCTAATGTCGCAGGAGTATTACTGGACTGACGAGATCCTTGAAGGCCAGGATTATCAGATAGCAACACAGACCCTTGACGCAGGCACGTTTTGGATATTGAGGTACAGCGGGTAGGGCACGGGTTGCTGTTCACGCCTCCCACTCGTCATCCTGCGCAAAGGGCGCTTCAGCGCCCGTAGATGCAGGATCCAAAGGCGAAGTCGCGACTCTTCCACTTGCGATCCTGCATCTACGCTACGCTTCAGCACAGGTTGACAGGCGGGGACATGAACAGAAACGGGCACGGGCACGGGGATTTGTTCGGCGATTTGACAAGAGCCCTTGACATTCCTTCATTTTTATCAATAATAGTAATCGTAATCATTAAGGAATGGATTCAAGATGCGCAAACGCTCGACCGCACAGAAGAACTTGATCATCCAGGCCCTCCAGGTCTTGGATCATCCGACTGCGGCCGAGGTGTACGAGTCGGTCCGGCAGTTGGCGCCGCAGATAAGCCTTGGCACGGTGTATCGCAACCTCAGTCAGTTTTCTGAGGACGGCACGGTACTGCGCATCTCTTTGCGCGACGAGCCTGATCGCTTTGACCCAAACACTCACGCCCATCACCATGCGGTCTGTGATGAGTGCGGCAGGGTCATCGACACTGACAATAGCCTCCCTGCCGAGCTGATCGCCCAGCTCGATCGGACCGTTGAAGCCGCAACGGGGCTCAAGGTCAGCCGAAACGTGTTCTTCTTTCACGGCGTCTGTGGAGATTGCCAAACAAAGAACAGCTAAGACTGTCGGCTGTTGCATGCGCGCGCTGCCGACACGAGAAGGCCTGACGGCCTTCTCCACCAAGGACTTTTGGCCGAGCACGGCTTGGTCTTAAGCATACTAAATAAAACGACTGGGAACGAAAGGAGCACGAAATGGATGTTCAGCGGGAGACCAACGACAAGAGCTTGACGCGACGGACCCTCATAAAAGGCGCGGCGGTCGGGGCAACGGGTATCCTCGGCGCAGGACTTTTGGCAGCGTGCACGCCCGAGGCGCCAAGCACCCCCACCAACCAAAGCGCCACGCCGCCTGCAAGCACCGAAAGCCCGTACACAGCTGAGGTGCTGGACCCGAAGAAGAAGCCCGATGTGGCGACTGCC
>JAITHV010000036.1 GCA_031279835.1 Coriobacteriales bacterium
TTCAGGCGCAAATACTAGAAGACTATGTCCGAGATTTCGCTAAGCATATTCCTGCTCGCATCCTGCAGCGGACTCTAGAAGCTTGGGAATCGATTCCTGCGCACCTGGCCCAAGAGAACAAGAAATTCGTGTTTGGGCACGTCCGCAACGGTGCCCGAGCAAAGGAGTACGATGTTAGCGAAAAGCACGCAAACACCCGGCCGTTGCGATTTAGCCTCTCAGGTTATCGCGATGCAGGCTGGATGAGAAACATCCCGCTCTATGCTATTGGGCAACTGTCAAAATGGAGCGATAGGTTGCAATAACGTTGGCTGAGCACCAGCTGGCAGGCAGGTAGGGTACTGGCTGGCGGGCAGGTTGGCTCAGATCGCCCAAGCGGGCAGTGCCCAACTTGAGCGGTTGATAGGATACGCGTCGTCTGCCATGCACACGACGCAGCCTGTTCCTGTCTCTCGCTTGAAGGCCAACAGCTCGGGCGGCACGTCGTCTTGGGCGACGGGATCAAGAGCGTTGAAATGCCTGGTATCGGCAGAACTGGGCGACGCGCCCTTCTTTATTCCTATGGGAGAAAGCACGCCGTTTTGCTCCAAAAGCAAGTCAATCTCCTTCTTGTCGTTGGTTCTAAAAAAGTGCAGCGGTGGTCGGATGCCTGCGTTCGCGAAGCTCTTGTACAGCTCGCCAAACACATAGGACTCAAACACCTGACCGCTCAATGCGCCGCGCTCTAAGGCAACAGGCGACTCCCACCCCGCTAGATGCGCGGCAAGGCCTGTGTCCAAAAAGTGCATGACAGGACGCTTGGCGATTCGCTTTATGATATTATTATAATATGGTTGTATTAATACAATAAGATAAGAACTTATCAGCAATGAGAGCCATGATTTTGCCGTTTTTTCGTCGATGTCGGCGATTCGGGCCAGTTCTGAATAGACTACCGGCCTTGAGGTGAGCGCAGCGCAAGCTGCAATGAATTTTCGAAACTTCTGCTCGTCAGCCACTTGCGTGAGGTCGCGGATGTCGCGCATGAGATATGTGTCTACGAGCGCGTCATAGCCAGCTGCCAAGGTGTCGCTCGGTAATGAAGCGATCGCGGGAAACGAGCCCTGCATGATACGCCGGTAGGTCTCGGAGAGGTTTAGTTTTCGTGCGGCGCGTGCACGCCTCAAAAAATAGTCAGGCTCAGGCTGATAGGGCTCCGACTTGATGCCAGCGATTTCCGAGTTTGACAGACCCTGCATCTCGATGATTCCCACACGCCCCGCAAGTGGCTCAGATAACCCCTTCATCAAACGGAATGGCTGTGAGCCGGTGAGCCAGTAGGCGCCCATAGTGTCGCTGAGGTCTGTTGCTCGCTTAATATATGAAAAAAGCTCAGGCACATACTGTATTTCGTCTATAAGCACCGGCGGGCTGTACCGCTCCAGAAACAGTGCGGGATCCTCTTTGGCAAGGAGCCTTTGAGAGGTCGTGTCGAGAGAAACGTATGATCGCCTTGCTCCCTCACGGCATTCGGCATCAATGAGATGCATAAGCATGGTCGTCTTGCCTACTTGTCGTGGGCCCGTGACCACAACGACTTTAAACAAGTCGGAGTATTTTTGTACCAGACGCTCCTGCGCTCTGTGGATATACGCCATATGAGGACTCGTTTCTCAAAACCGGAACATGATTCCTTTTATGAGAAGTGTAGCATGAGAGACATCATGAGCGGCCTCTTTATATTTTGTGTCGTATACTTTAATCGTGCCGCTTTAGACAGGGAAGGACAAAAATGGTACCTGCTTTCTGTGTTGGGCATGGATGTGCGAGTTGATCATTCATCGCTCAGACCTCGTGGTCAGCGCACAAGAGATGCGCGAGCTCGACTCCTTTGCGATTAGTGTGATGGGCATGCCGAGCGCGGTTTTGATGGAGCGCGCGGCATTGGCATGCGTCGCCCGACTCGGTCAAGGCGACTTCGACCTCTCCCGTGTTCTGTGCCTGTGCGGCACGGGCAACAACGGCGGCGACGGCATGGCGGTTGCCCGCCTGTTGTTGTTGGCGGGCTACGACGCCTCCGTCGTGCTGGTGGGCAAGACGGACCGTCTGACCGTTGACGCGCTGCTGCAACATGCAATAGCCGAGAATTACGGAGCGACAATACAGGGATACACACCCGGCTGCTTGTCTGTTGTGAAGCCAACGACCATCGTAGACGCGCTGTTCGGCATCGGGCTTTCGCGGCCGCTCGAGGGCTTGGCGCTCGAGGCCATCGAAGAGGCAAGCTGCTTGGCGGGGACGTCGGACGCCAGGGTGCTGGCGGTTGACATCCCCTCGGGAGTTTCGGCAGACACCGGAGAGGTATGTGGGATGGCCCTCCCTGCGCACGCAACGGTAACCTTTGCCTTCAACAAGGCAGGTCTAGTCAAGGAGCCCGGGGCCACGTTGGCTGGCGACGTGCAGATTGCCGACATTGGCATCTATGATGAGTCGTCAAGGCACCAGTGATGAAGCTCTGTGTGTAGGTTTTGGGATACAGTTCAGGCGTTTGCCCAACGTGTCGTTACCTATGGCAACAATGACAAGAGGAGGTCGGACGATGACAAGAAAGAGACCAATCACAGCTAAGACTCATGCCGGAAGCGGCGTAATAGCCCGCGCAGCCCTTGCGAGCATCTTGTTGGCGTCCGCGTTGCTCCTGGGAAGCTGCGGCCCTGCGCCTTCAGGCGGTCCGGTCTCGTCTGCGTCTGACAGCGACCTCGCACTGCCTGCGACCATCGGCAAGCCTGTTCAGGCATCCTTGTTGCTTTCCGACGTGGACGCTGTGTCTGCCGAAAGCTTCGAGTCCGCGGCCGCGGACTTCTCCGTCGAGCTTTTTAAGCGCGCGCGCACCCCCGAGAGCAACTCGCTTGTCTCGCCGCTTTCTGTGGCGCTTGCCCTCGCCATGGCTGCAAACGGCGCCGAGGGCGAAACCTTGGCCGAGATGGAGCAGGCACTCGGCGGTATAACGCTCGACGACCTGAACGAGGCGTGCGCATCTATCGTCAAGCA
Source organism: Coriobacteriales bacterium (assembly GCA_031279835.1). GTDB lineage: Bacteria > Actinomycetota > Coriobacteriia > Coriobacteriales > UBA8131 > JAITHV01. The sequence continues at coordinate 3,031 of JAITHV010000036.1, forward strand.
CCTGCCGCAAGAAGACAACCTCCACATGCTCATCGCTGACTCCGTATGGCTCAAAGACACAGAAAGCTTGACGATCAACGACGAGTACCTGAGCAGCTTGCAGGGCGTCTTCGGGGCAGAGGCGCACAAGTCGGCATTCGATGAGGGGACGGTCAGCGAGATAAACGACTGGGTGTCGCATAACACCGACGGCATGATCACGAGGCTGATTGACAGAATAGACCCCTTTGCACTCCTCTTCCTCATAAACGCGGTGACCTTCGAGGCGGAGTGGCAGACTCCGTACAACAACGCTGACATCGTCCCGGGCGCATTCACCAACATGCGCGGCGAGACTCGCTTGGTGGACTATCTGTGCTCTGATGAGGCCCGCTATTTGGAGGACGACGAGGCTATCGGTGTGGTCAAGCCCTATGCAGGCGGCCGCTACGGCTTCGTAGGCATCCTGCCAAAAGAGGGCACTTCGCTTGAGAGCTATATCGACTCACTTACGGGAGAAGAACTGCGTGCGCTGCTGACGAGCGGCATGGAGGCGAAGGTAAAAACGAGCATCCCACGGTTTACGAGCGAGTACGACACCGAGCTGAGCGACGCACTCACAGCCATAGGTATGCGAAAGGCCTTCGATGCGCAAAGTGCCGATTTTGGGCGCATGGGAACCTATGCGCCCTCAGAGGGGACGCACGTGTCGCTCTATGTGTCGGCAGTGCTCCACAAGACCTTCATCGAGGTAAGCGAGTGGGGCACCAGGGCTGCCGCTGCAACATCGGTGCAGGTGACAGCAGGGGCTGCCGCTGGTGAGCCAGAGAGCAAAGCGGTCAGCCTCAATCAGCCGTTCTTGTATGCCATTATCGACATCGAGAGCGGCCTGCCCTTGTTCATCGGCACCGTGAATGACGTGCGCGCATAGGAAGACGAGGGCGAGATCAACATGGACGGGCTGCTGACCGACATAGATGCGACAACCACCGAAAGCTTTGAGGCCGCCGCCGCAGACTTCTCCGCAAAGCTGCTTAAGCAGACGCACGTCGCAGGGAAGAACTCCTTGGTCTCCCCGCTTTCGGTGATGCTGGCGCTTGGCATGGTGGCAAGCTGCGCAGAGGGCGAGACCCATGCCGAGATTGAGAGAGTCCTCGGCGGCCTGCCAGAAGGCGACATGCACAGAGTGCTTGCATCAATCGTCAAACATCTGTCACAAGGCGACACGCTGCGGCTTTCGATTGCCGGCTCGCTGTGGCTTCGTGACACGGCAGGACTGTCCGTCAGCGAGGAGTGCGTGGCAGGAATCCAAAGCAGCTTCAAGGCGGAGATTCATCGGGCGGCATTTGACAAAAAGACACTTAGAAAGATAAACACATGGGTGCTGCGCAACACCGGCGGCATGATACGCGACATGCTCAAAGACATAGACCCCCTTGCTCTGATGTACCTCGTCAATGCCGTGGCCTTTGAGTCCAAGTGGCAAGATCCTTACAGAGACGGCCAGACCATGCCGGGCACTTTCACGAACGCGCAGGGCGTCGCATACGAGGCACACTTCATGCGCTCGAAGGAGGCCTGCTACCTTGAGGACGATAAGGCGACCGGCGTCATACGGCCGTATGCGGGCGGGCGCTTCGGTTTTGTGGGCATCATGCCCAAAGAGGGCGTCTCGCTTGAGGACTATGTGGCCTCGTTGTCGGGAGAAAGCCTGCGCTCCCTGCTCGGACGCGGCGAGGCAATTGAGGTCATTACGGGAATACCTCGGTTTGCGAGCGACTACGATATAGAGCTCAATGCTGCCCTCAAGGCAATGGGGATGCTTCGGGCATTTGACGCACGGCATGCTGAGTTCGGGCGACTCGCCAGGTATCAAGCCTCCGAAGGCGCACCGCAGACTTTGTATGTATCGGTGATCCACCATCAAACGCACATCGAGGTTGACGAACAGGGCACCAAGGCAGCAGCCGCCACCATGGTGGAGTCACGTGCTGCCTCGTGCGCGCCGCCACAGCCGACGTTTAAAGTGGTTGTTCTCGACCGGCCATTCGTCTATGCGGTCATAGATGTTGCAAGCGGCCTGGCCTTGTTCGTCGGCGCGATCAATGACGTGCGCTGATCTTGTATCTATAAGCAATTAACAGATCTGGCTCTACATGGCAGATGCTGTTGAGTAATTGTCTTGCCGACTGCATTGCATCGAGCGGGCAGGATGAGGCTAGAAGGCCGTTAGGCCTTCAGCCTCATGAACGTGTCGAACTCGTCGGTGATGGCCTTTGCCGGCGGCTTGGTCACAAGGCTCACCACAACGAGCGCCACAATGCCGACGATGAAACCTGGCAGCAGCTCATAGATGCCGAGGACCTCGAATTGCTCGCCTAGCGGCTTAATGAGGTTGCGCCAGATGAATATGGTGGCACCGCCACATAGCATGCCGGCAAGTGCGCCGTACAGGTTCACGCGGCGCCAGAAGAGCGCGGCGAGCATGACGGGGCCAAAGGCGGCGCCAAAGCCCGCCCATGCATAGGCCACGACGTCGAATATTGACGAGTTCGCGTCAGCGGCAACGAATATGCCGAACAGCAAAATCGCCACCATCGTGGCGCGCGCGACCACGAGCACCTGTCGGTCGGTGGCCTTTCTCTTGAGCAGGCCGCCAAAGAGGTTCTTGGCGACTGCCGAGCTTGCGATGAGCATGTAGGAGTCAGACGAGCTCATTGTGGCCGCAAGTATGCCGCTCATCATGATGCCCGCGAGAAACGCCGGCATCAGCAAGGTCGCAAGCGAGATGAAGATCGTCTCGGCGCTTGAGGAGGTCAACAGGTCGGCCGGAAGCAGCGCGCGGCCGACGAGCCCGATGGCCACAGCGGAAAACAGCGATACGACGCACCAGCTGGTCGCGATGCGGCGCGCACGGCCAACTTCCCTCGAGGAGCGAATGGCCATGAAGCGCAGCAGGACTTGCGGCATGCCGAAGTAGCCGAGGCCCCAGGCCAGCGTCGATATGATGGCGACCAGGCCAAACTCCTTGGCCTCGGCGAACTGCGGCATGCCGGCGATCACTGCCTGCGTGGTCTTGTCAACAAGAACCGGGTTGGCGGTCTGCACGAGCGAGCCGAAGCCTGGAATCGACTGAACGAAGGCGACCACCTGGTCAACGCCGCCCGCCATCGCCACGCCGCCTACCAGGATGATGATCAGCGAGAAGAACATGACCGTCCCTTGTATGAAGTCGCTGACGCTCTCTGCCAAAAAGCCGCCTAATAGCGTGTAAACGAACACGACGATTCCGCCAATGACCATCAGCGTGAAGTAGTCCCAGCCGAACAGTGCGTTGAACAGCTTGCCGGTCGTCACGAAGCAGCTGCCCACGTATATGGAGAAGAACACGAGGATAAGCAACGACGCCACGGTCATCAGGATCTTCTTCTTGTCGTGGAAGCGGTTTGAGAAGAAGTCGGGGATTGTGATGGCGCCGACTTTCTCAGAGTACTTGCGAAGCCGCTTGGCGACGAACCGCCAGTTGAGGTAGGTGCCAAGTGCCAAGCCGATGGCCGTCCAGGCTGCCTCGCTCGCGCCGTAAAAGTACGCCACGCCCGGCAGGCCCATGAGCAGCCAACCGCTCATGTCGCTTGCCTCCGCGCTCATGGCGGCGACCCACGGCCCGAGCCGCCTCCCTCCCAGGAAGTAGTCTTCGGAGGACTTGTTCGATCGCCGTGCGTACACGAACGCGATGATAATGATCACCGTCACGTACAAGGCCATTGCTATCAGGACTGCCGTATTGTTACCGTTCATTTGCGTCCCCATTCCTTGTGATGCATTGGTAGTATTATCAGTGTGCAGATTATAGGTCAAACAGCCTGGTTTGATAAGTGCGCAGAGCCGGCTGTTGCAAGAAACGTCAGGGGATTCGCATGCCGCTGCTCCAAGAAAGCATCCAAGAAAGCACGAAGGAAGCACATAAGATTCAGCCCGGCCTGCTGGCCAGCTACCGCAAGGCGCAGGAGCGTGGCCTCAAGCTCAACATGGCGCGCGGCAAGCCGTCGCCTGAGCAGCTTGACCTCTCGAGCGGCATGCTCAACGCGCTCGGTCCCGACGAGCTTGTGGGCGCATGCCACGCTGGGCAGGCCGACGACCGGCGCAACTACGGCGACCTTCTCGGCATACCAGAGGCCCGCGCCCTCATGGCGGCCATCATGGAGGTCCCGCCCGACTCGGTAATCGTCGCCAACAACTCGAGCCTGAGCATCATGTACGACCTGGTGTCGCGTGCGATGACTCATGGCCTCGCTGGCGAGGCGCCTTGGGCCCGTCTGCCCGAGGGCGAGAGGCCGGTGTTTGTCTGTCCCGCGCCTGGCTACGACCGCCATTTTGCGGCTACAGCACACTTCGGCATCGAGATGATCACCGTCGCGATGCGCGACGACGGCCCCGACATGGACCATGTCGAGTCCCTGGTCGAGAGCAAGGAGCACGGCCGGCGCGTCAAAGGCATCTGGTGCGTGCCAAAATACTCCAACCCTACGGGCGTGACCTACTCAGAAGAGGTGGTGCGGCGCCTTGCCGCGCTCAAGTCGCCTGCGCGCGACTTCCGCATTTACTGGGACAACGCCTACGCGGTCCACGACCTTGGCGAGCAGGGAGACACGCTTTTCAGTATCAAGCAGGCCTGTGACGAGGCCGGAAATCCCGACCGGTGGTACCAGCTTGCCTCAACGTCAAAGATAACCTTCGCGGGCGCAGGCATCGCTGCCGTCGCGTCGTCTCCTGCCAACATCGACGAGATCGCGCGGCAACTTGCGATGCGGACCATTGGCCCCGACAAGCTCAACCAGTTGCGACATGTCATGTTCCTGCGTGACCTCAAGGGCGTGCGCGCCCACATGCGCAGGCACGCCGAGCTGCTTCGGCCAAAGTTCGAGACCGTGCTGCGTGTGCTTGCCGAGGAGCTGGGCGGCCAGGGGCTTGGTGAGTGGACACGCCCGAACGGCGGCTACTTCATCTCGTTTGACGGTCCGGTTGGAACGGCGCGACGCGTGGTCGAGCTGTGCGCCGACGCCGGCGTCGTGCTCACCGCTGCCGGAGCGACCTACCCCGGCGGCGTGGACCCACACGACAAAAACATCCGCATCGCCCCCACCTACCCGTCGGTGGAAGAGCTCGAGCAGGCAAGCTGCCTCTTTGCGCTTTGCGTCAAAATCGCCGCAGCCGAAAAAGCCGCTCGTCTCTGACGCCCGTGCACTCCCAGTGACATGCTCAGGCCTACACAATTTTGCAGTAGACGCTAATTACGTAAGAAAAGACATGAAATTGTCATACATATGACAATTTCATGTCATATAGCGTAGGCGATGTCCTCGTTCGGGGGCTACAGTGGTAGGGGAGCTGAACGAGAGGAGACAAAGACCATGATGGAAGCCTCACAGGCTGACGGCACGTCGTCTGCTGCCCCCAAGCCGCCTGCGGGTCTTGAAGAGCGCACTTCCCGTCTCAACAAGGTGGTCAACCGCAACCCGACACACCGTGAGATTCACTACAAGACGCTTCGCTACTGCCTGACGCAGCGCCTCGAGCACGAGGTCGAAGAGCACATTGCGTCGTTTCCGGAGTTTGGCTATGCCTCGCAAAGCCCGTATCACCTGCTGAGCTTTCTTGTTGAGAGCGGGGGCATCGACGTGATCGAGCTCGACCATGACGGCTTGCCCATTGCGCCCGAGCGCGTCAGCGGGCTGAGTGAAGACGAGCACGACGACCTGGTTGCCCAGTACTCCTACAAAACCAATGACGCAGGGGAGCGCCTGGTGGAGCAGATGAGCCCCAAAAACCGCCTCGAGGAGCTGCTTGGCATTGTGCCCGACTACTACGAGACCTATATCGAGGTTCTGGGGTTTCTCCAGGAGCGACACGATCTCGGGAGCATCGACACGCTCCTGCGCGGGCGTGACGTCCTCATGGCGGGACGCGACCCCGACGACCGACCGATACAGCCCAGCGTCTTTATCGACAAGCTCGAGAAAGCCGGTGGGATTTATTGGGAGAACGGCTGGCTGATAACCTCCGAGGGAAAGGAGCTGCTTGACACTCTGCGGGAAAAAAAGGAGGACTAAAGGCGCAGACAGGCAAATAGTATCACCCGTGCGCTTTTAGGAGCGAAGAGAAAGGAAGGAGCGTCTATGCAAAAAGTCACCATGACACGTCGCAGCTTTGTAAAGTCAGCGACAGTCGCCGGTGCCGCGCTTGCCTTGAGCACCCGCCTGACTGGCTCGCTGGTCGAGGCGGACCAGGCATGGGCGGCAACGCCAACTGATCGCAAGATGTACGTCTCCATCTGTCACGGCTGCATCCAAGCGTGTCCCTGTCGCGTGTATGTGGAAGACAACATCGCGGTAAAGATCGAGGGGCACCCGCTGGCGCCGACGAACCTCGGCAGCCTGTGCCTCAAGGGCCTCAACCAGCTGCACACCATGTACAGCCCCCGACGCGTGCTCTACCCGCTCAAGCGTGCGGGCGACCGCGGCGCCGAGAACGCTAAGTGGGAGCGCATCTCATGGGATGACGCTATTGAGCTTGCGGCAAGCAAGATCGCCGATGCCATCGAGAAGTACGGGACGTACTCGTTCTTTGCCTCGGTCGGCGGCGGCGGGGCCTATTCCTTCATGCAGGCCATGACCATTCCCATGGCCTTCGGGTCGCCGACGGTGTTCGAGCCTGGCTGCGCGCAGTGCTACCTGCCGCGCTTCTCCATCGCGAACTACATGTACGGCGGCTCTGACCAGTCCATCGCAGACTGCGCCGTCCTCGAGCCCTTCAAGGGGCTTTCGCCCTACGAGGCCGCGCGCGGGGTCTCGCAAGACACGAAGGTCATCGTGCTTTGGGGCGCCCAGCCGTCGGTGAGCCAGACCGCCCAGTCTGGGCGTGGCATGGCCGAGCTGCGCGCGAAAGGCTGTAAGACCATCGTCGTGGACCCCAACATGTCGCCCGATGCCGTGAAGGCGACCGTTTGGCTGCGGGTGCGCCCGGCAACCGATGGGGCGCTCATACTCGCGTGGTACCGCTATATCTTTGAGAAGAAGCTCTATGACGAGCAGTTCGTGAAGACTTGGACGAACCTGCCCTTTGTCGTGGACCCCGACACCCACCTGCCGCTCTACGCGCGCGAGGTGTTCCCCGGCTATCAGCAAAGCACGCCGGCGAACACGCCCGCGTACGTCTGCTTCGACCTCAACACCAACGCGTTGCAGCCGCTCGAGTACGGCTCGACGAGCGTGAACCCCGAGGTCTTCTGGAAGGGCGAGGTCAACGGCAAGCAGTGTCGCACCGCCGGCCAGATCTACAAAGACACAGCAGAGCCCTACACGCTCCAAAAGGCCGCAGAGATCTGCTGGGTCCCTGAAGAGACCATCGAAGAGGCCATCAAGATCTATGCCGAGGCCCCGGTCGCCGGCATAGCCAACGGCGTGCCCTCCGACATGCAGCAGATTGCCTCGCAGGTCCCCCTCGGGTGCTGTGGGCTCGACATGATCATGGGTTACGTGAACAAGCCGGGCGCCACGCTCACCCAAAACCCCGGCGGCATGGGCGGCCCTGCGCTTCCCGGACCGCCCCCGCGCCCGACCACCTCGTTCAACGGCTTCGGCGGCATGTTCAACATGGTCTACGGCATCGGCTACGTGGTCGGCGCCACCGAGGAAGAGAACGCCGCGCGCATAGCCGCACAGCCGCCGGGCATGATGCCGGGCGGGCAAGGCGCGCTGTATGTCATGAACCAGCTGCTGCTCGACCGGCTTGGCATGAAGAACCACAAAGGCCTGTATCAGTGGGCGCACTCGCACATCCCGAGCGTGCTCGAGGCGATAAAGACCGGCATCCCCTACAAGCCGCGCGTCTGGTACGACATGTCGGGCAATAAGCTCGCTATGCTCGGAAACGCTGGCTCATGGTACGACGCCTTTAAGGAAGTGGACTTCTGCATCTGCCAGTACCCGATGCTCACCTCCTTCCAGGTCGAGACAGCCGACCTTGTGTTCCCGCTCGAAGAGTGGCTTGAGGCCACCGGCGCCTCTGAGTTCGGCCAGCTCAACTACCGCTTCCCCAGTCCCGGCATCGTGCACTTGGGAGAGACGGTGCCCAACTCGGTGCCGCCGCAAAAGGTGGTCAACGCCGCCTCCAAGAAGCTCAACGACGCGCTTGCCGCCGGCAGGCAGATCGTGTTCGGCGCCACGGGCGCGGTGACCGGAGCCGGTCCTGCGACGCCCTCGCAGTCCTCTACGGCGAAAGACGACGAGCTTCAGACCTCCAAGAACGCCACGGTCTACCATGGCAACGACCCCGCGCAGTTCGAGCTGAGTTTTCCCTTTGGCATGGGGCTTATGGGCGGCAGCCAGGAGGAGTCGGTCATCCAGCAGACTCACGCAGCCAGCTTCGGCGCCCCTAGCTATCAGGCGTTCATGGACGACGTGGGCACGTACCAAGAGCCCTTCGGCGCAGGCTACGACACGCCCAACCCGCTCTTCGTCACCGATCCGAAGGCCTACTGGGTCTACGGCCAGCATCTTGAGACTGCGGCCGACGGGCTGCCGGTGGGCTTTGGCACCGAGTCGCGCAAGTGCGAGGTGTACTGCACGCTGCTCGTCAAGATGGCCAAGGACGGGCACCCGTACTGCTACCCGCGAGCACAGGAGCCCGTTGACATTAGCATCGGTCAAGAGATAAAAGACCAAAACCCCTCATACGAGTATGTGGGCACGTACTCTCCCATCTGCCAACACATCGAGCCGATCGAGTCGCCCATCGAAGGCGAGCTCGGCTATGACCCCGAGTACCCGCTCGTCATCACCTCGGGGCGCGTGTATTACTTCCACCATGGGACCATGCGCCACGCGGCCTTCGCACGAGAGCTGTACCCGGTGCCCGACGTGCGGATGCATCCAAAGACTGCCGAGAAGTACGGCCTCAAGCACATGGACTGGGTCGAGGTGACCTCACGTCGCGGCACCATCACCGGTCGCGTGTACACTCACGCCGGCATGCACGAGGGCGTGCTGTGGATGGAGCGCTTCTGGAACCCCGAGTGCTTCGACTCTTCGCAGTCACACAAGACCGGCGGCTGGCGCGAGTGCAACATCAACGTCATCACAAAGAACACGGCGCCGTATAACGAGGTGTTCGGCTCATACACCAATCGCGGGTTCACGGTCAACATCAAGCCCGGCAAGCGCCCCGAGGGCATTTGGGTGCAGCCCAAGGAGTTCGAGCCCTTCCTGCCAACGCAAAACAACCAATACGTGGACGGCCTCGGCTCGGCGCTGAAGCTCGAGCAGACTCCAATTGTCAAGTTCAGTGACTGGGATCCTAACGCGGCGCCAATGGGAGGTGGTTTGTGATGGCACAGAAAAGAGCGCTTGTAATAGACCTCGACCGCTGCTCTGGCTGCGACTCGTGCATAGTCGCCTGCAAGTTCGAGAACAATGTCACGCTTGGCAACTACTGGTGTCGAGTCATCGCCATGGGTCCTGTGGGAGAATATCCTAATGTAGAAATGTATTGGCTACCGGTACATTGCCAGCAATGTGAGAACTCGCCCTGCATTGGTGTTTGTCCCACTGGCGCATCGTACCGCGATGCGGCCAACGGCGTCGTGCTTATCGACAAGTCAAAGTGCATCGGCTGCCAGTACTGCATGTACGCATGCCCGTACGGAGTGCGCCAGTACAACGCCGCTCAGGGAGTCGTGGAGAAGTGCACGCTGTGCAACCACCTCACGGCAAACTCAGACGGCATCGAGAATATCGCCGACACTGCCGACCCCGACCATGCGGTGCCGCCCTGCGTGCACAACTGCTCGTGCGGGGCGCGCCACTTTGGCGACCTCAACGACCCCAACTCGGGCGCTTCAAAGGCGCTGGCCGCAGCGCAGGCGGCCGGGAAGGGCGTGCACTCCCTGCCCGACCGCTCGGGGGCCAGCCCCTCGACGCGCTACATCCTCTCGCCTGAGGTCGCTTCGTGGGATGCTCCTTGGAAGGGGATGATGTAGATGGAAATCCAGTGGCCTTTGGTCTTGTTCACGCTCGTGGCTGGCGCAGGTGCCGGCACTTTGGCGGCCGCTGGCGCCGGTGAGTTTCTTGGTGCCGGACGTCGCGCCCGCTTCCTGGCAGGCGTGATCGCCCTTATCCTGCTCGTGGCAGGCGGCCTGTGCTCGCTTGCGCACCTCGGCCAGGCGGGCAACGTCATGGCTGCCGTCACTAACCTCGGGTCGTTTTCTGGCATCTCGCTCGAGCTCATCGCCTTGGCCGTTGCCGTGGTTGTGGCGCTCGTGTATGTGCTAGTCGCGGGACGCGAGGGCGGCGCATCTAAGGTCGTAGGCGTGCTCGGCATTGCCGTCGGCCTTGCTTTTGCCTACCTTTCTGGCCATGGCTACGAGGCCGTGGCGTCACGTCCCGCCTGGGCCGTCTTGCCGCTCTCGCTCTCATACCTACTGAGCTCGGTGGCCACCGGCGCATTTGTGTTCGTGGCGTTGCAGCGCCTGCAGGGAGACGACGCCGACGCGGCGCGCACTCCCGTGCTCTTGGCCACGATCGTGGCAGCGCTCTCGGCCGTCTCGTACGTGATCTATGCGGTCATGGTGCCCCTCGGCGACTCGGTGGCGTTGTTCTGGGGCGGCGCGGTGCTCGTGGGCGGCGTGGTTGCCGCCGCCGCAGGCGTCTTTGCCTACATGCGCGGGTCTGCTGCCGTTGTATGGCTGGCGCTCATCGCGGCGCTCGCAGGCGGCCTGGCCTTCCGTGTCGTCATGTGGATGGCTGGGTCTGCGTACCTGCCCAACCTGTTTGACATCGCCTCGCAAGACCGAGGGCTGTTCCCTCTGTAGCGATGCGTGGGGGGGGGAGGCGTCAGTCTTTCTCCCCCTTGGTGCGGGGCTCGCCATGCGCGTCCCGCACCGTTCCCGTGATGCGCACGACACCCTGCGCATCCCGAGTCCCGTCGGCAACCTCCCTAGGAAGAGACCGGTGCCCTATGCCTGAGACCATCGAACAGACTTCTCCCGCGCTGCTCGTCGCCGTGTTGAGGGGGCGCAGCGACTTTTACCTTGCCCTGGCAGGCTTTTACTTCAAGCCCTTGACGCAAGAGCAGATCGACGCGATGGCACAGACCGACTACACGGAGTTCGGTGCCGGCGAGCCCTTGCTCGAGGAGGGCTTCAACGACATCACACGTTATTTGCGCAAGCGCAACACGGGGACGAGACAGGCGCTTGCGGTGGACTTCACCTCGAGCTTCGGCGGGGCGCAGGCCTATTCTGGCAAGACGGCAGTGCCGTATGCCTCGGTGTTCTTGAGCGAGGAGGGTCTGCTCAGCCAAAAGCCCCGAGCCGACGCATTCCAAGTGTTCAAACGCAACGCCTTGCGCGTGGCCGACACGGGCACGCCGGACGACCATCTCTCCATCATGCTCGAGTTTCTTGCGGTCATGAGCGAACGTGCGGCTGTGGCTTTGGAGGGGGGGCGCGTCGACGATGCCGTCGGATGTCTCATTGAGTCGCGCTCGTTTATCGACGGCCAGGTGCTGACGTGGTTCACCGACCTCGCCGAGCTTGCCAACAAGCTATTGGAGACGCGCTTTTACCGTGGCGTCCTGAAAGTCACCGAGGCATACCTGCGCATGGACCGGCAAACACTGGACGACCTGCTTGAGGAGCTCTCTGAGCTCTCTGAGCTCTCTGAGCGGGCGTCTTCCACGGCGCACAATGGCTGACAACGTAACACGGCGCATGCTTGTCACCGGCGCCGCCGGCGCGGCCGCGCTTCTAGCAATCGGCGGCAGCGTGCGTCTCGCCTTTGGCGCGACGCCTCTGTTGCGCCCGCCAGGCGGGCAAGACGAGGCCCGTTTTATTGCTGCGTGCATCAAGTGCGACCGTTGCCGCAGCGCGTGCCCGCTCAACGCCGTCGCGGTCGCCAACCTCAACGACGGGCTGCTCAACGCGCGCATGCCCAAGCTCGACTTCCACAAGGGGTACTGTGACTTTTGCAACCTCTGCATCGAGAGCTGTCCGACGGGGGCGCTGCGTGCTTTTGACCCTGAGTCCGAGTGGATTGCACCCGCAGTCATAGACCCGGAGCTCTGCATTGCCTTTGGCCGTAAGGGCGGCTGTCGTGTCTGCGTAGACGGTTGTCCGTATAAAGCAATAGAGCTAGACGAGTATAGTCGCCCTGTCATGGTGCCGCACAAGTGCAACGGCTGTGGCTACTGTGAGTTCATCTGCCCGTCGAACTCGTATCGCTCGTACTCGGGCACGCGTGAGCGCGCCATAGCGGTACGTTATACCGCCGAGAAGCGCGCGCAAAAAGAAGGTGAGCGCCGATGAGGCTGAGCATGGCGCGCAGGGTCACGCTCGCACTGGCCGCCGCGCTAGTCGTCTTTGGGCTTGCCTTTCATACCGGCTCAGGCACGCTCTCGTCGTTTGGCTGGAAGGCCATTGCCGCCGTGTGCCCACTCGGCGGTGTCGAGGCGTTCTTGGCGACGTGGACCTTTGTGCCGCCCCTGCTGGTGGGGCTGGGCGTGTTTGTCGCGGTGTCGGTGCTGTTTGGCAAGGTGTTTTGCGCGTGGCTGTGCCCCGTCCCGCCGCTCAAGCGGTTTTTCTCCTTTGTCGGACGCAGGGGGCCGGCACGAGCCGAGTCGGCTGCGGAAGAACGGGACGAACAGGGAGAAGGAGCTTCGACGGTTGCCAAGGCGGCCAGGGGGAAGCAGGCCGCGACGGCGCACAAGAAAGGCCGTGCTCACGAGGGCGATCACAAGGAGCCCGCGCCCGCCTGCACGCCCGCGCCCGCGCCCGTTCCCGAGCCCGTGCTCACATGCTCGCCTGCGGGGTGCGCGAGCTGTGCGCACAAGCGCAGGAAGCTCGACTCGCGCCACCTGGTGCTCCTGGGGGCGCTTGTCTCCACAGCGGTCTTTGGGTTTCCGGTGTTTTGCGTCGTGTGCCCCGTCGGCCTGACGTTCGCCTCGATCATCGCGGTGTGGCGGCTGGTGGGGTTCAACGAGCCGTCGCTCTCGCTGCTCGTGTATCCGGCGATTATCGTCATCGAGCTGCTAGTGCTGCGAAAGTGGTGCCACTCGCTGTGCCCGCTCGGGGCGCTCTTCTCACTTCTGAGCATACCAAACAGGCTGTTCAGACCGCGCGTGGACAAAAATAAGTGCTTGCGCTCAAAGGGCATTGATTGTACCGTATGCGTAGACGTTTGTGAGGAAGGTCTGGACCCGCACTACCGCGAGGGCATGCATGAGTGCACCAAGTGCGGACTTTGTAAAGAAAAATGCCCGTCTACCGCTATTACGCTGCCGTTGAGGCCGGCTGTGTCGAAGGAGGCACGCGAGCCTGTCTCAAAGTGACCGGGGTCTTGCTCTTTGCACGGGGCGGCAGGAGTGCCGTCAGCCCGACCGCATCATGAAGCTGTGTGCTGGTCAGGCGGCTGATCGGCAGGCAAGGACCAAGGTGGTATATGGCACCGACGCCAAAAAACGCGTATGCGCGTCGCTCGTTTTTGAGCGACATCGTCGCATTGTGGCCGGGTATCCGGTATCTGGGGCTGGGGGTGTGGCTCGCATGGGCGCTTCTGGCCTATAGCGGCACCATATGGCTCTCGGACTCCGAGATGGACGGTCGCAACATCTCGATCATGTACGTGTTCTCGACCGGCGCTTTTGCAGCAGTTTTGCTGATAGCCCCTTTTTTTCGCACCGTGCTCGACAAGGCACTTGCGCGCCGATGGCTGCTCTACGCAGGCGGCGGCCTTGCGAGCTTAGGTGCGCTGGCGATCATTTTGGCAGGGCCGTATTATCTGGCCGTACCCGAGCTGTTCTACTTGGGAGATGTTCTAACAGGAATGGGAACGGCCGTGCTGGCGCTCAAGAGCGGCAAGCTCTTTGGCGGCCTGGCGCCGGGCAAGGCCGTCATCTACGCGATGCTGTCGCAGATGGTGGTCGCGGTGGTCTACTTCATCTTCATTGGCATTGACTGGTTTCATCCGATACCGGGCGGACCGTCTCTCTCGGGGATAGTTGCCTTTGTCGGGCTGCCGTTGCTCGCCATGGTGCTTGTTGCCGCGCCGCCCCCCTCTGGCGGCGACGCTTTGGACGATGAGGGCACAGAGGCGCAGGCAAGCAGTGAAGATGCCGCTTCTGGCGCGCCACCTGTGTCTTCGGGGCTTTTGACCCTGCCTGTGAGCTTTTGGAAGTTCTGTGTGACGATCCTTCTCTTCACGGTCGTGACTTCGATGGTAAAGGGGCTCTCCATCAGTGCGAGCATGCCGAGCGCGACGCTTGCCGACAGCAACATGCTCATGCTGCTGCGCTTTGCCGTGGCCGTCATCTTCCTGTTTGTGGTGGTGCGCGTCATCAGGCGCGTCAAGTTTGGCAAGCTCTACCTGCTCATCATGGTGGTGGTCGCCATCACGGTGACGCTGTACTCGTCTCTGCAACTCTACGACACGGCCTTCTCGTTCATTGTGGGCTTCGCGTTCGACGTGTTCGACGTTTTGCAGTGGTGCCTGTTGGCGTTCATTGTGCATCAACGAGGCATATCGCCCATCACAGTCTTCGGCTTTGGACGTGGCGCGTTTATGGCGGGCTGCGTCGCTGGTTGGATACTCGGGTCGCTGTTGATACCGTCTATCGCAGGAACCTACTGGGGCTCGCTCGTGTTTATCCTGTTGGCGACGCTTGTCTTGATCTGCGCAGTACTTGTGTTTTCTGAGAAGGACTTTGATCAGCTCTTCTCCACGGTGTCTGACAAGGAACTCAACCTGGCAGACCTCGCGCTCGAGCGTGGCGTGGGGCCTTTGACGGTAGGACCCAGCGAGCCACAGGAGCGCCCGCGCCCGTACCTCGCGGCCTGCAAGCGGGTCGGTCTTGCCGCACGGCTCTCGATTCGTGAGCAGGACGTGTTCGAGATGCTTGCCATGGGCAGGGGCAACGCCGACATCGCCGAGCGGCTCGGCATCAGCCTGAACACGTCGCGCACCCACACGCACAACATATACAACAAGCTCGACGTCCATTCGCGCCATGAGCTCACAGCCCTTGTGGAGGCGGAGTTGCATGGCGACAACGAGTCTGCATGAAGCGGCTTGGCAGAGGGGCCGAGTATCAGTGTCAGATTGTGACAGAGGGGTCGGATCTCCCTGTCATATTTTGGCAGAATGCTGCCAAAATATGACAGGGAGATCCGACCCCTCTCATATGACCTGAGTCTTTGTCAAGAGGCAATACTGGGCCAACCCGTGTCCTCCGTCGAGTCCACGGGCTGGCCCTGTTCTATAGACGCCGCCCTTGCCGCCCCCGCCCAATGCAAATCGTTGATCTGCCTGTCAGCACTCTCAT
>JAITHV010000007.1 GCA_031279835.1 Coriobacteriales bacterium
CGTCATTGCGGCAGGACTGTTCACCATGCTTGTCTCGACGCTGTTCAGCAAGCTCATCCTCCTGTTTCCGCCCGTGGTCACCGGTTCGGTCTTGCTGGCCGTGGGGCTCACCTTGTTGCCGGTCGGCATCAACATGCTGGGCGGACAGAACTTCTCCCCGCATGGCGAGACGTTCGGAGACCCGCGCTTCTTGCTGGTGGGATTCTCGGTCATGCTTGCGATTCTGCTCGGGAACCGGTTCTTGCGCGGCTTTCTCAGGAGCATCTCAGTGCTGCTGAGCATTGGGGTCGGCATTATCGTCTCGATACCTTTTGGGTTCATAGACTTCGGCTCTGTGGGCGAGGCCGCATGGTTTCGCATCGACCTTCCGCTTGGCCTGAACATGCCATGGCATGACTCCGGAACCTACTTTGACGTCTATACCAGCGAGGTCTTCCTCGTCAACATAATCCCCGCGATCATATCGCTCGTCGTGGTCATGACCGTCGTCATGGTCGAGTCCACGGGGGCCTACATCGCCGTCGGCGAGATCATCGACCTCGACATCGACAAGCGCGACATTGCCCGCGGCCTTCGCGCCGACGGCCTGGCGACCATGATCGGAGGCTTTCTCAACGGCATGCCCTATACCACTTTTATGCAAAACGTCGGGCTCGTGGCACTGACCAAGGTGCGCTCCCGCTTCGTTGTGGCAAGCGCCGGGGTGATACTAATACTGCTCGGATTGACACCCAAGCTCGCCGCCTTCTTTGACGCGCTGCCCTCCCCCGTCATTGGCGGCGCGGCTCTCGTGATGTTCGCGACGGTTGCGGCGACCGGCATCAAGTCCCTCTCACAAGCCGATCTCAGCGAGAGGCCGAACAACCTCCTGATTATCGCGGTGAGCATCGGCATCGGCATGGTCCCCACCGCTGCAAGCGGGATCTTCAGCGCGTTTCCGCAGTTTATCAGCCCGGTGCTCGGCTCGGGTATTACCCTCACCGCCGTCTCGGCCGTTCTGCTGAACCTCTTCTTCAACGGCCTGCCGACCAAGCGCAAACTCAAGAGCGAGCCTGCCCTCTAGGGAGTGACGCTTCTTACGACACAGGGATCGTCAACCGACCGCGTCATGACGAGGCCGCGGTGAGCAGCGGCCTCGTCATGTCGCGGTCGGTTGACGATCCCCCGCCTCTGGCATACCATAGAGTCGGCATTAAAAAACCCTCCGTTCCACCATGGGCGTCCTCGTTTGAGTATAGGGCGCCTGGACCATGGAATGTGGAGTATACGTCATACTGCACCGTGTGCCGCCCCTAGCGGGCGGTGTTTGTGCGGAATGAGCATAATGCCGGATGCTGCGTCCGGCCAACGATTCCGACTCAGCGTCCCTCTATTGGATATATGCTATTTATGACTAATGTTACGAGGTGTTTTACCATGGAAGTAATAGTTGCAGCTTGCATTGCGCTCATTGTGGGCGCTGGCGGCGGTTATTTTGTCTCACGCTTTCTGCTCAACAGTTCTGCAAAGAACGCTGCCGACAGCGCAACGCGCATGGTCGCTGAGGCAGAAAAGCAGGCAGAGTCCCTGAAGCGCGAGGCACTCGTCGAGGCAAAAGACGCCGCCTACCAAATGAAACAAGACGCGAACAAAGACATTGAGGAACGGCGCAAGGAGGTCAAGTCCCTGGAGAACCGCCTCATGCAGCGCGAAGAGAGCATAGACAAACGCGTCGAAGCCCTAGACGCCCGCGAGCACCAGCTCTCGTCCCTCGGCGGACAACTTGAGCGCAAGGAGCGCGACCTTGACGCGTCACTCACCGAGATCGGCACCGCGCTTGAGCGCATCTCTGGCCTTACCAAAGACGAGGCAAAGCGCGAGCTTCTCGACTCTCTCAAAGGCGACGTTACGCGCGAGGCGGCTGCCACCATTCGCGAGGCAGAGCAGTTCGCCCGCAACGAGGCGGACAAGAAGTCGCGCGACATCCTCTCGCTGGCCATTCAGCGCGTCGCCGCCGAGCATACCGCAGAGCATACGGTATCGAGTGTTACCATTCCCTCGGACGACCTTAAGGGGCGCATCATTGGCCGTGAGGGGCGCAACATCCGCACGTTCGAGCAGATTACGGGCATCAACCTGATCATAGACGACACGCCTGAGACTGTCATCGTCTCGAGCTTTGACCCGGTGCGCCGCGAGATCGGGCGCATCACGCTCGAGAACCTCATCACCGACGGGCGCATTCACCCGGCGCGCATCGAAGAGATGTTCAACAAGGCCACCGACCTGGTGAACCACCAGGTGCAAGAGGCCGGCGACCAGGCAGCGTTCGACACGGGCATACACGACCTGCACCCTGAGCTCATCAAGACGCTCGGGCGATTGAAGTTCCGTACCTCGTATGGGCAAAACGTCCTCACCCACTCGCTTGAGGTCGCTTATCTTGCAGGCGTCATGGCAGCCGAGCTGGGTCTCGACCCGCTGCCTGCCAAGCGTGCCGGCCTGCTTCACGACCTTGGCAAGGCAGTGGACCATGAGATCGACGGCTCACACGCGCTCATCGGCGCCGACTTGGCGCGGCGCTTTGGCGAGTCGCCCGAGATCGTGCACGCCATCGAGGCACACCACGCCGTCGTGGACCCTACCTCGGTGCTCGCTGTGCTCATCCAGGCCTCGGACGCAGTATCCGCCGCCCGGCCAGGCGCGCGCCGCGAGACCATGGAGAGCTACATCAAGCGGCTTGAGAAGCTCGAAGGCATCGCAAACGCCCACGACGGCGTCGAGAAGACCTACGCCATGCAGGCTGGCCGCGAGGTGCGCGTCATGGTCAAGCCCGAGCGCATCAACGACGCCCAAGCGACCGTGCTCGCGCACGACATTGCCCGGCAGATCGAAGACGAGATGGAGTATCCCGGCCAGATCCGGGTGCTGGTCATACGTGAGAGCCGTGCGACCGACATCGCAAAATAGCATGATTTTTTAAGGAGCTAAGCACCCCATGGACGACTCGTCGCTTATAGACTTCATCGAAGAGGTCTCTGGTGAGGTGCACCTGCGCGTAGAGGAGAACCTCGGCGACGGGTTTGTGCGCCTGCGCAGCGCCGAGGCCGAGCGTCGCCAGGCGAAGCACGACATCCGGTCAGTGGAAGACATAGTGATCGAGATGCTGCGCAACGCGCGCGACGCGCAGGCCGAGCATATCTTCATCGCGACGACGCGCGACAGCGACGTGCGCCTCATGACGGTGCTTGACGACGGCGGCGGAGTCCCTGACGCCCTGCATGACCTCATATTCGAGCCGCGCGTCACCTCCAAGCTCGACTCTATGGTCATTGACGACTGGGGCGTGCATGGGCGCGGCATGGCGCTCTTCTCCATAAGAAGCAACGTGGACGACATCCATGTGTGCTCCTCACAGCCGGGCGGCGGCACCGCAATAGCGATGCGGATAAACACGGGCACGCTTGCCGAGCGCTCCGACCAGTCTACGCTTCCTCAGATCGAGAAGGACGCCGAGGGCGTTTTGCGGGTCTTGCGTGGGCCGCACAATATGGTGCGCTGCGCAACCGAGTTCGCCCTCGCGAACCGCGGAGGGGTCTCGGTCTACCTTGGCTCGCCCTCAGAGATCGTCGCAACGCTTATTGCGCACGGGCAGCAGCGCCTCCCGCGTGAAGACCTGCTGTTTTGCACCGACCCCAGGCAGCTTGCCGTCTGCGAGCGGCTCGCCGCCTGCAGCGACGCCACCGAGCTCGTGTCAGCGAGCGCCACACTCGGACTTGAGCTCTCTGAGCGCACCGCGCATCGCATCATCAACCGTCAGATCAGTCTCGTGCGCCCGCTCCCCGAGCGGCTTTTGCCACGGCGTGGCGCCACAGCGCAAAAAGACGTAGACCTCACCAAGGATGCCCGCGGGCTCAAGATAGCCACCGACGACCTCGAGAGCTTCTCGCGCGCGCTGGAACGCGCGTTCGAGCCGCTAGCGCAGCAGTATTATCTCTCGCTTGCCGACCTTCCGCGCATTACGGTCAAGGGAGACACCGTGACGGTGCGCTTCCAGATCGAGAAAGAGGCGTGATGTGCTGATTCTCGGGATCGACCCCGGACTCGCCCATTGCGGTTGGGGTGTGATCTCGTGCAGCGGCAGCCGTCTGAGCGCCTGTGCCTATGGGACAATTGTCACCTCTCCACAAGACACGCTGCCGGTGCGCCTTGCCGTCATCTTCAACGACTTGCGCGCGGTCATCGAGCGCTATCGGCCGAGCGAGCTGGGCATCGAGACCGTCTACCACAAGGGCAACTCAAAAAGCGCCATCGCCACTGCCCAGGCGCGTGGCGCGGCGCTTGCCGCCGTTGCCGACCGAAACCTGCCTATTGGGGAGTATGCGCCAGCAGCCGTGAAGATGTCAGTCGTCGGAGAGGGGTCGGCGAGCAAGAAGCAGGTACAATACATGGTGCGCGCCATCTTGGGGCTTGACCACGAGCCGAGCCCCGACCATGCTGCGGACGCGCTCGCTGTTGCCATCTGCCATGCCCATCTGCGCACGGCACCGCGATGACGTGCCGCGATGACGTGCCGAGCCGCGCTCGTCCCTACTACGTCGCTTGTCGTACTATGAGTGAGGTATAGCATTATGATTTCATATCTACATGGCAAGCTTATGGCACATGACGCGCATGGCGCCGTCGTCGAGGTGGCGGGCATCGGCTACCGGCTGGCGCTTTCGACGCTCAGTCTCGGCATGCTTGCCCAGGCAGGATCCGAGGTCACGGTCTTCACCATCATGCAGGTCCGCGACGACTCGATAAGCCTCTTCGGCTTTGCCACACAAGACGAGCGCGCGCTGTTCGAGAAGCTTGTCACCGTGTCGGGCGTCGGGGGCAAGGTGGCGCTGAGCGCGCTTTCGGTCTTCTCTCCCTCTCAACTTGCCGCGCTCATCGCTGAAGGCGACGTCACGCGCATCTCGAGCATCCCCGGCATA
The DNA here is from genome assembly GCA_031279835.1 of Coriobacteriales bacterium. Taxonomy (GTDB): domain Bacteria; phylum Actinomycetota; class Coriobacteriia; order Coriobacteriales; family UBA8131; genus JAITHV01. Next base: position 4,959 of record JAITHV010000007.1, read on the forward strand.
GGCAAGAAAACCGCTCAGCGCATCGTGCTCGACCTCAAAGGCATACTTGCGCTCGACGAGGGAGAAGGCCTTGGCGGTGCAGCTGCAGACGGCTCTCACACCTCGAGCGCGGCCAAAGACGCCGCAGACGCGCTACTGGGCATGGGCTTTAACCCTACTGAGATTTCGCGCGCCCTTAAAGGCCATGAGGACCTTCAAGACGCGCACGGGCACAGCATCGACGCCGCCGCCCTGCTACGGCATGCGCTGAAGCATCTGGGGGGCAGCTGACATGCCAGTGTGGGAGTCTGACAACGTTGCTGGCGACCAAGCGCAGACGGGCGCCTCACGCGCTCTCTCGGCGCAGCTCACCGACGAAGACCTTGGGCTCGACCGCTCCCTGCGGCCCCAAGTGCTCGACGACTACCTTGGACAGTCCCGTGTGAAGGATAACCTCCACGTGCTGATCTCGGCCGCGCGCGGGCGCGGCGAGGTGCTTGACCACGTGCTGTTCTCGGGTCCTCCGGGCCTTGGCAAGACGACTCTTGCAGGCGTCGTCGCCAATGAGCTCGGTGTCGCCATGAAGCCGACCAGCGGCCCGGCCATTGAGCGCACTGGCGACCTTGCCGCCCTGCTAAGCAACCTAGAGCGCGGCGACGTGCTGTTCATCGACGAGATCCACCGCCTGAACCGCTCCATCGAAGAGGTGCTGTACCCGGCCATGGAGGACTTCGTGCTGGATATCGTCATCGGCAAAGGCCCTGCCGCGCGCTCGCTTCGTCTCGACATCCCGCCGTTCACGCTTATTGGCGCAACGACCCGCACCGGCCTTCTCACCGGCCCGCTGCGCGACCGTTTTGGCATGGCGTTTCGACTCGACTACTACACCGTTGCCGAGCTGTGCGAAATTGTCATACGGTCTGCCACTATCCTCGACGTCGAGGTGGACCTGCCGGGCGCGCACGAGATCGCACGGCGCAGCCGAGGCACCCCGCGGCTCGCGAACCGCCTGCTCAGGCGTGTGCGCGACTTCGCCGAAGTGCGTGCCCAAGGCGTTATCAACGAGGACCTGGCTGCTGAGGCACTCTCGTTTTTTGAAGTTGACAGCCTCGGGCTCGACAGCATGGACAACAAGCTGCTCGGGCTTCTCACCTCGACTTTCTGTGGACGCGCCGTCGGGCTTACGACGCTTGCCAACGCGCTGGGCGAGGACTCCGACACCGTAGAGGACGTTTACGAGCCCTACTTGTTGCAGCAAGGGCTGCTGATACGGACTCCTAAAGGCCGCATGGCCACTGAGCGCGCCTTTGAGCACTGCGGCATACCGTACCAGCCAGCAAAGGAGTAGCGATGTTTCAAAACGACTACCTCATGCGCATGATACTGCAGCTTGTTGAGGCGCTCAGGCGCTCGATGAACAAGGAGCACCAAACCCGTGACGAAGAGCTGAGCGACCTAGAGCGCAGCATAGGCGACGCGGTCGACATGGATCCTGACTTGTTTCTCTCACTCGCGCCTGAGTCGATGGTCTCGGTCCTGCAGATCGGAGAGTTTGACCCCGGTCTTGCGGGGCTCGTGGTGCGCAGCCTTTACTATGAGGCTGACCTGCTGTACCAAAACGGCAACAAGCCAGCCGCCGACTTGCGCCGCGCACAGGCTGATGCGCTTGCGCGCGCCTACGGGGTAGACGCCGACATCGCCTCGGCAAGCCCCGACGCGCTTGAGGAGTACTTCCGCCAGCGCGAGGCCGAGTCGGAGGGCGGCTTGCCTGACCCGCTTGCCGACCTGGGCGACAGCGGCGACCTGTTCATGGCGCCGACGCACGAGCGCAGCGCGGCAGACCTGGGAATAGACGACAGCTATGCGTCAGACGTGCATGACGGCTCATACACGTTTGCTGATGATGACCGAGGCGGCGGCACAGAGCGCGTCTAATATCATGACGGCGCAGTGCTGCTCAAGGTTGCAGGCAGCAAAGCGCCTGTGCTCAGCGGGTGCAAGTGTGATGAAGAGGCGCCGCTCCCCTACTGGCGAGCCAGTTTGCGCATCTTGGACCGCGGGCACAGACTCAAGGGCCAAAACGGCAGCGCCCACTTGCTGCGCAAGCGTCATGTCGTCATCGTACACCACCTGATGTCTATCGTGTGCGGCATGGTCGCTGTCTCGCGCCGTCTCCCCTGCGCTCTCGCCAAGCCCGACCAAGAGCACTTCATCCGAGGGGGTCTCGGTAAGCGACGCGGCGCTTTGCGCCTGCGACAGCCGCGTCGTCGCCTGGGCGAGGTTTGAGATGCGCTCGGCTATGCCACGCGTGAGCGCGCTGGTTCCGAAGAAGCAGAGGGGATACGACGCGAGCGCTTCAGCCGACCTGGCCATACGCGATTGGCGCCCCTCAGAGCGAATAGGCGACTTCCCGTCCCACGCATGGCGCAGGCGCTCGATGGCCTGCACGGTCTCATGACCAACGATGCCGTTGTCCACAAGCGCCATGTTTCGTTGAAAGTCGCGCACGGCATCCTCAGTCGAAGCGTCAAAGATACCGTCGGTGCTGCAAAAAAAGCCCAGCACTGCCAAAGCATGCTGTAGTGTCTCCACGTCGCTTCCTGAGAAAAAGGGCATGTGGAGAAACAACAGGCGCTCGCCCATGACCTTGCTGGCATCGACGAGCGCCGACCAGGCCTGCACATCGAGAATGGCGTCAGCGGGCAGCTTCTCACGCAACTTGAACGCCGCGAGCGCAGCAGCCGTCTTTGGCCCATAGACGCCGTCGTGCGCCTCCTCGCCGAGCTCAAAGCCCAGGACCTTGAGCCTGTCTTGCGCGTCGCGTACCGTGAAGCCGATGCTCCCGACACTTTCGGAGGTTGAGTCTGACATGCGTGTCGCTGCCGTCCACCCTAGCGGTTGTCGGAGGCCGCGTGCTTCTCTGCCAGCGCTGCCTGGCTCGCGGCAAGGCGCGCGAGCGGCACCCGATAGGGCGAGCACGACACGTAGTCAAGCCCTATGGCATAAAAGGCCTTCACACTGTCGGGGTCGCCGCCATGCTCACCGCACACGCCAAGCTGCAGCGACGCGTTTGCTGAGCGCCCGAGCGCACAGGCAGTCTCGACAAGCTTGGCCACCCCCGGGTCAATGGTCTCAAACGGGTTAAAGGGCAAGATCTTGCGATCAAGATAGCACGGGATGAACTTGGACTCGACGTCGTCGCGCGAGAAACCAAAGGCGGTCTGCGTAAGGTCGTTGGTCCCAAACGAGAAGAAGTCGGCACAGACGGCGATCTCGTCAGCCGTCACTGCGGCGCGCGGCAACTCGATCATCGTGCCTATGGGCAGGTCGAGCTCCACGCCGAACTCCGTTGCCACGGCGGCAATGACGCTCTCGGCCTCTTCTCTCAGCATGGCAAGCTCCTTTACCACGCTCACAAGCGGGATCATTATCTCTGGGTCGGGGTGTAGCCCTTCCTTGATGAGACGGGCAGCGGCCGTTGCCACGGCGCGCACCTGCATGGCGGCAAGGTCGGGGTTGAGAATGGCGAGCCGGCAGCCGCGCAGTCCAAGCATGGGGTTCATTTCGGCCATGGAGTCAATCTGGGCGAGCAGCGCGCGCTTCGAGGCAATGAGGTCTTTGTCTGCGCCCGTGAGCTCAAGGCGCGTGATCTGCACCTCGAGGCTGCGCGGGTCGTCAAGGAACTCGTGCAGCGGCGGGTCAAGCAGGCGCACCACTACGGGCAAGCCGTCCATCGCCTTGAGCATGCCGTAGAAGTCCTCGGTCTGCACTGCGAGCAGGTCGTCGAGTGCCTTGGCGCGCACTGCCTTGTCGCTGCTCAGGATAAAGTTCTGGACAATGGCCTTGCGCTCGCCGAGGAACATGTGCTCGGTGCGGCACAGTCCGATGCCTGCGGCGCCGAAGTCGCGCGACAGCTGGGCGTCTTCTGGGTTGTCTGCGTTGGCGCGAACGCCCATGGTCCTGAACTCATCAGCCCAGTCGAGGATGGTGTCGAGGTCGCCAGATATCTCGGGCATCACGAGGCCGACGGCGCCGAGCACGACGATGCCCGAGGTGCCGTCAATAGAGATGAGGTCGCCGTCTTTGATCACGATGTCAGTGCCAACGACTGCGGCCTGCTTGTTCTCGGCGTCGATCTTGAGCGACTCGGCCCCGCAGACGCACGGCGTGCCCATGCCGCGCGCGATGACGGCGGCGTGGGACGTCTTGCCGCCATGGCTTGTGAGTATGCCCTCGGCAGCCACCATGCCGGCAAGGTCGTCCGGGTTTGTCTCCCAGCGCACGAGCACGCACGGCTTTCCCTGGGCTACGGCCGCTACGGCGTCAGCTGCGGAGAAGACCGCTGCGCCCACAGCGGCGCCGGGGCTTGCGTTCAAGCCCTTTGCCACCACGTCATAGCGCGCGTCCTTGTCGAACTGAGGATGAAGCAGCTGGTCGAGCTGCGCAGGGTCGATGCGCAGGACAGCCTCCTGCTTGGTGATAAGGCCTTCCTCAACCATCTGGATGGCGACGCGCAGCGCGGCCTGGGCCGTGCGCTTGCCCACACGGGTCTGGAGCATCCAGAGCCTGCCCTGCTCGATGGTGAACTCGATGTCACACATGTCGCGGTAGTGGTTCTCGAGTGTCTTGAAGACTGCCTCGAGCTCGCGCCCTGCCTCCTGAAGGCCCGCAACGCCTTTCAACTCGCTTATGGGCGAGGTGTTGCGGATGCCTGCCACAACGTCCTCGCCCTGGGCGTTGACGAGGTAGTCGCCATAGAACTCGTTCTCGCCCGAGGCGGGGTTGCGCGTGAAGGCAACGCCGGTCGCCGAGGTCTCTCCTTTGTTTCCAAAGACCATCGTCTGCACATTGACCGCAGTGCCCAGGTCGTCGGATATCTTGTTTTGGCGCCGGTATATTTTGGCACGCTCGTTCATCCAGGAGCCGAAAACCGCTCGAATGGCAAGTATGAGCTGCGTGTCGGCGTCTTGCGGAAACGAGACCGCGCCCTGCGAGACGAGCTCAGGATACGCCTCGGTCGACACGTTCTCGGCAAAAATGCGTTTGAACTCGCCGACAAGGCCTTCGAGGTCCTCGGCAGTCAGCTCGTTGTCGCCCTTGATGCCGCGTGCTATCTTCAGGGCGGTTATCGCGTTCTCGAACAGGTCGCCGTCTACTCCCATGACCACTTTTGAGAACATCTGGATAAACCGTCGATAGCTGTCCCAAGCAAAGCGCGGGTTGCCGGTCTGGCTCACGAGGCCGACGATGGACACGTCGTTGAGGCCGAGGTTCAAGACGGTGTCCATCATGCCGGGCATTGAGAAGGGCGCTCCTGAGCGCACGCTCACGAGCAGCGGGTCGTGGGCATCGCCAATGCGCTTGCCCATGCGCTGCTCGAGGTCGAGGCGGTAGCGCTGGATCTCGTCAAGCGCGCCGTCGGGGAACTGGTTGTTCGCATGGTAGTACTCCATGCAAGTCTGGCATGTGATGGTGAAGCCTGGGGGCACGGGCAGCCCGATCGACGCCATCTCGGCAAGGTTTGCGCCCTTGCCTCCCAGGATGGCCTTCATGTCTTTGTTGCCCTCGGTGACGTTGTTTCCCTGGGCGTCCATGCCGAAGGCGTAGACGCGCTGCGCTGATCCAGACAATTGGCACTCCTTTCGCGGGTTTTTGTCGTTACGCGCTTTCTTAGTAGGTATCTGCATAATGTCTATAGTTGGGGGCCTGCATCGCTTGTGTAAGCAGCATGCGTTAATAGTACCGCTTCACCGGTGGTTTGTGCGAGGGATACGCCGCCTCGTAGTACCTAAGAATCTCTTGAGCGGTCTCCTCGATGGCGCGGTTGTCCGTCCGAACAACAATGCATCCTATGGTGCGCATCACCGCGCGCGCCTCGTCCAGGTCTGCCTGCACGTTCTCGGGCTGGGCGTAAGCGCCCGCCACCCCTGCGGCATTGCCGAGTCGCCGATACCGGATCTTCGAGAGCAGGCTTGTCTGGCTCATGAGCCCGTACACACGCCCCTGCTCAAGCTCAAAGAGCTCCTTGGGCGGCGGCGAGCCCGGTGCGAGCGGCACGTTCGCGACCCGGTAGCCCTGGCTGGCCAAATAGATGGACAAGGGCGTCTTTGAGGTGCGCGAGCTGCCTATGAGCACGATGTCGGCGTCTTTGAGCTGCTCAGGGTTGCGTCCGTCGTCATGGTCCACCGCGAACTCCATGGCCTCGACCCGGGCAAAATAGTCCTTGTCGGTCCGTCGGATAAGCCCCGCCGTCCCCAACGGCTCATGTCCCGTCGCATCGGCTATCGCCTGGATTGCGGGGGATATGAGGTCCACAGACGCTATGTTCTTGTCTTTCAGGTACTCCTCGAGCGCCTCGGCCAGCTCCGGCGTGGCGATCGTGTAGAACACGACGAGCGGCTGGGCCTCTTCTCGATCCCTCAGCTTGGCAAGCAATGGCTCGAGGTAGTTTTCGATCTCCTCGAGTGTGCTCACGTTGGCAAGTCGGCTCACTTTGCAATGCAGCCCTATGAACTGGCTCGCTGCTGCGTTGGTGATGGTCACGGCACTGTCGCCGATGCTGTCTGAGACAACATGCACTGTCAGGCATTCGAGCACTGCGGGCGCGTCGGCGTCGCCGGCGTGGTCTTTGCTGTGGCGGGCGCCGGCGCTCATCCTGCAAGCTTTCCGAAGTCGGCCACGTCGGCAAACACCGCGACGAACCGATTGAGCAGCCTAAGCCGGTTGGCGCGCAGTCGCTCGTCAGCTGCCATGATGAGGGTGGACTCGAAGAACGCGTCGATGGGCGCGCGCAGCGACGAGAGGCAGGCAAGCGCGGCGGCGTACGAGCCGCTGCAAAGTGCGTCGTCCACCCCTGTTTGCGCGGAGGCTATCGCGCCGGCCAGCGCGCGCTCGTCGTCGTTGAACAACGCCTCGTCGCAAACGGCACCGAGCGCGCCGTCGCGCAGGTTGTTTGCGCGGGCATACGCAACGGCCAAGTCGTCAAAGAGCTCGGGTCGCAGGGCGCGCGCCTCAGTGAGCGCCTCGCAGCGCGCCATGAGCTCGACCGGCTCAAGGCACCCGGCCGCGATGACGGCCAAGACCGTGTCGGGGGCAAACCCGCGCTCGCGTGCCATGACCTCAAGGCGCCCGACAAAAAAGGCGCGCACGGCGTCACGCGTCGCTTGAGTCGGCCGCATGCCTTCGCCGAGCTGGTCGCGGTATCCGTCAAGCGCCGCGTCAATCATACATGCTAGCGAGGCGCCAAACCCGTCAAGCAGGATGTTTATAATGCCTATGGCGGCACGGCGCAGGGCATAGGGGTCTGACGAGCCGCTCGGAGCCTGGCCGACGGCAAAAATCCCCGCGACGGTGTCGATCTTGTCAGCGAGCGCCACGGTCTTTCCCTCGAAGCTGGCGGGCAAGTCGTCGGCCGCAAAGCGCGGTCGGTAGTGCTCGCGAATCGCGTCGGCAACGGCAGGAGTCTCTCCCTGGGCAAGCGCATAGTGGCTTCCCATGACGCCTTGCAGCGTCGTGAACTCGACGACGGCATTGGTCACAAGGTCGGCCTTGCACAGCAGCGCGGCGCGCGCTGCTGCGGCTGCCTGCTCAGGCGTGGCCCCGGCGTCAATGGCCAAAAGCTCAGACAGCGCTACGATGCGGTCAGCCTTCTCGCGCAACGAGCCAAGCTTCTCGTGAAAGACAACGCTGCCAAGGCGCTCGACGAACGTCTCAAGTGGCACCTTCCGGTCCTCGTTCACGAAGAACGCAGCATCGGCCAGACGAGGGCGGATGACCCGCTCGTGCCCTTCGATGATCGAGGAGTTGTAAGCAGGCGAGCCGTTTGACACCACGAGAAAGTGGTTGGAGAGCGCGCCGTCTTGTGTGCGCAGCGGGAAGTAGCGCTGGTGCTTGAGCATGGCGTCGGCGACAATCTCGGGCGGCACGGCGAGGAACTCCTCGTCGAAGCTGCCCATAAGCGTCGTTGGGAACTCCACGAGGTTCACTACCTCTGCAAACGTCGCGTCAGGCACCATTGCCACAAGTCCAGTCTTGTCTTCGATGGTCTTGACCTGCGCACGAATATGACCGGCGCGCATGTCGGCAGAGGAGACTACCCAGAGCTTTGTGTGCTCTGACACGAGATCGTCAGCAGAAGCAACCTCGACGCACTTGTTGGCTATGAGCCGGTGGCCCCACGTGGCGCGCCCAGCCACGAGGCCCGCAAAGCGCACAGGTATGACGGACTGGCCCCAAAGCGCCAACAGCCAACGCACCGGGCGGCAAAAGACCTCCTCAGTGCTCCCCCACCGCTGCGACTTTGGCCATGAGACCTGCGTGACCAGCCCGGCGAGAAGGTCGGGCAGCAATGCATGCGCACGACGCGCCACCTGCTCGACTGAAGCGTACACATACTCCGTGTCGCCCTCCTTGCCGCGCGTGAGGGCGCGCACATCGACGCCGTTGTTTCGCGCAAACCCCTCGGCTGCCTTTGTGGGGTTTCCGTCGCCGTCATAGGCGATGTGCGCCGCAGGGCCGCGCAGGCGGCGGACCAACGGAGTTGAGCGCGGCGCCAAGCGCCTGACCTCGAGTATGATGCGACGCGGCGTGGAGCGCGTCGTCAGCTCGCCATGCTCGAGGCGAGCCTCCTTGAGGGCTGCCTCGGCAAGCTCGGCAAGCTGCTTGGTGGCCCGGTACAACGGCGCCGACGGAAGCTCCTCGGTCCCTATCTCAAAGACCAGTGTGGCGGGCGCCTCGGGGTCTTGCTGAGGATGGAGGCTTGCCTCGTCGTGCTGGAGCACAGCCTGCTCCTCTTCGTTGCCTACGGAGGCATCGTCGGCCGCGCGCTCTTTGGTATCGGCCAACACGTTGGCCAGGTAGGCCTCGCAGCAGCCTTTTGCAACGGCGCGCACGCGAAGGATGTACCCCATCCGTTCTGTGGCAGAAATGGCGCCGCGCGCGTCGAGCAGGTTGAAGGCGTGCGAGCACTTGAGCACGCAGTCATAAGCCGGCAGCGGGAGGTCATTCTCCAGAAGGCGCAGGCACTCGGCCTCATAGCGCTCAAAGTTGCTGAAGAGCAGCGCGGTGTCGGCATGCTCGAAGTTGAACGCGGAGAACTGGCGCTCGTTTTCGAGGAACACGTCCCCGTACGTGAACTCTGCGCCGTCTGCGTCGCGTGACCACACAAGGTCATACACCGAGTTGACTCCCTGGATGTACATGGCGAGGCGCTCAAGACCGTAAGTGAGCTCAGCCGGGACCGGGCGGCACTCTATGCCGCCCACTTGCTGGAAGTAGGTGAACTGCGTGACCTCCATCCCGTTGAGCCAGACCTCCCAACCCAGGCCCCAGGCGCCGAGAGTGGGAGACTCCCAGTCGTCTTCGACAAAGCGCACGTCATGGTCATGCGGCTCGATGCCGATCACACGCAGCGAGTCGAGATAGAGCTGCTGAATGTCGTCAGGCGAGGGCTTGATTAACACCTGAAACTGATAATAGTGCTGCAGGCGGTTGGGGTTCTCGCCGTAACGCCCATCGGTTGGCCGGCGCGAGGGCTGCACATAGGCGGTCTTCCAGGTGCCTGGGCCTACTGAGCGCAGCGTTGTAGCGGGATGAAAGGTCCCGGCGCCCACTTCGTTGTCGTAGGGCTGCAAGATGACACAGCCAAGTTCTGCCCAGTACTGTTGGAGCTTGAGAATGATGTCTTGAAACGTCAATAGTGCCGTCGGTCTGCTTGGGGCGTCCATCTGCTTGTCCTTCGTCGCTCGTCTTGTTGCCACGGGGAGGTGCCGGGCCGGTCCACAAAATGATACCGCACTCACGCGCAGGTCAAGCGCTCAGGCTTCTGATGGATCTGCAACTTTGTATTACTTTGAGCACTGCTCGACGATGAGGACCGCACGGCGGCCGAGCTGCCCCTTTGAGTGCTTGGCGTCGAAGCCCATGCGCTCAGAGAGGGCGTCCTTGACTGTCTGGCCTACCTTGCCCGAGGCAAATTGGATGACCGAGAGCAGCATGTCTTGGAACTCGGGGTCCCCGTGATAGCATTGGATGGCCTCGTCGATGTAGGGCCAGACGCGTCCGGCCCGCTTGGCGTCATGAGCCCCATACGCACACAAGAAGCGCATCGCCGCAAGTCGTGCCGGGCCAGAGTCCTCGTCGTACAAAGAGACTTCGGCGCCCTGCACCACAGCGTCGCATGCGGCTGCGTCAAGTGCGACTACGTTCGAGAGGGCCTCGAGGCACTCCCATCGCGTTTGCGCCTCGGGGCGGTGCAGCGCGTCTGAGAGCTGGTCGATATGCCCGATCAACTGGTCAGGCGCGATCTCAGAGACGACCTTGAGCGCTGCCGCCGAGAACTGCCGCACACGTCGCTGGTCGATGGAGAGGTTCTCGACAAGCGCAGTGAGTATCACGGGGTCCGCTATTGCCTGCTCGGCCACCGCGGAGCGGTCAGCCGAGGGGTCAAAGACGATAGTGCGCTCGGCGGTCGACTTGGCCGCTGTCTTTGACTTGGCTTTTGTCGCGGCCTTAACAGACACCTTAGCGGTCGACTTGGAAGGCGAGTTCTCTGGCACAGGAACCTGTGCCGCTGCTGGGTCGGAAGGTCTCGTGCTCATAAGGCAAAGCCGCCGTTCTTGTTAAAGTGGTTTACTAAGCCGCCGTCGGCCAAAAGGGTGGCCATGACGGGCGGCAGCTGCGCAAAGGGCATCTCGCTGTTCTTGGTGAGGTTTTTGAGCACGCCGCCTTCGAGGTCGAGCTCAAGGGCGTCCCCCTCGTCGATGCTGTCGGTGTCGCACTCCACGACGGGAAGGCCGGTGTTGATGGCGTTGCGGAAGAATATGCGAGCAAAGCTCTTAGCGACCACCGCCAGAGTGTTCGAGTGTATGAGCACAAGCGGGGCCTGCTCGCGCGATGACCCGCAGCCGAAGTTAGTTCCCGCGACGAGAAGCCCTCCTTGGGGGCTGACGCGCTCATAGTAACACGGGTCGAGCTCTTCCATGGCATGTCGTGCCATCTCTGCCATGTCGTTGCTCTTGAACTTGTACTTGCCAGAGATGATGTAGTCGGTGTTGACGTCGTCTCCGAACTTGAATGCCTTGGCGGTTATGGTCATGGTGCTCCTTGGCTCACAGGGATAGGTTAGAGGTAGTCGCGCGGGTCTGTAATGCAGGCGTTAAGCATCGAGGCGGCCACCGTCGCGGGACTGGCAAGGTAGATATTGGCCGAGCTGTTGCCCATGCGCCCCTTGAAGTTGCGGTTCGCGGTCGAGATGACGTTCTCGCCGTCGCTTGGCACGCCGTTATGCGTTCCCACGCAGGGGCCGCAGCCAGGCGTGACCACGCAGGCGCCCGCCTCGACGAGTGTCTGTATGTGGCCGGCCGCCATAGCGTCGAGGTAGATGTCGCGCGACGCAGGGGCTGCCACAAGGCGACAGTCGGGATGGACCGTGCGGCCACGCAGTATATGGGCGGCGACGGCAAAGTCCTCGAGACGCCCGTTTGTGCAGGTCCCAATGACCCCTTCGGCCACAGGCGTGCCGCTTGCCTCGCTGATGCCGCACACATTGCCGACTGCATGGGGCCGGGCTATCTGTGGCTCAAGGGCACTGGCGTCTATTTCGACGGTCTTGTGATAGCAGGCATCCGGGTCGGGATCCACGGGCGCCGGCTTGCGCGCCAGCGGCGTGCCGAGCCTCGCAGAGCGTGCCTCGAGAAAGGCCAGGGTCTTCTCGTCCGCTCGCATGAGACCGGCCTTGGCCCCTACCTCTATCGCCATGTTCGCTATGGTCATGCGTGCGTCAACACTGAGGCCGTCTATGACCGGTCCTGAGAACTCGAGCGCCTGGTAGGTTGCGCCGTCGGTGCCAATGAGGCCGGCGAGACGCAAGATGAGGTCTTTAGAGAAGACTCCCGAAGGCAGTTCGCCGAGATAGACAACGTGAACGGTCTCGGGGACTTTGAACCACAGCTTGCCAGAAATCATGGCCGCTGCGCCGTCAGTTGAGCCGACACCGGTAGAAAAGACGTTGAGCGCGCCGTAGGTACAGGTATGCGAGTCGCAGCCGACCACGAGGTCCCCGCACACGATCTTGCCACTCT
>JAITHV010000017.1 GCA_031279835.1 Coriobacteriales bacterium
CGCGGGCAACTGGTCCTTCTCATGGTCTGAGAACATGCTAAGAGTAACAGCAGAATGGCGAGAAGAATTCGAAGCCGCAGACTATTTGGTAAACAACAACACATTGGTAATCGAAAAAACGCGTTTCTTGGTGAATGGAGCGGCATCACTGAGACGCTTCTTGCTGATCTACAAGCGTGTGGTTACACCTGTGACAACCTTGTAGATATGAGCTTGTTAATTGAAGCTAACAACACATTGAAGTAACACTTCGGTTTCAAACCGTAGCGGGACTCGAAGCTTCCGACTTGCGTCAGACGCCCGTTGGGTAGACAAGGCGGGGTTTCTCCCCTTGCCTCTTGCCTCTTGACAACAGCTCCCGATGGTGGCACACTATCGAACACATGTTCGCATTCATAAAGACCGGGGCCGCCCATGAGACCAGATGACCGCCATATCTTGCACATCGACATGAACTGCTTTTACGCTGCCGTCGAGTGCCTTCACCGCCCTGAGATACGCGGCCGCCCCGTCGCAGTCGGCGGCCACGAGGAGCTGCGCCACGGGATCGTGCTCGCAAAAAACCTGCTGGCCAAGCACGCAGGTGTGAAGACCGGCGAGGCACTCTGGGAGGCGCGGCGCAAATGCCCTGAGCTCGTTGTGGTCCCGCCCAACTACCGGCTTTATCAGGAATGCTCGCGCCGTGCCCGCATGATCTACTACGACTACTCGCCCTGCGTGGAGCCCTTCGGGCTCGACGAGGCCTGGGTGGACGTGAGCGGCTCGCTCCACCTGTTCGGCATGGATGCCGACCTGGTGTGTCGGGAGGTCTCCGAGCGCGTCAAGGCAGAGCTCGGGCTGACGGTCTCGGTCGGGCATTCCTGGAACAAGGTGTTCGCCAAGTTCGGGAGCGACTACCGCAAGCCCGACGCCATCACCCATGTCACGCGCGAGAACTACCGCACGGTCGTCTGGTCAGCGCCTGTGCAAGAGCTCCTCTACGTGGGGCCAGCGACGAGGCGCAAGCTGCATGCAGTCGGGATCGAGACCATCGGGCAGCTCGCCGAGACCGACGCGAGCGTGATGCGAAGCCTGCTGGGCAAGGTCGGAGAGGTGCTGCGCGTGTTCGCCCGGGGTGAAGACGCCTCAAAGGTCAAGGAGTTCGACGCCGCCGCAAACGACGTGGGCCATGTGATAAAGAGCATCGGGAACGGCCTCACCGCCCCGCACGACCTTGTGTGCGCGACAGACGTGAAGGCCCTGGTGTACCTGCTCGCCGAGTCGGTCGCACAGCGCCTGCGCGAGTGCTCCCTGCGGGCGACAGTCGTTGCCGTGCACGTCAGGGACGCAGGGCTGAGCTCCTACTCGCGTCAGGCCGCCTTGGACACCGCCACCTGCCTTACCGCAGAGATAGCCCGTGCGGCCTTCGGGCTCATAGCGCGCGCAGAGCCCCTGGACGGCACACGGCGCCTGCGCTCGCTCGGCGTGCGCGCGGCTGGGCTTGTTCGCTCCGATGCCCCTGTGCAACTCGACGTCTTCGGCGACGCCGCCCACCGCCTCGACCTCGAGTGCCTGGAAGGCGCTATAGACGCCCTGCGCGCGCGCTTCGGCAACCGTTGCGTGCGCCGCGCGACGGCCATCAGCGACGAGGCCATGGCAGGCTTTGACATCAAGGCAGACAACGTCATTCACCCTGTCGGGCTTTTTAACCCGTAGGCGCGCCATGGTTCAAGGAATCGCTGAAAGGATAAAGCGCTACGTCGCCGTTGTTGCCCTCACCGACTCCGAAGGCGTCGTCACGCCGCGCGAGGTGCATTGGTTCGATGGGAGGGTCTATGAGGTAGACGAGGTGCTCGACGTGCAGCGGCGCGCGTCGCTCAAGGTGGGCGGCTTTGGCCTTCGCTACCTCGTTCGTGTGGGCAAGACGAAGACCTACCTGTTCTACGAGCAGCCCCGCTGGTTTGTGGAAGAGATAGTGCCCGAGACCGAGACGGTGCTTCAGCCCCGTCTAGAAGGGTGACGCAGGGCTTCTTGGGCGATGGCAGCGCCGGAGGGCTAACGGCTTCTCGAGCGCCGGGTGTCAGCGGACCTCGGGCGGCCGGGTGCTAGCGGGCACCGCCACCTCCGCCACCGCCACCGCCGCCGCCACCACCCGAAAAGCCGCCACCGCCACCGCCGCCTGAGCTCGAGCTGCTGGTGGCAACTCTGATGGACGACCCGACGCTCGTCGTGAGACTCTCAAAAGGCATGCTCGGCTTGCCGCTGGCAGACGTGTAACTGTGCAGCCAAAGGTATGCGGGAAGGTGCGTGGAAGCAAACTGCGGGTCGGCATCGATTTGTGGCATCACCACGCGCAGCTGTGCGACTACCTGCTTGGACACCCCGAACAGCGCCGCATACACGAGAAAGCGCCCCCAGACCGTAACATCGGCAGGAATCGCCTCCTCAAGGTTCGAGAAGTCGCAGAGCCACTTGCGCAGCGCCTTGGACCGCGCGTACACCTCTGCCGCCTCACCGTAGTGGCGCGGGAGCAGGAAGATAAGCACAAAGATCACGGCGCTTGTTCCTAGGGCCATGAACAACGGCAGCGGGTCCAGCAACACGACGGACGCGCCAAGCCCGAGCACAAACAGCGCAGGAGCGGCCAGCCACAACACCCAGCGTAGGGGCGACGAGCGGCGCTTGAAGTATCCTTGTGTCGTCGCTTGTGATTTTACTAGCGCATACCAATTTGTTAATAAGTTATAATACTCCATCGGATGCGCCTTGCTGTAGGCCTCGAGCGCGGAGAAGGCCAGGGTGTCGTACCCCTTGGCTACTTCCACAAAGAGGATGCGGACAAGCTCGATGTCGATAGGGTTGGTGAGCGCTGCGGCCTTGTCGCCCCGTAGGCTGAGCATGAGCTCATAGCGCGGCGCGCCGTCCGGGCCGGCGACGGTCGCAGCAGAAAGCCCCAGCACCCCCTCATTGGTAAGCGCCATAAGAGTCGCCGCAACGTCATTGGGAGACATGGTCTTCCCGTTCCAGAGGGCACCGACGACTGCAGGGTGGTCGCCCGAAGGGTCGGCGCGCCAGTACGTGTCTTGGAACTTTGGACGGCTTGCCTTGCGCTCTTTGACAACCGCAAAGACGCAGAGGCCAAGGGCAAGCACACAAAGGCCAACGAAGCCAAAAAGAGCAACCCCCGAGAGAAGCCGCTGCCGGTTGGCCTCATCGGCCCAGCGCGTCTCCTCCTCGATAATGTCCGAAAGTCCTGGATAGTGATGCTTGGTCGGCACGCCAGCAACCCACTCTCGCGGAAAGACAACGCGCGCCTCGGCAAAAGCCCCTGGCTCAACGCGCGGCACGTGGAACTGCACGACGCCGTTTGAGCCGAACGCCACAGTGCCTTCGAGGCTTCCATGGCCCCAGGCACGCACCTCTCCTTCAGGGGCAACATGTCCCGGTGGGAGAGGCAGGCGCAGGTCCAGCCAGACGTCGCTTGAGGGCTCGGCCCATCCGTCGCCGACGAACTTCCAGTACAGTTCGCCTACGTCGGCATACGTGCTCACTATGCCGTACACCTCGTATTCCAGCACGACGGTCATATACTCGTCATGCGCCGTGAAGAAGATGTAGGGGTCTACTGAGTCGGCCCGCCGGTCAACCGAGTAGGCAAATCCACCAGGCCCGCCGCTCGTGCGCCAGCTCGTCTTAAACGGCACCTCGTCGAGCTGCTGTTGCCTGCCATCGCCATACAGCACATACGCGCCCGTTACCTCAATGCCCTGAGTCTTCTCAGTCGAAAGCTCCCACCACACCGTCGAGTAACTCCCCTTAAAGCTGAAGGTGCGCTCTTCCTTCACCATGAGCGTGCCGTCTTCCGTGAGCTCTGCGCTAATGCGCACGGGCATCATATGAAACTCCTTGGCATACGCCTGCGCAGGGACTAGCGCACTGGCAAACATGGCAACAAGCAGCAGTGCAAAGGCAGCGCGCGCAAGGCGCTTGACGGTTGCGTGCATGAGCATCCTCTCTACAGGCCTGAGAGTATTGTATCCAAAGCCCCGGTTATATGAGAACCACGCTCGCTTGCTCGCACTTTGCCCAAGCTCTGCCGCCCTCGCTTACTCCTCGCTGGACAAACACCTGCAACCTCAAGGCCTTCCGCAGACGGTAGTGTGGAAATCAACCCGCCTGGCTCATAGCGTCGTGTCGAAGAAGCGGTGTGCATCGAGATGGCTAATCAGCCAACCCGCAGTTGTCGCTTCTTGCGTAAAGTATGAGAATTGGATTGTTGGAAAGTGCGAATCGAGTTAGGAGCCGACCGTGCTTACAGAATTACGTGCAAAGGCACAAATCACTTTGCCTAAAGCACTATTGGATAAAACTAATATTGCTATCGGCGACCTGCTCGAAATAACTGAGCGTGACGGAGGCATATTCATATTTCCCGTTACCGTTGTTCGCAAAAGACAAACGGCATCAGAAGATAAAAGCTCCTTAGATCGTCGCGAAGCTCTTCGATCTCTTTGCGGCTCCATTGATGGCAGCAGTTCTAACGAACCACCAGAAATATCACACGAGTCTTTGCGAGAGACTTTGTAATGTATTTTCTTGATACTAATGTTTGTATTCATTATCTGAATGGATCTAATGAAAATGTAATTTAGAAATTTGCTATAGCCGATCTCGATCAAATTAACATTCCTTCTGTCGTAGCAGCTGAACTGTATTATGGCGCGCACAAAAGCAGCAAACGCGAAAACAATCTCGTGCGCGTTAGCCTTTTTCTTGAACAGTTTGAGGCTGTCGTCTTTGATCTCGCTGCCGCGACAAGCTACGGAGCTATTCGCACAGACCTTGAACGCAAAGGCGAAGTCATCGGTTGGAACGATTTGCTTATTGCAGCAATCGCCAAAGCAGCAGAAGCAACTTTGGCTACCAACAATTTGAAGGAATTCTCTCGTGTTGCGGGGCTTCTTATTGAGGATTGGTCGCAGACAGATACATGACGGACTGTCCCCAGCGACACGCTCAACTACATGCTTTCAGCGACACGCTCACTCTTACTTCGTCTCATGTCCAGTAAGCTATCCGTCATATATAACGACCAATATTGTAGTACAATGCATATACAAGCAAGTCTATTTGAATTTGGAAGAGGCTAGTATGACTAAAGTGCTGCAAGTGCGAGTGGATGACAAGTTGAAAGCTGCGGCAGACAGTGTGTTTGAGAGCATGGGTCTCGACACATCGACTGCTGTGCGTATGTTTTTGACGGCAGCTGTAGAAACACGTAGCATTCCCTTTGAAATCAAATCCCGCAAAGGTGCCGTTGAGTTGTTAGATGGTTACGGCTCTTACGTCTGTGATTATGGTCACGTACACGATTACCGTAAATTGTCCTTTGAAGATGAAGAATCTGCTGGACCTTTCAACACGCTCGAAGATGCAATGCGAAGCTTGAATGATGAATAAATACAAGATTGCATACACATCAAAGTTTAAGAAGCAACGTAAGCTGATGATTGCAAGGGGGCTGAATGTCGCGGATCTGGATGCGGTCATCGCAATGCTTGCAAATGGCACACCCCTGTCTGAAAAATACTGCGACCACGCATTGCAGGGGACACACAGTGGGTACCGTGATTGCCATGTCCGCACAGACTGGGTCCTAATATACAAAATTTACGAAAATGTGCTGACGTTATTGCTTTGCGAAACTGGTTTCCACTCAGACCTTTTTAGGTAAGCTAAATTATACAATTATATATCGCTTGTTGCAGATATAGCATCACGATCGATGTTGCTGTTCTCGTTGGCGCGCCAGTGGTCACAGGGCGCAAAACAAGTAACAAAAAGGGGTGGTTTGTCGGTTATTATTGGTACATGCGTCTGCGGACGACAAAACCCGAGTCGATAGGAGGCACGTAATGGACGAGGTCTACGAGTTCTTGAAGAAGGTGCAGGTGTACTATCTAGCGACAGCTGACGGCGACCAGCCACGCGTGCGCCCGTTTGGCACCGTCGACATCTTCGAGGGAAAGCTCAACATCCAAACCGGCAAGTCAAAGGACTTGTTCCGGCAAGTGCTGGCAAACCCCCTGGTGGAGATCAGCGGATTTGACGGCACGGTGTGGTTGCGCCTCGCCGCAACCGCTGTTCCTGACGAGCGCATCGAGGCACAGGAGCACCTCCTTGCCGCGTACCCCCAACTTGCTGCCATGTACACGCCGGGCGACGGCAACAGCGTGGTGCTCACCCTCACGAACGCGGTGGCAAAGTTCTATTCGATGGAGACGATGGCCGAGGTCAACTCTGTGTCGTTCTAGGCGCAGAGGTGCAGAGAGCATGTCCAAATAACCACCCATAAAATTCGCTCATGAAGACAATGTGCCCGGCCGCCTCCTCACGAGGCGGCCGGGCATGTGCTTCTCCCCAGAGTATTAGCCAAGTATGCGAGCAAGATCTTCTTCAGGGGTAGAGATCGGGGCTATCTGGAAGTTCTCCACCAGAAAATCGAGTATGGCAGGTGAGACAAAGGCGGGCAGCGACGGGCCGAGCAGTATGTTCTTGATGCCGAGCGAGAGCAGGGTAAGGAGAATGGCGACGGCCTTTTGCTCATACCACGACAACACGAGGGTCAGCGGCAGCTCGTTGACACCGCACTCGAAGGCGTCGGCCAGAGCGAGCGCTACCTTGATAGCGGAATAGGCGTCGTTGCACTGGCCCATGTCCATGATGCGCGGCAGGCCGCCGATCTCGCCTATGTTGAGGTCGTTGAAGCGGAACTTGCCGCAGGCCAGCGTGAGAATCACGGTGTCGGAAGGCGACTGCTCAACGAACTTTGTGAAGTAATTGCGTCCCGGGCGGGCGCCGTCACAGCCTCCGACCAAGAAAAAGTGACGGATGGCACCCTGCTTGACAGCGCCAATGACCGTGTCGGCGACGCCGAGAACCGTGCCGTGCGCAAAGCCGGTGGCCACGCTCGTGCCGCCGTTTATGCCCGGAATGGTGGTCTGCTCCGCGAAGCCGCCCAGCTCGCGCGCCTTGGCAATGACGGCCGAGAAGTCCTTGTCAACAACCGCGCCCTGTGTGTCGGCAACGCTCGCGCCGCCCACATGGACCAGCCCAGGGTACCCCACCACCGACGTGGTGAACACGCGGTCGGCATAGCTTTCGCGCGGTGGCATAAGACAGTTCGTGGTGAACAGCACGGGCGCGGGCAGGCCCTCGAACTCGCGTTGCTGGTTTTGCCATGCCGTGCCAAAGTTGCCTTTGAGGTGCCCGTAGGACTTGAGGGCCGGATAGGCGTGCGCGGGGAGCATCTCGCCGTGCGTGTAGATGCTGATGCCGGTCCCGTCGGTCTGCTTGAGGAGAATCTCGAGGTCACGCAGGTCGTGGCCGCTCACCACGATGAAGGGCCCTGGCTCGACCGTCTGAGTGACCGTCGTCGGCTGTGGCGTGCCGAAGGCTCCCGTGTTGGCGCCGTCAAGCAGCTCCATGACACGGAGGTTTACCTGGCCGGTCTGCATGGCCACGGGCAAAAGCCCCTCGACGGTGGCGTCAGGACGTGCGATGGCCGCAAGGCCAGTGGCAAAAAACGCGTCGACTTCGGCGTCGCGATGCCCGAGCGCCGCTGCATGATGCGCGTAAGCTGCAATGCCGCGCAGGCCGAGCAAGATGAGCGTCTTGAGGGAGCGCACGTCTTCCTGTGCGGACCAAAGGGCCTGGAGGTCAAATGCGGCCTCAGAGGCGACTGCGGTGCCAGCTGCGGCGGCGGCGCGTCGCTTGACGACAGCGGCCGTTGTTGCCGCGTCCTGGGCGCTGATCGCCTCTTCGTCAAAGTTCACATTGGTGCCTGCAATAAAGAGTCCGTCTACAAACAGCCGTGCCTCTTCGGGCGACGGCACGGCGCCGTCGAGCGCCAGCGCAAGGTCTACGAGCGTCCCGGTAAGGCGGTCTTGCAGGTTGGCGGTCGCGCTCGACTTGCCACAGACCCCCTTGGCACCGGTACAGGCAGCGCCTTGCGCCGTCTGCTCGCATTGGTAACAGAACATTTCGCTCATGAGTGGCTCCTTTCGGGTAGCTTTAGCATGCTTCCAGCTTAGACGGCTTTGTGTTAGACTTCCGTTGTTTATACAACACATCTCGAAAGTGAGCTGACATGCCGCCTGCCGTGCGCCTTGACCTTTTGCCCGGCCACCTCGAGACCCTTGGCCGTTGTGCGCTGTTTGACCGCGTGGGACCCGAGCACCTTATCGATCTGCTCGGCTGTCTCGGTGCCCTGCGACACGAGTACCGCAAGGGCACGTTTGTGCTCGCTGCTGGCCAGCCGGTGCGCTCGCTTGGCATCGTGCTCGAAGGCGCGGTGAACGTCGTGCAGGAAGACTACTGGGGAAACCGAAACGTCGTGAGCCACTGCGTGCCCAGCGACCTGTTCGCTGAGTCGTTTTGCTGTGCAGGCGTAAAGCAGCTTCCGGTCAGCGTGGTGGCGACCGAGCAGTGCGAGGTGCTCTTCATCGACTTTGGGCGCATCATCAACGTCTGCACCAACGCTTGCAGCTTCCACAACGGGCTGGTACAGAACATGCTGCAGGTGCTGGCCGTCAAGAGCGTCGCGCTGACGCAGAAGCTCGAGGACGTGACACAGCGCACCACGAGGGAGAAGATCCTCTCGTACCTCTCGCGAGCGGCGCTGGCTGCGGGCGAGAGCGGTCCGGACGCCGCTTTTGTTATTCCCTACAACCGACAAGAACTGGCCGACTACCTCTCGGTAGACCGCAGCGCGCTCTCTGCCGAGCTGTCACGCATGGCACAGGCAGGGCTGCTGCGCTATGACCGCAATCGCTTCGAGCTCCTGTCGTCTCCTTGCTGAGCAGCTGAGCGGCTGAGCGGCTGAGCAGCGCGCTCAGTTCAGCTCGTAGCCAAACGCAATACGCTGGTCGAAGCTTTTGAAATAAAGCACTGTGCCGTCATCCAATTTGACCTCGAGCATAATTGCCGAGAGCTCAGGAAGCACCCCTTGGTCTGTCCTGAACTGGGCACGGTACACCGGCTCGAGGTAGGCGGCGTCCTTCGCGGCAAGCTCCCGCGCACCTTTGTTGTATGTATAGGTGTAGACCAGCACCGACTCGCGCTCCTCGCAGGTCACATTCAGCGAAGGTGTGTTCTGTGCGCTGAGCTGGCTGGTCCGCTCTTGCGCATAGGCTTCAAGCGTCGGAGCCGTCGACGGGCTGAAGCTCTCACTGAGCTTTGCCCGTGCCGTTGCGGGAACGTCTGACTCGGCGAGGGCCTCTTTGCCGATCACCCCTTGCTTGCTGACGCTCACCTTGATGAACGTTCCGGGAGGATACAGCTCGTGCATGTCGACCAACACGTCGAACTCCAGCTCTTTTTTGATTCCGTCTGCGCTGTACCCAGTGAGCAAGTACGTGGACTTGAGTCCTCTGACGTTGCCTTCGCTGTCAAGCGCGTCATAGGTACTAATTTTATAGTCTAGTGGTACTACCGTATAGTAGTTCTCGTCTAAAGCATACCTCTCGTCATAATAACCTTTGAGCCAGATTGCCCCCGCGACCAACAGCACGATGATCACACCGATGAGAATGAATACCAAAGGCTTTTTGCCTGACCGTGATTGCGCCATTAGCTGCTCCTGACTCGCTGCAATGTGTTAGCTGCGGCAATTCCATCAAGTCGCCGCGCATGGTCAACTGATTATAACTTACTGCCTATAACAGGGGGATAGTCTGTGACAAGGGGCCGACGGAAGGACCGGGCCGGGCGCGACAGTGAGTCGCGACCGGCCCTTTCAAGCCCTCCTAGGAGAGTGCCTAGCGACTGCCAGGCTCCCTCCTACCGGTGGTACAGGTAGTTGAGGACCAGCACGTAGTCGGCGACGTCCACGACTCCGTCCTCGTTCACGTCCATGCCGCGCTCTGCGACCATGGCCCAGGCGTCGCCGCCGTTCTCGGCCGAGGCGCGGTAGTAGAGCTGGGCGAAGGCGAGGTCGGCCAGGGTCTCCTTGCCGTCGCGGTTGAAGTCGAAGGCGCCCCAGACCACGGGCGGCTCCTCGACCGCGACGGTGAC
>JAITHV010000129.1 GCA_031279835.1 Coriobacteriales bacterium
CACTTGATGCGGGGTCAAGAAGCAAGCCCCGCGTAGCCCGCGACAAGGACGTTCGTCGGACCCGCCCGGCCAGACGCCGCCTCGCCGCACGGCTCATAGCGTGCGCGCTGGCGGTCTTCCTGTGCCTCGGCATGCTGCCGGCGGCCGCCTTCGCGGACGCGGCCCAGCCCGCACAGCCCCTATCTGCGCCACTCGTGGCACTGCCCGACGAGCCGCCGCTGCCGGCGCCGCCGGCAGAGTCCGACCCTGAGCCCGCCGGCGGCACCGTGGCCGTGCGGCTCAACTACGACCTCGGGTCGTTTGCCCGTGCGAACATCCTTCGTTATGCGACAAACGACTACAACAAACTGCTCGATTACACTATCGCCGTATATCAAGGGATTGACACACAGGGTGTTCCGACCGGATTGGTTGCCACGCAAAGCGAGCAAGGACTAAAAGGCACAGGATTGGGCACACGCTTTGCCCGAACACTGAGCTTTGACGTTACGCCGGGGATCTACTACCTTGCGTACGATGTGCACGTCGCAGGGGGAGGAAACGGAGAAGACCGGCACATTGTGGTGCCGTTCACTGTGACGCCGACCAACGAGGACGCATTGGGGCTCTATGTGTCAGGCATTAAGCTGTCGGTGGGGGTTCTCAACGCCAGCCCCACGTACAAGGGCTCGTCAATCAGCCTGACAGACTATAACGGCGAGACCATCGACCCGGTGTTTCTCAACCTTGCAGTGCCTGGCAATCCTTCTCAAGGCTACTCAGGGGCCAACTTCGTCGTCATAGCCTCAGGTGAGTCGATGCCCTACTACTGGAATGTCACGCCACTTGACACCGAGTACTCTCCATGCGAGTCAACGGTTTTTTGGGCAGGCACGCCGGGAGAGAGCGACACCATCACTGCTCTGACTGCTTCGTACATGGGCAGCACGACAATCAGCCCTGGGTCAAAACGTACCATCGAGTTCAGGGTCACCCAGGGTGCGCCGTTTATGGTGACCACCAAGTCTAACAAGCACTTCATGCCGTTTACGATCCATGACCTCGCTATGCAACAAGAGCCGCAAGACGGCTACGACGTCTACACAGGCAAGGTGCCCATCGACTTCAGCTGGATAGCCGGAGGAGAAGGATCCGGCTTTCTCAAGACGGTGCAAGGTGTCTCTATTGACCGAAACCTCCCGCCTGCCCAGACGCTGTCCATAACGGTCGACGTCGAGCGGCTTGCCGACGTGCCGTACCGTGCTGACAACGGTTTCATGCAAGACGACATGCTGCTGAACGTCAACAACGCAGAGCACCTGGTGCTGGCACCGGGCGAGAGCTTCAACCTCATGCCGATCCGAGTCTGGCAGCCGCAATTCGGGGTGACCTCAAACTACTTCTTCGAGCCGGACTATCATGTCGAGCTGTTGGGGACCGAAGGCACGGTCAACTGCACGCCGGTTGGCACCGAGGGCCAGGAGTACTGGACGCTTACAGGGCTTCAGCCCGGCATCAACGTCGTGCGCCTGACCTACGACCCGATTCGGCTCTACAATCAGGCACAAGACCAGAGCGGGCAGTCGGGCAACGTCATGACTCTCAGAGGGGACTACGCGCTTCCTTCAGGATGGGGCGGCCTGTTCTTTGGCGCAAACGAGCAGCGCGACACCGGGATAGTCGTGGTTGAGGTCATCGAGGGCGGCAAGGCAGCCAACACCGCCAGCCTTGCCACCAACATAGCCCACAGCGAGTACGACTACTTGGCCTTTGACCGCGACAAGACCGACCATGCTACTTACACCTTCACGCCGACGGCTGCCGCAGGCGACATCACGGTGCGCAGCCACCGTCCCCTGCACGAAGGCACAGGCGTAGCGTGGGGCAGCGCTTGGGTTGAGGTTCCCTGCAGCGAAGACGGAAGCTACACCGTGGACGTTTATGACGGGCGCAACGTCGTAGAGGTCTCGGTCTCGGGTTCAGACTACCAGGCCTATCATGTCATAGACGGCCGCGCTGTTGGCGTCACGGTAACAAGCAGCGACCCCGGCTGGCAGCCAGGCGACTCATTCAAGGTCGGCGACACCGCCTATGTGTCGTTCGACGGCCTCAAGCAGCCTTTGCCGAAGGTCGCGGGGATCTACAACCCGGGATACCCCGACACCGTCTGGGTGCAGTACGACTCCTCGAGCCACTATGCGGTTAGGAGTCCCGGTATACAGTACACTATTAAAACACAGAATAGAGTCTCAGTGCCCATAACGCGCGCTGGGGAGATCGAGTTGACCAACGGCAGGATTTTCTCGGGCTATATCGGCAAGCCGCTCGGTTGCCATCGTCTGGACCCACCGAACATCTCAGTGCTGCCCGACTTCAGCGGCGAGACACATACCGGAAGCGTCTATTGCTCCTTGCCGGTCGTTGTTCTGAGCGTCGTGGGCGACGGCAGCGAGCCGGTGGACAAAGGCTTCCTGATGTCCAAGATCGCCCAAGCAAGTGCTTTGACGAACGCCGAAGCCTACACGCCAGCGAGCTGGGCAGCGCTCGTTGAGGCGCTTGGTGCCGCGCGCGTTGTGGCAGAGTCAGACGATGTCACGCAGGAGCAGGTGGACGCCGTGTACCTCAGCCTCGTCGCGGCTTTCAACGCGCTTGCAGGGCGAGATGACCATGTGACCTACATCAGGGCGCCGAAAGGCGCAGAAGTCAGCGTCTCCAAGCCGACGGGCGACCGTTATTATCCCTATATGACCTGGCCGCTTCACTATGACGAGGGGCGTTCAGACAACGACTACGACGCATACGCCGTATACGACTTGCCTGCAGCCACCGGCAGTATGCTTTGGGTCGAGGCTTGCGTTCCCGGGCAGACAGTCAAGCAGATCAAGACGTTCGTGCTCTACGAGTACGGAACGACAGTCACGGTAGACCCACAGCCACTTGACTTGTGGGAGCCGGTTGAGAGCGGCTACTATAACGACGGCCTGTACACCAACCTCGGCGACAGCGGCACGCTCGACCTTGCGGTCGGAGCAGCGTTTTATCTCGACACGTATCGCGTGTGGCAGGCGGTCGACGAGAACTACGCCACCAACATGATACCCAAGCCACGCTATGACTTTGAGCTTGTGGGCGACAGTGTGTCGATTGAGCGCACAGGCGCGGCTGGTCGCGAGCGCCTCAAGATTGAAGCGCTTAAGCCGGGCACGAGCGTCATCAGGGTTTCCTACGGGCCGCTTGTGTACACTGAGAGAGCCGACGGGCAAAACACGTATCGCTACAACGGCATAGCCGAGCGCAACACCGGCACTGTGGTCGTCACGGTGCCCGAGGGCGAGGGCACAAGTGCGCCGTTTGACACGGGCATCACGCTGCGCAACGACTTTGACACCGTCTACTTTGATGCTGCGGCGGGCTTTGGCTCCTTCAGCTTCACGCCTGCCGCAGGCACGTCGGTGCGCGTGCATGACCCCCTGGGCGTGAGCGCGTGGGGAAGTGGCTGGACTGATTATGGCGCTGGCAACGCCGACGGCAGCTTCACGGTCTCGCTCAAGGAAGGGCGCAACATCGTGGAACTAGTCAACGGCAGTGCCTTGCAGCACTACGTGATAAAGGCCAAGGCCGCAGAGGTTTCCGTCGCCAACTTGACGCGTCCGGGCGAGTTGTTCGGGCAGGGTGACACAGCGCGTGTGACGGTCAAGGGCATCGAGTCGCCCATTGAGCGGCTGCAGGGAGTCTATAACCCGTCTGGGTCTACCGTGCGCCCGCACCTTCGCTATGAGAATCGCGGGGGAGAGCAGGTTGTCAGCAACAATGGCGGTTTGCTCAGCACGTTGACCGACACGTTTAGCTTGGATTACGTGCTGACTGACACGAGCTGCAACGTGTTGACTGGTCAGGTGTATGCCGATGCCTCCTATGGAACTGGGCACTATCTTGGCTCGCATCGAGACCTGCCTGGCGCAAGCGTCGGACCGAGTGAGGGCGGCGGGCGTCCCCACAGCGACAGCAACTGGTTTGGCGTAATGCCGGTGATAACCTTGCCGGTGGCCGCAGGAACTTCGCCTGACGGCGCTTCGCTCAGCGTCACGTGCCCTGCCGAGGCCGTTGCAGGCGAGCCCTTTGACGTGGCGGTCTCCCTGGCCGGCGCCGAGCAGGCCGCCACTCTCGTGGTCTCGCTCGAGCTCTCCGAGGGCGTCGAGATCGCCGAGGGACCCGCAGCCGTCACGGGGCTTGCGGGCTTCGAGGTCATGGACGTGTACAAAAGGTCAGGCACGCGCACGGTGGACGTGACGCTCGCTGCCTGGCACCCCGGGGCGTCGCTCGACGCCGCTGCCGAGGTGCTGCGCGTCTCGCTCGTCTCGGCTGATCCCGGCACGGCATCGGTGACGCTTGCGGGCGGAGGTCTCGCCCGCTACCTCGACGCCACGACCGCCGACGTGGAGGTCGCGCTGCCGCAAGGCGAAGACGCCACCGTCACCGTCACGGTCGAGGAGCCGCAGCCGAGCTGGCTGCGCTTCGACTTCAACCGCGACGGCAAGGAGACCCTGGCCGACCTCGCCTTCGCCCAGCTCTACTACCGCGCCTCCTCAGAGAGCGGCGGCGAGCCCTGGGCCACAGTCGCAGAGCGCGGCATGGACGTGAACGACGACGGCGTTGTGAACGTAGCCGACTACGTGATTGTGCTCAACTACCTGTACCACCGGTAGGAGGGTTTGAAAGGGCCGAGTGTGTCACTGGGGTCGGATCTCAGTGACACACACGCCCCCACTCGTCATCCTGCGCGAAGGGCGCTGAAGCGCCCTTCGCGCAGGATGACGAGTGGGGGCGGGTACGGCAACGGGCGCCGGACTAACACGCAGAAACGTGTTCGTGCTGTTGCCACTCTCGCCAAACTGGCGTATAGTGTCTGCAACCTTTAAGAGCGGTTCCGAGAGACCGACAAGGGACATGACGAATACCATCGGCGGCATCGAGGGGCGAGCATGCCTCGATGGTACCTATCCGAAGATCGTATGATCATGCTAGCCCTTGTCGTTATCGCGACGAGGGTTTTTTATTCTCCTATGAGACGGAAAGGAGCCCACATGGACGCAGGCAGCACCACAGGCAGAGAAACAGGCGCACGGGTACTGATGGACGAGGCCGCCCTCAACCGGGCGCTCGCGCGCATCACCCATGAGATCCTTGAAGCCAACAAAGGCGCTGAGGGCATCGCGCTTATCGGTGTGATAACGAGAGGCGACCTGCTCGCCGCAAAGCTCGCGCGCCTCATTGAGGAGATCGAGGGCGTGAAGGTCCCGGTCGGGTCGCTCGACATCAGCTTGTACCGCGACGACGTGACGCTGCGCACCTCTACGCCGCCCTACAAGACGAACATCCCTTTTAGCCTTGACGGCAAGGTGGTTATTCTCGTTGACGACATCCTGTTCACGGGGCGAACGGTGCGAGCCGCGCTGTACGCGCTCATGGACTTTGGGCGCCCGGCCTCCATTCAGCTTGCTGTGATCGTGGACCGCGGCCATCGTGAGCTGCCGGTGCGCGCCGACTATGTGGGCAAGAACATCCCCTCGTCGTCTGACGAGCAGATACGCCTCTTTCTCAAAGAGACTGACGCCCGCAACAGCGTCGAGCTCTGGAGGCGTCGGCCTGGCGAGCGCATCGGCGCAGCGCCCCTTGACGCGGTAACGGTGCGAGTGGTGGCAAGCAGCGTCGCGGACGAGGAGGACGGAGAAGACAGCGCAGCTCCGGCCTGCGGCACGACAGACACAGAACAGGGGAGGTAGGCGATGGGCGCGCTCTCATGCAGACACGTGCTCAGCATGAGCGACTTGAGCGTCGACGACATCGACCTCGTGCTCGAAACCGCCACCCCCTTCAAGGAAGTCAACGAGCGGGCGATAAAGAAGACGCCGACCCTGCGCGGCCTGACGGTAGTCAACTTCTTCCTTGAGGCGTCGACGCGCACGCGCACCTCTTTTGAGATAGCCGCCAAGCGCCTCTCAGCAGACGCCATCAACTTTGGCGGCTCTGCGTCAGCCACCGCAAAGGGCGAGTCGCTGGTAGACACAGCGCAGACGCTCGACGCCATGAACTGCGACCTTGTGGTGATCCGGCACCGCTATGCCGGCTCGCCGTTTATCCTCACACAGAATATGCGTGCCCATGTGATAAACGGGGGAGACGGCAAGCACCAGCATCCCACCCAGGCGCTGCTCGACCTGTACACCATTCGCGAGCGCTTCGGCGCGGTCAAGGGGCTGAGAGTCGGCGTCGTCGGCGATATCGCGCACTCGCGCGTGTGCGGCTCACTCGTCTGGGGGCTCACCGCCTTGGGCGCGCAGGTAGTGCTCGTCGCGCCCCCGACACTGCTTCCTGCCTGCCCAAAGCTGCTGGCCTGCCCCGCGACGCCAGGTGAGCCAGAAACGGCGCCGGTAACGGTATCTTCCCGGCTCGACGACGTGCTCCCTGAGCTCGACGTCGTCTACATGCTGCGCATCCAGATGGAGCGCATCGAGCAGGCTCCGTTTCCGAGCCTGCGCGAGTACGCCCAGCTCTTTGGGATAAACCGCCGCCGCCTCGCTGCCATGAAGCCCGAGGCCATCATCATGCACCCCGGCCCGGTGAACCGCGGGGTCGAGCTGACGAGCGACGCAGTGGACACGGCGCGCAACCTGCTGTTGTACCAGGTCAACGCCGGGGTTGCGGTCCGTATGGCCTTAATGTACCTGTTGTTGGGAGGTGAGGACGATGGCTTTGCTTCTTAAGTCTGCCCGTTGCATCGACCCTTCGGTCGGGCTTGACCGTGTGACGGACCTGCTGATTCGCGACGGACGCATCGTCGAGGTTGCAGAAGGGATACAACTTAACAAAGGTGTCGAAATTGATTGCACAGGGCTTATCGCGGTCCCTGGGCTCGTGGACCTGCACGTGCACCTGCGCGAGCCGGGGCAAGAGCACAAAGAAGACATCGCGAGCGCCGGGCGCGCGGCTGCCAAGGGCGGCTTCACAGCCATGTGCGCGATGCCGAACACCGTGCCGACTACCGATACCGGCTCGCGCGTCAAGGCGGTGCTCGCGCGCGCCTCAGAGGTCACCCGGACCCGCGTCCACGTCGCAGGCGCCCTCACGGCGGGACTTAAGGGAGAGGCGCTCTCTGAGATGGGCGACATGCGGGCGCACGGCGCCGTGGCCTTCACTGACGACGGGCGCGGCGTGCAAGACAGCGGGATGATGCGCCGCGCGATGGACTACGCAAAGCAGTTCGGCCTTCCTGTGCTCGCTCATTGCCAAGACGAGTCGCTGAGCGGCGAGGGCGTCGTCAACGAGGGCGCCGTGTCTACGCGCCTCGGGCTTGCAGGGTATCCGGCATGTGCCGAGGAGTTGCACATAGCCCGCGACATCGCACTGTGCGAGCTGACCGGCTGTGCGCTGCACGTCCAGCATGTCTCCTCGGCCCGCGGTGTCGCGCTCGTGCGCGCCGCAAAGGACGCCGGGCTTCCGGTCACCTGCGAGGTGACGCCGCACCACCTCTTCCTCTGTGAGGACGACATAGACGACACCTACCCGACGAGCCTCAAGATGAGCCCGCCGCTTCGGACCCGCGAAGACCGCGATGCCTTGCAGAAAGCCCTGCTCGACGGCGCCATAGACTGTGTTGCCACCGACCACGCGCCGCATGCGCCCCATGAGAAGGCGCTCGAGTTCGAGCTGGCGCCCAATGGCACCACCGGCCTCGAGACGGCGCTCGGACTTGTCTATACCGCTCTTGTGGCCACCGGTCGCGCCGAGCTTGCGCTGCTCGTAGAGCGCATGGCCCATGCGCCACGGCGCATCCTGGGCCTTGACCCGGTGTCGCTTGCCGTCGGCTCAGTGGCCGACCTCACGGTGATCGACCCTGCCTTGCACTGGACGGTGGAGGCGAGCGACTTTGAGTCCAAGGCGCGCAACAGCGCCTTTGTCGGGCGCCAGCTCGTTGGCCGAGCGCGCCATGTGCTTGTTGACGGCTATGCGACACTGGAGAACGGGAAGGCCGTGCCATGCTAAAAGGCGCCATGCAAAAAGGCGCCAGGCCGGCTGCGCTCGTGCTAGAAGACGGGACCTGCTTTGCCGGCAGCGCTTGTGGCGCCGAGGGCACCGTGTGGGGGGAGATATGCTTCAACACCTCTCTCGTCGGTTATCTTGAGGTGATAAGCGACCCAAGCTACGCCGGGCAGATCATCACGATGACCTACCCGCAGATCGGCAACTACGGCGTGGCGCTCGAGGACCTCCAGCGCGAGGGCCTTGCGCTGCGCGGCTTAGTGGTTCGTGACATGTGTTACACACCGTCAAGTTTTCGCAGCGTGACGAGCCTTCCGTCGTTTTTGGCCGAGAAGGGTGTTGTGGCCATCGAGGGAGTGGACACCCGGGCCTTGACGCAGCATATTCGCGACAAGGGCGCCATGCGCGCCGTGATCTCGACAACCGAACTCGACACAGGCTCGCTGCGTGAGCAGGCTGTCTCGGCCCCCTCTATTGTCGGAGAGAACCTCGCGCGCACGGTCAGCGTCGGCGCCCCCTTCGAGTTCGAGGACGACAATGCTGTGTACGACTCCATGCTCAAGCCGTCGCTGCCTGCCCGCCATCACGTCGTCGCGTACGACTGCGGCATCAAGCGGGGCATACTGCGCGCCCTGTGCCGCCAGGGCTGTCGCGTCACCGTTGTGCCATGGGACACGCCCGCACGTGACGTGCTCGCGCTTCGCCCCGACGGCGTGTTCTTCTCCAACGGCCCAGGAGACCCCGAGCCGCTCGGAGCCACCTACGAGGCGGCACGCCAGCTGCTCGGCGCAGTGCCGGTGTTTGGCATCTGCCTCGGCCATCAGATGCTCGCGCTTGCCGCAGGCGCCCAAACGGAGAAGCTCAAGTTCGGCCATCGCGGCGCGAACCAGCCAGTCATGGGCCTGCGGACCCGCTGCGTTGAGATAACGGCGCAAAACCACGGCTTTGGAGTCGTGTTTGCGTCACTGGGCAGGCTTGTCCCCGACTTGAGCGGCAGCGAGTCTGAGCACACGCCCCACAACGCCGACGGACGCCACTGGGTGCGGCGCAGCGTCGCCCCGGTCGTGCGCAACGAGCGTTTTGGGCGCATCCAGCTCACGCATGTGAACCTCAACGACGGGACCCCGGAGGGCCTTGCCTTTCTCGACATCCCGGCTTTTTGTGTGCAGTATCACCCTGAGGCGAGTCCGGGGCCGACTGACTCCCATTACTTGTTCGCGGCGTTCTCGCGCCTCATGGACGGACGCGAGGACTACCTCGACATCGACCTCTCGGCCGATCGGCTCGCTGAATGGAAGTGAGGGCGGCGGCATCACCTCAAGCAGCAGCAGAAAGGGGCCCTCGTGCCCAGACGCAATGACATCAAGCGCATACTCATCATCGGCTCAGGTCCAATAGTCATCGGCCAGGCCTGCGAGTTCGACTATTCGGGCGCACAGGCATGCAAGGTGCTTCAAGACGACGGGTACGAGGTCATCCTCGTCAACTCGAACCCCGCCACGATCATGACCGACCCGAAGATGGCGTCACGAACCTACGTGGAGCCCATCACGCCCGACTTTGTCGAGCGCGTCATCGAGCGCGAGCGCCCCGACGCGCTGCTTGCGACCTTGGGCGGCCAGACAGGGCTCAACTGCGCCGTCGAGCTCGCCCGCTCGGGCGTGCTGGAGAAGCACGGGGTCGAGATGATCGGCTGCGACCTCGCGGCGATCGAGCGTGGCGAGGACCGCAGGCTCTTTGCCGAGGCGATGGCAGAGATCGGCCTTGAGTGTGCCCGCAGCGGCTACGCTTACGACATCGACGAGGCGGTCGCGCTCGGCGCCAGCCTGGGCTACCCGCTTGTCCTGCGCCCGTCGTTCACGCTCGGCGGGGCAGGCGGCGGCATCGCGCACGACGAGGCGCAACTCCGCGAGATTGTGGCACAAGGGCTCGCCCTTTCTCCCGTTGGGGAGGTGCTCGTAGAGGAGAGCATCGTCGGCTGGAAGGAGTTCGAGATGGAGGTGATGCGCGACGCCTTGGGCAACGGCATCATCATCTGCTCCATCGAGAACTTCGACGCGATGGGCGTGCACACCGGCGACTCCATCACGGTGGCACCGGCGCAGACACTGACCGACATCGAGTACCAGCACATGCGCGTCGCCTCGCTGGCCATCCTGGAGAAGATCGGGGTGCAGACGGGTGGCTCAAACGTGCAGTTCGCGATAAACCCGCGCGACGGGCGGATGCTGGTCATCGAGATGAACCCGCGCGTATCACGCTCTTCGGCGCTCGCGAGCAAGGCGACGGGGTTTCCCATCGCCAAGTTCGCCGCCAAGCTCGCCGTAGGCTACACCCTCGACGAGATGCTGAACGACGTGACGCGCGCCACCCCGGCGTGCTTCGAGCCGTCAATCGACTACGTAGTCGTAAAAGTGCCGCGCTTCGCCTTTGAGAAGTTCAAGGGCACCGACACGACGCTCACCACCCGCATGAAGGCAGTGGGGGAGGCCATGGCCATCGGGCGCACCTTCGAGGAGTCGTTCGGCAAGGCGATGCGCTCGCTGGAGAACGGGCGCGGCGGGCTGGGCTTTGACGGCAAGGACGACTTTGACGAGGAGAGCTTCGACGCGCTCGTCGGGCTGCCCACCGAGCACCGCGCGCTCTACATGGCCGAGGCGCTCAGGCGTGGCTGGACCGTAGAGAGGGTCTCGGCCGTCTCGCACGTGGACCCCTGGTTCGTGCACCGCATGCAGGGCATGGTTGCAGCTGCCACTGCTCTTGAGGGACGTGCGCTCGCAGGCCTTGCTGCCAGCGACTTGTGGCATGCCAAGCGCATGGGGATAAGCGACGTGCAGATCGCACACTTGACAGGAAGCGACGAGCTGGCGGTGCGCGCGCGTCGCAAGGAGCTTGGCGTGGTGCCGAGCTTTAAGATGGTAGACACCTGCGCGGCCGAGTTTGAGTCCGCGACAAGCTACTACTACAAGGCCTATGAGGAGACGAGCGACGTGCTTCCCTCGTCGCGCCCTTCCGCCATGATCTTAGGGGCCGGTCCCAACCGCATCGGCCAAGGCATCGAGTTCGACTACTGCTGCGTTCATGCGAGCTACGCGCTCTCTGAGGCAGGCTATGAGACTATCATGGTCAACTGCAACCCCGAGACGGTGTCTACCGACTACGACACCAGCGACCGCCTGTACTTCGAGCCGCTCACTTTCGAAGACGTCATGGACATCGTGGACGTCGAGGCCCCGTCAGGCGTTGTCGTGACCCTTGGCGGCCAGACCCCCCTTAAACTCGCCCGCCCGCTAGAGGCGGCCGGCGTGCCCATCATGGGCACCAGCCCCGACGCCATCGACCTCGCCGAAGACCGGGAGCGCTTCGCGCAGCTCCTCGACCGGCTCAAGATCGCCTACCCGGCGGCTGGCACGGCCACCTCGGCGGCCGAGGCCATAGAGGCGGCCAAGCGTCTCGGGTACCCGTTGCTCGTGCGGCCGAGCTACGTGCTTGGCGGCCGCGGCATGGCCATCGCCTACAACCCCGGCTACCTAGCGGAGTACATGGCCGAGGCGGCGCGCATTTCGCCTGACCACCCTGTTTACCTTGACCGCTTCCTCGAAGGCGCCATTGAACTCGACGTGGACGCGCTGTGCGACGGCACGGAGGTCTACATAGGCGGCCTTTTGGAGCATATCGAGGAGGCGGGGATCCACAGTGGCGACTCAAGCTGCTGCACGCCTCCCTTCTCGCTCTCACAGGCACTGACCGACCGCGTGCGTGACTACACGCGCACGCTCGCACTAGAGCTGAATGTCCACGGTCTTGTGAACATTCAGTTTGCGATAAAGGACCTCGAAGTCTACGTGATCGAGGTGAACCCGCGCGCCTCGCGCACTGTGCCGTTCACTTCCAAGGCCACCGGCGTTCCGCTTGCAAAGTGTGCGGCGCGCCTCATGGCGGGCGAGACGATCGCCTCTTTACAGCTGCCTGACGACCGGCGTGAGCTGCCGAACTTCTGTGTCAAGGAAGCCGTCATGCCTTTTGGCCGTTTTCCGGGCGCAGACATCATCCTCGGCCCCGAGATGAAGTCCACCGGAGAGGTCATGGGCATCGGCAAGAGCCTCCCCGTGGCCTATGCCAAGACAGCCCTCTCGATAGACTACTCGCTGCCATTGGGCGGCACGGTGTTCATCTCGGTGAACGACAAAGACAAACGGGCCATCGTCCCTATCGCCCATACCCTGCACAACTTGGGGTTCAGCGTCGTGTCTACTGCTGGGACGGCGCGCGCGCTGAGGTCGTCCGGCATCCCGGCTGAGGTAGTGCGCAAGGTCCAAGAGGAGGGGCGCACCATAGAAGACGAGATCGCTGAGGGGAAGATCGCGCTCATGGTGAACACGCCGCTTGGCCAGGAGACGCGCATGGACAGCTACCGGATGCGCACGGCAGCGGTGCGCCACGGCATCTGTTATGCGACTACCATAGCCGGCGCCGGCACGCTCGCCCTCGCCATCGAGGCTGCGCTGCGCATGGGGGCGGGAGAGGGCCAACTCGCCCCGATCGCCCTGCAGGACCTCGAGCAATGGGACCGGTGAGCGCATGGGAGGCCACATGAGCGAGCATGCTGACGGTTTTGCAGGCGGCGGCGCGCATGGCCCTGCCCGCACGGCGCCCTTGACGCCGCTGCTTGAGTCCTGCACGGTGCTGGCAAACGACATGCTTGCGCCCGGCGTCGCGTTGCTGCGACTTGCGGCGGCGCGCATAGCGGGCGCAGTGCGGCCGGGGCAGTTCGTGCACCTCGCGCTTCCTGCCCTCGAGGCGCATCCATTGCGCCGGCCGCTCAGCGTCTTTTGCGCTGACGCAGAAAGCGGAAGCATAGAGCTCGTCTGTCAGGCAGTGGGAGAAGGCACGCGGCACCTGCTCGCGGCGGCGCCTCAGACGACGATTGACTGCATAGGGCCGGTAGGTCGCGGATGGAGCCCACCGCCTGCTGCGCGGCGCGTCTTGCTTGTGGGAGGCGGCATCGGTGCGGCGCCGCTCTACTTGCTGGCGCGTGAGCTCACGACACGCGTGGCTCACGACTCGCGCGTGGCAAGCGAGGTGCACCTGGTCTTGGGCGCTCAAAGCGCGCGCGCCCTGGTTTGCAAGGAGGCCTTTGCCAGGCTGCTGGCGCCTGATGCCCTCCATGTCACCACAGACGACGGCAGTGAGGGAGTCAAAGGGCTTACCACCGAGTTCGCCGACTGGCTGCTGGCACAACAGTGCTTCGACTACGTGGCGACATGCGGCCCTGCTCCCATGATGGCGGCAATTGCGCGCCTGGCAGCACAGAACAACGTCGCATGCGAGGTCTCGCTCGAGCGCAGGATGGCATGCGGCATCGGGGCCTGCCTCTCGTGCAATGTCGATATGCGCGACGGCGTGCGCCGCGCCTGTGTCGACGGCCCGGTCTTCGACGCTCAGGAGGTGTCATGGTGATGCCAAGCCTTGCCGTGAGGCTCGCGGGCCTCGAGCTGAGAAACCCCTTGTCAGTCGCTTCAGGCACCTTTGGGTCAGGGCGCGAGTACTCTGCTGTCTGGGAGTCTTCTGTAGAGTCGCGTTGTGCTCCAAACCAGGGCGCTCCTGCGCTCAGCGCGCTTGGGGCGATGACTACCAAAGGCGTCTCGCTGAGACCATGGCCGGGCAATCAGGGCACGCGCATCGTCGAGTGTGCAAGCGGCATGCTCAACTCCATCGGCCTGCAAAACCCCGGCGTCGAGGAGTTCTGCGCGAACGACCTTGTCTGGCTCTCTGGTCAAGACGTTCCTGTCATAGTCAATGTCTGCGGCCATTCTGCAGACGAGTACGTCCAAGTCATTGAGCGCCTTGAGCGCGAGACGGCTGTCAGCGCCTATGAGGTGAACATCTCCTGCCCAAACGTGGACTGCGGCGGCATGGCGTTCGGCACACAGCCTGCTGCCGCCGAGGCGGTGACAGCTGCCTGCCGTGCCGCGACCAAGCGTCCTCTCTTCGTGAAGCTTTCTCCCAACGTCACCGACATTGCCGAGATCGCTCGGGCAGCGGCTTCAGGAGGAGCAGACGCCCTCTCGCTCATCAACACCGTTGCGGGAATGGCGATAGACGTGCGCACAAGGGCACCGGTCCTGCCACGCGTCGTAGGAGGCCTTTCGGGTGCCGCAGTCAAGCCCATTGCGCTCTATGCGGTGCACCGAGTCAGCCAGGCGGTCAAGCTTCCGCTTGTCGGCATGGGCGGCGTTCGCTGCGCAACTGACGTGCTAGAGTTCATGCTGGCGGGCGCGACCGTCGTCGCTGTGGGCACGCACAATTTTACCGACCCGCTTGCCGTCTTGCGGATACGCGACGGGCTCACGGACTGGTGCGCGTCTGAGGGCGTCGCACGGATTGACGAGATTATAGGAGGTCTGAGGATATGAGCCAACTTGGCGCACCCGCAACCGAGCAAGGCGATAAGGTTATCATCGCATTAGACTGTAGTGCAAAACGAGCGTATGAACTAGCAGACATGTTAGAAAATACAGGCTGTTGGCTCAAAGTGGGCATGACGCTCTATTACCAAGATGGTCCAAAAGTGGTACATGACCTCAAAGCCCGTGGCTTCAAGGTCTTCGTAGACCTCAAGCTCCACGACATCCCGCACCAAGTGCGCGGTGCGGCGGCATCACTTGTGGCTGCCGGGGCCGACATGATGAGCATCCACGCCGTTGGGGGCCCTTTGATGATGGAGGCGGCGCTTGAGGGCATCGCCAAGGCCGTCATGCAGCCGGCAGCAGACGGCACGCAGCCGCTCGGCACGCATGAGCCGCTCACCCTTGGCATCACCGTGCTCACGTCTATGGACGACGTGACCCTTGCAAGGGTCGGCGTCACCGGAGCGCTCGACGAGCAGGTCGAGAGACTTGCGCTGCTGAGCCGTTCAGCAGGGCTCTCAGGTGTGGTGGCCTCGCCGCTCGAGGCTAAGCGGCTGCGTGGCCTGCTGGGCAGCGAGGCGCTCATCGTGTGCCCCGGCGTGCGGCCGCGAGGCGCCGCCTCGGGCGACCAGAGCAGGGTGGCGACTCCGCGCTCGACTCTGGACGCTGGCGCCAGCCACCTGGTGATAGGCCGTCCGGTCACCGAGGCGGCAGACCCTGTCGCCGCGTTTTTTGAGATAGTCGAAGAGATGGGCGCGCCTGCGCTTTCCTGACATGCTGCGGCAACAGAGTGCGCGCCTCAAGCGCGCTCAGAGACCCTCGCCGCCTTAAGGGCGGCCCCCAAGAGATTGCGAGAAGACATGGACACTGCCAGAACCGGCCGCATGGACGACAACGAGATCCATGCACAGCTTGTACAGTCCGAGGCGCTGCGATCCGGCCACTTCAGGCTGACGAGCGGCCGGCACAGCGACAGTTACATTCAGTGCGCGCGGGTCCTCGAAAACCCGCGCCTCACCGCGCGGCTTGCGGCCGAGACAGTCGCGCGGCTGCCCGAAGGCCACGTGACCGACCTCGTGATTGCGCCGGCCGTCGGCGGCATCCTCTTCGGCTTTGCCGTTGCCGACGTGCTCGACGTGCCCTTCTTGTTCACCGAGCGCAAAGACGGCGTCATGCAGTTGCGGCGCTCATTCGTGGTGCCGCCTGGTGCCTCGGTGCTCGTCGCCGAAGACGTGGTAACGACGGGCGGATCGGTTGCAGAGGTCTGCAACATCGTCGAAGAGGCTGGCGCCACAGTCGCAGGCGTCGTCTCCCTTATCCACCGAGGCTCCACACCGGTGTTCGATGCCCCGTTTTATCCACTCTTGAGTCTGAACGTTCCTTCGTGGGAGCCTGACGACTGCGCTCTATGCAGGGAAGGCGTGCCGATTGACGCGCCAGGCAGCCGCAGCAACTGATGCGCCTTTCGCAACCAATGGTGTAAAAACAGTACTTTGATTGTAAGACAGGTGCCGATTTGCTTGTCATACTGAGTCAAAAACCTTACAATCAACTGCATCATCAACCTACGGTAAGGAGCAACAATGCCACTGCCCCAGCTCTCAGAAGAAGACCGCAAAAAAGCCCTCGCAAAAGCCGCAGAAGCACGGACGGCGCGCGCGGAGCTGCGTCAGAAGGTCAAAGACGGAGATTTGACCATAGCAGAAGTGCTCACAAAGGCTGACGACCCGGTGATCGGCAAAATAAAGGTCTCGGCCCTCATTGAGTCTATACCTGGATACGGCAAGGCGAAGGCATCGAGGCTCATGGACGAGCTGAACATTTCTGAGACGCGCCGGGTCAAAGGACTCGGAGAGAAGCAGAAGGCAGCCCTAATCGAGCGTCTCGGTTGATGCTGCACGGTCACAAGGTCGTATGAAGGGCACCCTGTTTATAGTCTCTGGGCCGTCAGGCGCAGGCAAGGGGACCCTGGTTTCTAAGTTGGTGCAAGACCTCGACGGACTCAGCGTGAGCGTGTCCGCCACAACCAGAAAGCCTCGCCCTGGGGAGAGGGACGGGATCGAGTACCACTTCATGTCGGACGTCCAGTTTGACGCGCTTGTCGAGGAGAACGGCTTCCTCGAGTGGGCACAAGTGCATGGGCAGCGGTATGGGACACTGGCTGACGACGTGACGCGCGTGCTGGCAAGCGGCAGGGACGTGATCCTCGAGATCGACGTGCAAGGCGGCTTGCAGGTCAAAGAACGCTATCCCGACTCCGTGCTCGTGTTTATCGAGCCGCCAAGCCTCGACGTGCTCAGGCAGCGCCTGCAAGGTCGAGGGACCGAGAGCGGCGAGGCGCTCGAGCGCCGCCTAGAGACTGCGCGAGTGGAACTGACCTATAAAGAGCGGTATAATGCGGTGATCATCAACGACAGCCTCGCTGCCGCCGCCGCAGAGCTCACCAATCTCATTGTGCGGCATAGGTCTGAGCGCGGCGAAGCCTGACACCAGCAACTCAGACGCAGGACGTCTGAGCAGTAAGGAGTTTTTACATGTCTCTCATGCAACCTTCAATTGACGAGCTTCTGGGGAAGACCGACAGCGACAAGTACCTGCTGTGCGCTATTGCCTCTGAGCGCGCTCGCGACATCAACGACATGATGCGCGGTCAGCGCGACCGGGCCATCGCGCTTCAGTCTGCCACCGAGATCGCTCGCCTTGCGGGACGCAAGCCGCTCTCGCTTGCCATGGAGGAGATCGAGCGTGACGAGATAAGCTTCGACTGCGATTCCTTCAAGCCAGGGGGAGCCGTCTGACACCTCCTTGGGTCCCGTTTCTGTGACCGGCAGTCCTGCCGCCCCTCAACTTCGACAGTCTCAATGACGCGCTATACGTGTCTCGTACATTATCATGAGCTCGGCCTCAAAGGCCGAAACCGCAGCACGTTTGAGCAGCAGCTGCGTCGCAACGTCGCTGCTGCGGTCGCGCCGCTTGTGCCCCAGGCCGAGGTGGCGCGCATCTCGGGCCGCCTGCTGGTCTCCGTTGGCTCATTTGACGAGTCTGTGGAGGTTGCCCGCGTCGTGACCCTCGTCCCGGGAGTTGCGCGTGTGTCATGTGCGCTTCGCACCAACCGCGACCTGGACGAGATACAGGCTGCTGCCCTCGAGGTGCTGGGGATGTATGGTCATTACGAAAGCTTCAAAGTGGTCGCCCGTCGCGCGAACACCGACTTTTATCTCGACAGCATGGAGATGAACCGCCGGATTGGCGCGTTTCTCTGCGAGCAGCTTCCCGACAAGCGCGTGCGCATGACCGATGTTGACGCCAAGGTCCACGTCGAGGTCATTGAAGGCAGCGCCTTCGTGTACGTGCGCACCGAGCGCGGCGTCGGCGGGCTTCCGGTGGGGTCTTCAGGCAAGGTAGTCTGCCTG
>JAITHV010000031.1 GCA_031279835.1 Coriobacteriales bacterium
CAGCATGCTCTGGGTCGCCATCGGGTTGTTTGCCG
This sequence comes from Coriobacteriales bacterium, assembly GCA_031279835.1. Classification (GTDB taxonomy): domain Bacteria; phylum Actinomycetota; class Coriobacteriia; order Coriobacteriales; family UBA8131; genus JAITHV01. The sequence continues at coordinate 36 of JAITHV010000031.1, forward strand.
CAGGCGTATGGACCAACATGGTGGGTTACAGCATCAACCTGCTGCCGACGGACACATCCGTTGCTGCCGGCGTCTACAACCGCGACGCCTTCTTGTGGGGGCGGCTTGCGGTAGCGGTGGCGTTCATCGCCTTCGCCGGGCTTATTCCCCGCGTTCACGCAACGCTTGTCAGCGTGACTGCGGTGGTCATGAGCGCGGCGACCTTTGTCATCGTCGTCTCGTACCATCAGTCGCTCTTTGACCCCTGGATGTTTGCGTCAACAGGCGTCTTTGTGAGCAGTTGTTGCTATGCTGTCATGGTCTGGGGCTTTTATGTGTTCCTCGCGCGGTCGGTCCAAACCGAGCAGTCGGTTGTCGTCATCACCTTGAGCATCATCCTAGAGACGGTGTTCTCCATCTTGTTCAGCCTCTACCTGCCAGCCATGACGCAGATGCTCGTCGTCATATGCGCCCCGCTCGTTGTGGCTGCCTGCTACTACTGCGCGCTGCGCTTCTTCCGAGGCTGCCCGACGGAAGCAGGCGGCACAAGGACGGGCACGGCGGCAGGCGCCTTTGGAACATGCTCCCTGCTTGCGGTGCTGGTCATGCTCACATCAGCGCTCGTGTTTATCCGCGCCTTGAGCAACGTCGGGATCTGGGGCATCGAGCGCAGCAACTTCACCGGCATGGCCGAGTTGTCCGTCAGCGAGCTCGTGCTCATTTGCGCGCTCGTCGCCGCCATGGCCTACCTGGTCTTCATCCTGCCGCGTCGTCGGCTGACGCTCATGTTTCGCTGCATCGTCGGCTTCGCGGTCATGCTTGCGGGGCTTCAGCTGCTCGCGATCACAAGCGACACGGGCTTTGGCTACAGCTTTGACGCGGTGACGACTGCCACCGAGCTGTTCTCGCACCTTGTGAGATGGATGGCTGTGATCGTGTGCATACGCTCGCTGGCCATGCCGGACTTTCGCATCTCGGGCATCTCTAACATCGCCTATGCCGCGCTCTCGCTGCTCTGGGCGCATGGAATATCGCAGCTTGCCTTTGCCACCAGCACCTTTGTGATGGTGGTCGTCTACCTGTTCTTGTTCATCGTCATCGTGATCTTTGCCGTCAGCCTGACGCGCCATGAGGCCCCGTTTGCGAGCCGGGCACAAGAGGACGAGGAGGAGAGCCGCCATGTTGCCTTCGCGCTTCGCCACCGGCTCTCTCCGCGCGAGACGCAGGTGCTGCGGCTGCTGCTCAGCGGCAACAAGCGCATCGAGATCGAGCGCGAGTACGCGCTTTCGGAGGGCACGGTCAAGACGCACATCTCGAATATCTACAAAAAGCTCGACGTCCATTCAAAGCGCGACCTGCTTGCCCGGTACTCGCAGTTCAACGAAGGCGAAGGGAGCCGCAAGGCAGACGGAGGCAAAGGGGACACAAGGAGCGATGGAGACGCCGGGAGAAGCGCCAGGGACGCCGGGAGAAGCGCGTCAGAAGAAGAGTGACTTGACGGCTATGACGACCAGCACGATTCCGCCGGCAATCTCTGCCTTGTCGCCAAGCAGGCGCCCAAAGCGCCGCGCGAGCAGCAAGGCGATCGAACAGGTCACGAACGTGCTCAGGGCAATGACAAATGCCCCGACGAAGATGTTCATGTTCGATGCCGCATAGCCAATGCCTACCGCAAAGGCGTCGAGAGAGGTAGCGACGGCCTGCATCAAGAGCGTGAATATGCCTATGCTGCCACGCGACACAGTCTGCATCCCGCGGCGCGCTCGCCTCAAGGCGCGGGCGCCGTCGAGTATCATCTTGAAGCCGATGACACCGAGAATGACAAACGTCACTATGCCGGTCGACGACTTGACGAGCCAAGAGGCAGCCTTGGCAATGACCGGCCCAATATAGGGCACGCTGTTATCGAGCATGGCCAAAGCGCCAATTGCGTCTCTCAAGGCAGTGCCGACCAACAGGGCGAGAAAGAAGCCGGCAAGGGGCATGAGGCCCTGGAACAGCGCGAAGACGACCGGCATCATAATGCGGCGGCTCAGCAGGGTCTGGGGATAAGCAACTTGGTTCGCTATCGTCACGGCCAGGGCGTCCATGCTGAGGGCGAGGCCAACGAGCGACAGTTGCAACAGCATGAAAGCATCGATGATCAGCGGTGGCACTGGCCTCTTCTCCTTCTGCCTGGTGTCCCTAGAGCCACAGGCTCACGGTCACAAGTTCTCACGAACCCATGCAATGTTAGCAGACACGACGCGCTGGAGCTCTGTTGCGTCTTTGAAGGTCCGCATCGGCCGTAGGAACGAGACAAAGCTGATGACGACCTCCTTGCCGTAGATGTCCTCGTCGAAGTCGAGCAGGTGCGGCTCAATGGCAGGCTCGTTGATGCCAAAGGTCGTAGGCGCCCCCACTGACACCGCCGCACGCAGGCATCTGTTATCCAAGAACACATAGGCGGCATACACGCCCTCGCTGAGAACTGAAGGCGACAGATCTGGGCGCAGGTTCGCCGTGGGTATGCCGAGCGCGGTGCCCGCGCCGCGACCGGCGACCACGGTTCCCCGGAGGTAAAACGGCCGCGTCAACAGTCGGGCGGCATCGGCCACATGGCCACGCCGCAACTCACTGCGTATCCGAGTAGCGCTCACCGGCTCGCCATCCTCGTCAAAGAGATGATGCTCACAAAGCCGCCCGCCGCGCGCCTTGACCCATGAGGCCAGCGAGGCGGTGGTGCCTGCGGCTTGCGCCCCGTATCGAAAGCCTGTGCCCACGTGGATGGAGTGTGGCGCAATCAGCGAGGCGAGCACCGTGTCACAGAAGCAGTCTGGCGCCATGTTGGCAAGCTCTTTGCCAAACGGGACGACGAACACGCCGTCCACTCCGCTGCGTGCGAGGTGGCGCAAGCGGTCAGCGTCAGTCATGAGCTTGTTCAGCCTTCCTTCCCCAACAAACAGCTCGTCAGGGTCGCGGTCGAAGGTGATCACCCAGGCAGGGACTCCCGCAGCAGCAGCATCTGCCTTAAGCTCGGAGAGGAGGCACTGGTGCCCACGATGAAAGCCGTCAAACACGCCAAGCGCGCAGGCGGCCGAGAACGGTGCCTGCCGCACGCCAGAATCAGAAGTCAGGCCTGGCGTGGCAACGGCCGAGCACTGGCTCGGGGCGCAAAAGGCGGGCTTCTCCCCTTTTTGCGACGCATCGTTCCACGTCACAAGGGGAGCCTCGCGCCTTGGCGCCGAGAATGGCTCGTGTCGCCAGCATTCTCCCCAAGGCTCAGCGTTTTGGCGCCGTGCCGCGTCGCGAGGAGCAGGGTCAGTCATGGCACACGCCGCCTTTCACGCCTCCTGGAATGACCGTTTGCGCGCAAAGCTTGCCCGTGCGTGAGTCAAAGCGGTACACGGCAAGCAAGGCCCCGTCAGCTTGACACGAGACCAAGGCACCGTCGGCCAGGCCGGTCAAGGAGTCCAGCCGGGAGTCGTGCGCGCCGAGACACAGGGCACGGCCGTCGGCAACCATCGCCGACTCGTCCTTGCCGAGCTGAAGCACGGGAAACCCGAGGGCTGCCGTAGCGTCTAGCCAGCATTCCTCGACTCCTCGGCGCATGAGCTCGTCAAGCGTGTGCGCCTTGTCAACCCCGTGCGCGCCTGAGCTCAAGCGCCTCAGACTGCCAAGATGGCCAAAAGTGCCGATACCGAGCGCGATGTCGCGCGCCAGCGAGCGAACATACGTCCCCTTTGACACCTCGAACACCACGTCCCACCAGTCCGTGCCAAGTGAGGCCAGCTCAGCAGCATAGACCTCGACAGCCCGGGCGGGAAGCTGCAGTGGCGCGCCGCGCCGCGCCGCAGCATACGAGCGTTCTCCCTTGACCTGGATGGCGCTATAGCTCGGCGGCACCTGGTCTTGGGCACCGACACATCCAGCGAGCGTCGCGCGCGCGAAGCCCTCGTCAAGCACGTCTTGCGGCACAGCGGCTCTGGCCGTGCAGGTGCCCGTGGCGTCGTCGGTGCTCGTCGCGCTCCCAAACACGATGCGCGCGGCATAGACCTTGCGCTGTGACATAAGGTAGTCCGAGAGTCGCGTGGCAGGGCCGACACAGACGAGCAACAGTCCGCTCGCAGAAGGGTCGAGCGTCCCACAGTGTCCCACGCGGCGCTCCGAGCTTATCCTTCTCACCGCGTTTACTACGTCGTGAGACGTCATGCCCTCGGGCTTGTCGATGCAAACGACGCCCGAAAGGCCGCTCGCGCCGCGCTTAGCCTTCATGGCACGGACCGGCCGCCTCGATGCCCACGAGTGCCGCAAGCACGGTTGCCTGCGCCTCTTCAAGGGTCATCTGCAGCGTCATGCCGGCAGCTGCCCGATGCCCTCCCCCGCCGAAGCGGCGGGCCACGTCGCTCACGTCAGTCATGCCTCGCGAGCGCAGGTTGACGCGCACCACGTCGTCTTCGACCCGCAGCAGCGCGGCAAGCTGCACGCCTGCGATTGAGCGCAGTATCGTAGGAAGCCCCTCGGTGTCGCTGCGGTCAAGGCCGAGCTCGGTAAAATCGGCATCGTTGATCCAGGAGCAGACAACGGTGTTGTTGTGCGAGAACTGCATGCGGGAGATAAGGCGCGACTCAAGCTGCACCACTGCCAGCGACTTGTTCTCGTACACATGCTGGCTCATGAAGGTGGGGTCAACCCCGCATGCGACCATCTCGGCCGCGTCGCGAAACGCGCGCTCATTGGTGTTTTGGAACGAAAAGCGCCCGGTGTCGGTCATGACGCCGATGTAGCAGCACGAGGCCATCGACTTGGTGGGACTCATACCCGACGCTACGATGACGCCCCATACGAGCGAAGCGGTCGCGGCGGCGGACACGTCGCCATAATAGTCGTCCGCAAAGCCGGTGTAGCCGGGATGGTGGTCTACGCACAGCGAGCGGCGCGCGCGGGCCAATACCCGTGCGCCGTCGCCGAGTCGCTCGGCGCACGGGAGGTCCACGGCAACAAACAGGTCCGGCGAGATGTCGTAGCTGTATGCCGGCAGAAAGTCATAGCCCTCTAAAAACGTGTAGAGCTGCGGGGCGGGGCGGTCCTGGGCCAGGAGGCACGCAACGTCGCAGCCGCGATCGCGCAGCAGCGCCGTGAGCGCGAGCGCTGAGCCGAGGGCGTCGCCGTCAGGGTTCACATGGCCGCAGATGGCAACCGTCTTGACCCCGTCGAGCAGCTCGAGGACTTGGTGCGGCGATGTCAGCGTGCTCATGCGCCGCCACCCCGTGCCTCAGCAGCCTCTTCGCCCCGTGCCGCAGCAGCGTCATCGCCTTGCGCCTCAGCAAGCTCGTTGCCCGCATAGGGGGCAGGAGCTTTTTTGAGGGCCTCGCTTATGGCGAAAGCGTGGTCTACGCCCTCATCGATAAAGAAGCGCAGCTCAGGCGTCACGCGCCAACCGAGCTCGCGCCCGAGGAGACTGCGCAAGCGCCCTTTGGCGCTTCCGAGCCCAGCCAGTGCCTCGTCGTAGCGTGAGGGGTCTGCTGCGATGTAAATGTCGGCGACGCTTCTGTCGCGAGAGACTTCAACCGAGGTAACGGTGAGCATCGCAAGGCGTGGGTCAGAGACCTCGGTGAGAAGCAACGACGCAAACGCGGCGCGGGCCGTCTCGTTGAGCTTGTGCGATGCAGAGGTTTGCCTCATGATACGATTCCTATCCTTATATAGTATAATAATTATTTATTACTATGACACCAACCAGATGAGCGCTACCCCTCGCGCGCCACCTCGGTGACCTGATAGGCCTCAAGCACGTCGCCGACCTTGACGTCAGGGAAGCTTTCGAGGCTCATGCCGCACTCATAACCAGAGCGCACCGTCTTTACGTCGTCTTTGAAGCGGCGCAACGAGCCGAGCAGCCCGTTGTGAACAACGGTCCCGTCGCGCACAACGCGAATCCGGTCATCACGCGAGATCTCGCCGTCGACGACCATACATCCGGCGATAGTGCCGACTTTGGGCACCTTGAACAGCTCGCGGACCTCTGCCATGCCCGTCTCCTTCTCAACTATGTCTGGCGAGAGCAGGCCGACGCGCGCGGCGTTTATCTCCTCAATAGCCTGGTAGATGATGGCATACGTCTTGACCTCGATCTGCTCCTTCTCAGCGAGCACGCGCGCTTTTGCCGTTGGCCGCACGTTGAAGCCGATGACGATGGCGTCAGACGCCGTCGCAAGTATTATGTCGGTCTCAGTGATCCCGCCGACCGCCGAGTGAATGACGTTGAGACGTACCTCGCTCTGGTCCATTTTTGCAAGCGCGTCCTCAAGGGCCTCGATGGAGCCTTGCACGTCTGCCTTGACGACGAGGTTCAGTTCAGAGAGCTTGTCTTGCTCAATACGCGAGAACAGGTCCTCAAGGGTGACATGTGTCTTCTTCTGTCGCTCAGCAAGGCGCTGTCGCAGTGCGCGGTCCTCGGCGAGGTTGCGTGCCTCGCGCTCGTCAGAGAAGACGCGGAACTCGTCGCCTGCGGCA
>JAITHV010000035.1 GCA_031279835.1 Coriobacteriales bacterium
CTGCGGAAGGACTTCTCGTATTCCTTGTCACTGACTGCCCGGTGTTGCGGGGGGCCCGGAAGCTCTTCTTCTGTGATAAGACCGGCTGCAAGCCTCAGCTCCGCTCGCCACCTTTCTTCAACGTCACTCATGTAATACGTCTGGGTGCGCACCTTGACATGCGAGAGCTCGGCATCGAGGCTGCGCTTCTTGACGTCGTAGGTCAACTTGATCGACTTCGGCGGCTCTTGCCCGGCTGCGGTGAACAAGCCTTGCAAGGTGATCAGCTTCTCGTTGCTGTTACTCTTGGCCAGGGTGCTCTTCTCCCTGCTTTGCTGCGGTGAATACCCCCGTGCATCTGCAATTGCGCTTTCATCATAGATGTCCCCCAGATAAGCGTACAGAAAAAAGCAGCTGTAGCTTCCCTCCATGTCGCCATAGACAAACACCTTCTCGACCTCGGCTTCATGCCCCACGAACTCTAATGCGTTCTTTACAAGCCCTTGGTATAGCTCGTTAACATCAGCATGGAACTTCACAAGGTCGGTCATGGCTGCTCTCCTACCCAAAAAACCGCTCGTAGTATCTTCTCTTTACAACTTTACTGCAAAATGCTGCCCGAAACGCGGGTCATATTGTTTGTCACGCGACCCCGCTGTCATGCACCCCCTTCCTCAAAATAGGGCTTGAGTGAGTCGGGCAGCGTGAAGGGCTCTTCCGGCTTGTAGATAGATGGTTTTTCTTGTTTTGGGGGCAGATGTGTTGACTGGTCAAGCATGCGGATAAGATGCCAAAAGAGCATCCCACAGACTACGACCACCAGTACAATACTGATGGTGAGTGCTATCCGAAACAGCAAGGGATGTTTTTTTGCCTCCTTCACGTGCTTGCAGGCATCAAGAGTCTTTGTTTGCGTATCCCCTTCCAGCTGAGGCACTTCCTCGTACAGCGTCTTGAAGAACAGCGGATGAGGATGGGGGATATCTTGTATGGACTCCTCGTCCACAAGCATCTCCAAGAACAGCGCGAAGAACTCTGACAGGCTCTGCGCCACGACGAACTTGCGGTCCTCGTCGCGCCCGTAGACGATCACCTGCCCCTTCGTCCCTTTGGTATCGGGGTCGAGGTCAATGCCGATGATATTGCCGTTGCAGTCATGAGCGACAGGAAGCCACTTGGAATGAAGGTAAACGTTCTTTATGCAGCCATCGGGTACGGTTGGCGGAAAGTAGCCCTCTTGCACCGAGAGCCGCATTGGTTCTGTGGCGGTCAAGGCGACACAGTCTGCCGCCTCCTTGCTCGACACCAGGTACTCGTAGAAGAGGGCGGGCGTCAGGTCTTCGTCTCCCACAAAGGACTCACCGTCGCAGTACCGATAGAGCTCGACGAGCTCAATAGGGAGAGGCTCGCCGAGGGCGGTCTCGAGCCGGGCGATCGCCTCGTCGGTGGCAGGATGGTTCAAGGGGTTGAGCGAGAGGCCGAGCTTGTCTTGCAAGTAGCTGCGTATCTGCTTGAAGGCCTCGACGGCAGACCCAGCCTCCTTGGGCAGGGGCCTCTTCCTGCGGAAGGACTTCGCATGCTCCTCGTCACGTGTTGCCTTGTGCTGCTGCGAACAACCGAGCGCATCAGCAAACGCTTCTTTATCGTAGATGCCTTCTCTATAATCAAACAGATAATAACTGCTGTAGCTTCTTTTCATGTCGCCCTACACAAACACCCTGTTATTTTCGGCTTCATGCCCCATAAACTCTAATGCGTTCTTGACAGGCCCTTGGTATAGCTCGTTGACATCGGAATGGAACTTCACTAGGTCGGTCATGGCTGCTCTCCTGCCAGAAACAAACCGCTCGCACAATCTTCTCAAACAACTTTACTGCAGTGCGCCGCACAAAAGGCTTGCCAGCCAGGAGAAAAGGGCATAGCTGCCGCAGCCCACAACGATGCTCAGCCATAGCGACCGTGCCTTGAGCGAGACCACTGCGACCGGCACGAGCGCGACAAGCGGCAGCACGTTTGCCACCCAGCCTTGAGCGAGGCGGGCCGGGTCAAACAAGTCGTTGACGACCAGCGCGGTAAAGGCCGCGACTGGGATGTAGCGAAGAGCCGCTAGCACGCGCGGTGGCAGTGACCGGTCAGCGAAGAGCGCCACGGGCAGGATGCGCGCAAGCAGGGTGCATGACGCGCACACGCCGAGGATCAGCAGGAACTCAGGCCAGGGCATCAGTGTCGTCGCCCCTCACGTTGTCGCTCCCCTGCTCGTTGTCGCCGTCGCGCCTGCCCGCCACAAAGCCGCAGGCAATGCCCACGCACGCGGCCAGGAAGACCGCTATCCGGTCAAGCCCTGCCAGCTTGCAGGCCACAAGCGCTGCCGCCGTGCCGCAGACTGCGGCGAGGTTGCCCGGTTGGCGGCCCTGCATGAGCAGCAGGCAGGTGAAAACCGAGGTCATGGCAAACGCGGCAAGGCCAGCCTCGATGGGCACCAAGGCCCCGATTGCGGCACCAGCGACATTGGCTGCCGTCCAGGTTGCTTGCGCAAGGCAGTTCGTGCCAAAACAGGCCCCAGCGCCCCAGCCACCCTTCTCGTACTCGGCCATGTTCACCCCGAAGGTCTCGTCGGTAATGTTCGAGGCTGCTAATGTCGCACGTCCCCGCCCGACGCCCTCAAAGCGCACCAGCAGCGCAGACGAGTACAGCAGCTGCCGGGCGTTCACAAGCACCACCGACATCGAGAGCGCCAGTGGCGCGTATCCTCCCATGTAAAGCGAGGCGATCATGTACTGCCCGCTGCCCGAGTATAATGCTATCGACAGTAGCAATATCTGGAGAAGGGACATCCCCGCCTGGGCCCCCAGGATGCCGCACGGCATGCCGAGCGCAACGTAGCCAATGACGACGGGGAGCGCCGCCCTTATCACCCGAAGTGTCAAGTGAGGCCTACCTGACGTGCCAGTTCGCAGGTATGAACAGGCGCTTGAAGGCGTCGACCGCAAAGCGGTCCGTCATGCTTGCCACATAGTCGCACGCCGCCGTCTCATCGTCGCCGCCCGAAAGCGCCCGAGCGTCCTGTGGTATCTCGCATGGGTGCTCCACGTAGTGCCTGAACAGCCTGCATACCAGGTCAAAGGCCTTGGGCTCCTCCGAGCGGAACTCGAGGCGCTTGTACACGTTCTCGAACAAGAAGCGCCGCAGCTCCATCATCGCGTTCCAAACTCCCTCGCTCAGGCGGATGTCACCCGTCCCATTAGAAGTCAGTATCATGTCTTCAACGAGCGTCGTGATGCGCTCCGAGTGGCTGCCGCCTAATACCGTGTGGGTCTTGAGGGGCAGGTCCTGCTCGACGATGCATCCAGCGCGCAGCGCGTCGTCGATGTCGTGGTTCACATAGGCGATGCGGTCGGCCGTTGCCACGATGCGCCCCTCAAGCGTGCTGGCCCGCTCCTTGCCGTTATGGTGCAAGATGCCGTCGCGCACCTCAAAGGTCAGGTTGAGCCCGCGACCTGAGCGCTCGAGGTGGTCTACCACGCGCAGCGACTGCACGTTGTGCCTGAACAGACCCGGGTGCAGGTCAGGGTCAAGCCCGCGCCACAGGGCAAGGGAGAACGAGAGCGCGTCTTCGCCCGTGTGCCCAAAGGGGGTGTGCCCCAGGTCGTGCCCCAGCGCGATGGCCTCAGTCAGGTCCTCGTTCAGCCCCAATGCGCGGGCAATGGACCGCGAGATCTGCGCCACCTCGAGCGTGTGCGTCAGCCGTGTGCGGTAGTGGTCTCCCTCTGGTGCCACGAACACCTGTGTCTTGTGCATGAGGCGCCGAAAGGCCTTTGTGTGCAGTATGCGGTCGCGGTCGCGCTGAAACGCCGTCCTAAACGGGTCTGGCTCCTCGGAAACCGCGCGCGTGGCTGCGTCCGAGAACGCCGCATGGGCGCTCAGATACCCGTGCTCGAGGCGTTCACGATGCTCGCGGTCGATCATGGTTGCAGTCTCCTCGCCCTTGTATGGCCTCTTCAATGGGTGAAGCCTCATTGTAGCGCAAGGGACCGTGCGCATGGGGAGAGGCCCATGACACTGGGCCAGGCAAACGGTCGCAAAATCAGTTTCCCTTTAGCCTGAACAATCTCAGGGCAAAGAGGTTCAGTCTCTGCGCGCAAATGAGTCTTTTCTTCGTTTGAAAGACTGGCATAAAGCCGCACCTGGATAGGAAGAGTGTGTCCATCCTTGTCACTGTCATCCTCAAGCCACCAGGGACGCTCACCAGTATGAAGTCTTGATCATGCATATTCACGGATGTATTTCATCTTCTCGTTCATTGGCAGGTTTCAAAAAGCGTCATACTCGACGCCCACTTGAGAAAACAAAGAGTCTTTGGTCCCTATCTCCACCTCAAACCGTGGAACATGTGATGTGTGCACATGGACAACTGACAGTTCATAGCCCGCCCATCAAACTTCAGGTATTCCGCCCATTTTTCCAAAGAGAAGGCACACCTTCTCGGCTTCTTCAATGCGGTTGGTTTCAAGAACGCTATTTGCGACACTACGCCAAGTGTCACTCGACGTAAACAGTGCTTCAAACTCAGCTTGCTGCAAGTGCTGCCTTGTTCGGAACTCTTGTTTGCCAAGCTCCAGATATGGCTGAACCTGTCGTCCTTCTCCTTTATTTCTAGGTCGCCAGTAGCTTCTTTTGCCGTGGCAGGGGCTTCGTTTTTTTTGTGCACATGCAGCCGACGTTACAAATGTTCGCTCAAACACGCACGTAGGCAATCAGTCATTGGCAGGTCTTTGAGATGGATCCTGCGACTTTTCCCCGACGGGGCGGCGCTTGGCCGAGGCTTCATATGCCAGGGGGCGCGAACACTAACATGGCCACAAAAAAGTACACGCAGCCGTTTCAACTGTTGCTTGACAGAAACTTTAGTAAACCTGTATGATTCGTCGTGTTTCAATTCAAAGCGTATCAAGGGAGTCTTTGTGACCACTGCTTTTACACAGCTCCAGGTGATAAACCTGATGAACAACCGAATGTGCGCCTGACGCCTCCGTCCGTCTGGGTCGCGCGTTACTCGGCTGTGCTCGGCAAAGCAGATACGCTCATCCCCCTTATAACTGAATCGGTCTTCTGACCTCGCTCTGCGCCACTCCCGTCAAGCTCCCCCGCTGTCGTCGAACACGCGCTGCTGACCCAGACAAGCCTGTTAGACAATAATTTTGTAGCTATATCACTATATTCTTAAATTACTCTATTTTAAAACAGAAAGCGAGACGAGTATGCCACAGACAGCTGACACCGACGCAAGCGCCCCGCAAAAGCGCGACATCACCGATCCCAGCACCTGGTCGTTTGAGACCAAGCAGATCCACGTCGGCCAAGAAGCCCCCGACCCTGCCACCGACGCCCGCGCAGTGCCCATCTACCAGACGACCTCGTATGTGTTCCCAAACTCAAAAAGCGCGGCTGACCGCTTTGCCCTCTCAGAGGCGGGCAACATCTACACGCGCATCATGAACCCGACCTCCGACGTGTTCGAACGGCGGGTAGCGGCGCTCGAAGGCGGCATCGGTGCCTTGGCGGTTGCATCGGGCGCCGCCGCCATCACCTATG
>JAITHV010000046.1 GCA_031279835.1 Coriobacteriales bacterium
TAGAATTATACTAGAATTGGAAGGCGACGTCAAGTCTCTGCTGGGAGTTTTAGCAGCTAAATCGGGGCTTCTTGGCTCGATCGGGGTTAGTTAGTAGAAAGAGGAACAAAACTCACGATGACCAGCCCAAGCCTGTCTTGCTGCAATAGGATGTCTCCTAACATAATGATGCTCAAGATAATAAAAAATACATCGAAATTATAGTTGAAATATATAGTTTGCAGGGCACCTGAGTCAAGGTGCCCTGCAAGTTTTTGCGCTAGTGTTCTTGTGTCGGTCTTATTCGGTGGCGCCACGCGCAGCAACAGCGAACTCCACTGGCTGCTCGGCGACCGCGATAGACGACGGCGGGACGTCAGTGTACGTTATTCCCTCCACCAGAGGCATGTCGTCGGTGAACTTGAAGCCAGCGTTGTAGTAGCTGATGCTGCAGCTGCCGGTAGCATAGTCGCCGTCGATTGCCAATGAGAGCTTGAGGGTGTTGTCGTCAAACGTCAGGCGCCCGCCCGTCACATCGACCGTCAACGCGCCCGCAATCGTCACGGACTCAGTCGCTGCGGGTCTCGGCGCAGTGTCGGGGTCATAGATCACGGTCAGGTCGCGCATGACCGCGTTGAAGCTGTGCGCCTTTTTGCCGTCGGCAGACAAGACGAAGGAAACAAGGATCTGCCCGGCGTTGTCTGAGCTATACTCGGTCGAGTAGAGCAGTTCGCCAGTCTTGAGCTGGCTGATCGAATTGCTGTTGGGCAAAGGCTTGCCCGCGTTCGGCGCGGGCTTCGGGGTTTCTGCCGCAGCTGGCTGCGTCGGCTCGTCTTTCGCGGTCACAGTCGTGGCAGTGCCTGTGCCCTGCTCCTGTGCTTTTGGCTCGTCTTGTGGCTCTGCTTGCGGAGCGCTGCAGCCTGCCAACACAAGGAGCAAGCCAACCGCCAGCGCAACGACTCGTAGTTTCTTGTCCATCGTAATTCTCCCTTTCTTGTTAAGACCCGGTAACGGATACGTCAATGAGCATAGCACCCTCGATCATCCATCAGGTCTGCGTTCCGCATACAGTTTGCCTGTTTTGCGGACGCGCCTTGCCGACAACAACCTTGCCGACAACTACCCCAGCGACAACAACCCCGGCGACATGCTATGACCTCACAGAAAAACCCTCTTGTGCTTCGCCCAGAAGCGTGTTACGATACAAAAAACTGTAACACAATAGGGGGCGCTCAGTGAGGCCTGAGGCCTTATGCAAGTGCGCCCACGCCCAAACAAGGAGAGAGAGGAACCATGGACCGACGTGAGTTCATCAAGCGCGCTGGCATCGTCGTGGCGGGTGCGTCCACCTTGTCGCTTGGCGGCCTGCTGGCGGCATGTGCCCAGGACGGCGCCAAGCCAAACGACACCGGCGGAGTCGGCACAGGGACCCCCGCAAGAACCGACCAGGTAATCGTCGTGCTCAACGCCTCGAACGAGCCGGCCGCAGGCTTTGACCCCTTCTTCAACTGGGGCTGCGGAGAGCACATGCACGAGCCGCTTATCCAAAGCACGCTCATCAACACGACGCGCGACATGAGTTTCGTCAACGACCTCGCCACGGATTACCGCGTCTCAGACGACGCGCTTACCTGGACCTTCACTATCCGCGACGACGTGCGCTTCAGCGACGGCACAAAGCTGACGGCCCGCGATGTCGCCTTCACCCTCAATGGCATCAGGGAGTCAGAGGGCTCAGAGACCGACCTCAGCATGGTCGAGGCCGTCACCGCCCCTGACGACTCCACGGCGGTCATCCTGCTCAACCGGCCGTTCAACGCCCTGCTCTACACGCTTGCAGTCGTCGGTATTGTTCCCGAGGCCACCTACTCTGCCAGCTATGGCAACAAGCCGGTCGGCAGCGGGCGCTATGTCTTAGAACAGTGGGACAAAGGCCAACAGGTCATTCTCACTGCCAACCCCGACTATTACGGCACGCCGCCCGCCATGAAGCGCGTGGTCGTGCTCTTCATGCAGGACGACGCCGCGCTTGCGGCCGCGCGCTCCGGGCAGGCAGACCTCGCGTCCACCACGGCGCTCCTTGCCAACCAGCACGTGAGCGACTACGAGATCCTGGCCTGCAAGTCGGTTGACAGTCGCGGCATATCGCTTCAGTCCAAGCCGGCAGGCGGCACCAAGACCGAGGGAGACGACACGTATGCCCTCGGCAACGACGTGACCTCCGACGTCGCCATACGACGTGCGCTCAACTATGCGGTAGACCGTGACGCGCTAGTCAAAAACGTGCTCAACGGCTACGGCACTCCCGCCTACACCGTGTCTGACGGCATGCCTTGGGCGTCGAGCGACATGCGCGTCAAGTGCGACCCTGCCAAGGCCGTAGAGATCCTGGAAGCCGCCGGCTGGATGCTCGGCACAGGAGGCATCCGCGAGAAGTCCACAGGCTCGGGCACCTTGCGCGCGGCCTTCGACGTGTATCACTCAAGCAGCGACACGGTGCGCCAAGCGCTTGCCAACGAGTTCGCCAACCAGATGCGCGGCATTGGAATCGAGGTGTCGGTCAAGGGCCTGAGCTGGGACGACATCTACCCGCACATGTACACAGACCCCATCCTCTGGGGCTGGGGCTCTAACTCGCCCTCGGAGCTCTACAGCCTGTACCATACCGAGGGATCGAGCAACTTTGCCGACTACAGCAACCCGACGGTAGACGGCTACCTCGACGCGGCGCTCCAGACGCAGGAGGTCAGCCAGTCATACCCCTACTGGAAGCAGGCCCAATGGGACGGCACGACGGGCATCGGGCCAGACGGGGCGGCCACGTGGGTCTGGTTCGCCAATATCGACCATCTCTTCTTTAAGCGGTCTAATCTTGTTGTGGCGGAGCAAAAGCTGCATCCGCACGGGCATGGCTGGGCCGTCCTCAATAACGTAGACACCTGGTCCTGGAAGTAACAAAACGCAATGACGGATAAAGCCCAGCAGCTGCAAGGCGACGTGCGCCCCGTGCGCCGCGTCTTGCGGCTGCCGCGCGTCTTCTCGAGCCCGTTCGGGGCATCGGCGCTTTTCGTAGCACGCCAGTTGCTGCGCTTCGCGCTGCTGCTGGTTGCTGTGAGCATTGTTGCCTTCGTGCTGGTCAGCGTGTCGCCCATCGACCCTGTGCAGGCCAATGTCGGGCAGGCCGCCTACCTCAACATGAGCGAGGCGAAGCGCGAGCAGCTGGTGCAGTACTGGGGCTCGGGAACGCCGATCTGGGAGCGCTACGGGGCTTGGGCCCAGGCGATCCTCCATGGTGACTGGGGCACGTCGTTGCGCTTCAACGCGCCGGTGCCCGACGTGCTCGCGCCGCGCCTGGCAAGCTCGCTTGCGCTCATGACGAGCGCCTGGCTCCTGAGCGGCGTGCTCGGCGTGGTGCTCGGCATCGTCGCTGCCGTCTGGCGCGACCGCTGGCCTGACCGCCTCATCAAGGGCTACTGCTTCGTGCTTGCCTCGACGCCGACCTTCTGGCTCGGGCTGGTGTTTCTCGTGGTGTTCGCGGTCTGGCTGGGGTGGTTCCCCTTGGGGTTCTCGGTGCCCATTGGGGTCAGCGCCTCTGAGGTCACGCTCGCTCAAAGCATCCACCATCTCGTCTTGCCTGCCCTCACGCTCAGCGTCGTCGGCGTGGCGAACATCGCGCTGCACACGCGCGAAAAAGCGGTAGACGTGCTCCAAAGCGACTATGTGCGCCAAGCGCGCACCCGTGGCGAGTCGACTCCTTCCATCGTCATGCGACACGGGCTGCGCAACCTCGCCCTGCCCGCGCTCACCTTGCAGTGCGCCTCGATCAGCGAGATCTTTGGCGGCTCAGTCCTCGTAGAGCAGGTGTTCTCGTACCCAGGCCTCGGGCAAGCGGCGGTCACAGCCGGGCTCGGGGGCGACGCGCCGTTGCTCGTGGCCATCGCAGTTCTGAGCGCTGCCATCGTCTTCGTGGGCAACCTTGCCGCCAACATACTTTACGGTGTCATTGACCCGCGCATACGTACCCGAAGGAGCAGCCTGCGGGTGCTTCGCAGAGGCGAACTGCTGGCAGAAGAGGCGGGGGAGAGAAGGCCTGATGCCTGAGCTTCCCGCGCCCGTCTCCCAACCCACGGCGCCCGCGCCCCAAGCCGCAGCGCCCGTCTCCCAACCCACGGTGCCCGCGCCCCAAGCCGCAGCGCCTGCATCCCCCTCAGGCGCCGTCCTGCACAGCCCGCTGCGGCGGCGGCTCCCCAACCGCCGGCTCGCCCTCGTGCTCTTCGTCGTGATGCTCTCCCTGCTCGCGGCTGTCGTCTGCGCGGGCATTGCGCTCGCGCCCACGGCGACGGCCACGGATTTCTCCCAAAAAAACCTCAGCCCTGGCCTCGGGCATCTGTTCGGGACCGACTGGATGGGGCGCGACATGTTCGCGCGCACCACGGCAGGGCTGGCCACGAGCGTGCTCGTTGGGCTGCTGGCGGCAGGCGCGTCGGCCTGCATCGCGCTCGTGCTCGGCATGGTCGCTGCTCTCGGCGGAAAAAAGGCAGACGGCGTGGTTCTCTGGCTCGTCGACCTCGTCATGGGCATCCCGCACATCCTGCTCATCTTGCTCATCTCGTTTGCGCTCGGCAAGGGCTTTTGGGGCGTGGCCGTCGGCGTCGCGCTCACGCACTGGACCAGCCTCGCGCGCGTGGTGCGCGCCGAGGTCATCCAATGTCGGCAGGCCCCGTACGTCGCCCTTGCGCGTCGGCTGGGCCGTGGGCCGCTCGACGTTGCAGCGCGCCACATGCTGCCTGCGGTTCTCCCACAGTTTCTCGTGGGGCTTATACTGCTGTTCCCCCATGCCATCCTCCACGAGGCCGCCATCACCTTCCTCGGCTTTGGTCTGCCGCCTGAGCTTCCGGCCATAGGAAGCATCTTGAGTGAGGCGGTCACCTACCTCTCCTCAGGCATGTGGTGGCTCGCGCTGCTGCCGGGCGTCGCGCTGCTCGCCGCCGTCTTGCTGTTTGACCGCGCAGGCGCCTGCCTGCGGTCGCTCATCGACCCTTACCGGGCGCAGGAGTGATCATGGCCGTGTCTGTCGAGACAACCCATGCCCCCCACCAGCATGATGCACGCCGCGAGCACCATCACCATACCCACGCGCACCAGTCACAGCACCTCGGCGGGCACCACCTTCTCCAAGTCGAGGGCCTCGGCATCGGGTTCACGATGTACGACCCGGGCGAGCCGCGCTTCTTCAAGGCCCGCCAGCTGTTCGTGCCCGTCATACACGACCTGCACATTGCGGTGCACCGAGGAGAGATCGTCGCCATCGTCGGTGCGTCAGGCTCGGGCAAGACACTCCTGGCCGACAGCATCATGGGCATGTTCGCGCCCAACGCGCAAGTCTCCGGCAACATCTGGTACGACGGCGTCAAGCAGGACGCAGCCTCACTGGCGGCGCTGCGCGGCTCAAGCATAGCGCTCGTTCCCCAAAGCATCAGCCACCTCGACCCGCTCATGCGCGTTGGCAGACAGGTGTGGGGCAGGGGAGCGGGCGACAAACACGCCCGCATGGCCCGCCAGCGCGAGCTCTTCGCTCGCTACGGCCTTCCGGAGGCTGCGGCGCGCTTGTATCCCCATGAGCTTTCGGGCGGCATGGCGCGACGCGTGCTGCTCTGCTGCGCGCTGATGGACGCCCCGCAGCTCATCATCGCCGACGAGCCGACTCCCGGTCTCGACCCTGCTTTGGCGCAGGTGGCGCTTGCCGACTTTCGGGACTTTGCCGACGCGGGCGGCGGCGTGCTGCTCATCACGCACGACATAGAGCTTGCGCTCTCGGTGGCCGACCGCGTGGCGATCTTTAACCAGGGGACGGTCGTTGAAGAGACGTCGGTTGCGAGCTTTGCCTCACCGCATACACTTGCGCACCCCTTCTCAAAGGCGCTCTGGCATGCCTTGCCTGAGCATGGGTTTGTCGCTCAGCCCGTCTATGGAGAAGAAGGCGCGTCATGACGGGATGCCTGGAGGCCCGTGACCTTGTGTTTGCTTACCCGGGAAGCAACGTGCCGGTCATCGACGGGCTCAGCCTGGCGGTAGGCGCCGAGGAGCGCGTTGCCCTACATGCGCCCTCAGGCAGTGGCAAGACCACGTTGGGGCGTCTGCTTGCGGGCTACTTGGCTCCGTTGGCGGGCGAGGTGCTGCTCGACGGCGCTGTGCTTCCCCGGCGCGGCATGTGCCCGATCCAGCTCATCGGTCAGCATCCCGAGCTGGTGTGCGACCCGCGCATGCGCATGCGCGACGTGCTCAAGGAGGCGGGCACGCCCGACGAAGAGGTGTTTGACGGCCTCGGCATTCGCCGTGAGTGGCTTGCCCGCTATGCCCATGAGCTTTCGGGCGGCGAGCTTCAGCGGTTCTGCATCGCACGGGCTTTGGCTGCCCGCGCCCGCTTCCTCATTGCTGACGAGATAACCACCATGCTCGACGCGGTGTCGCAAGCGCAGCTCTGGCGCTTTATTCTGGATAAGGCCGCCGCTGACGGCATCGGCATCGTCTTTGTGTCGCATTCCCCAGCGCTTGTCAGCCGCGTCGCCACCCGTGTTGTCGCCCTCCGAGCGTCAGCCAGCGCTTCTGCTCTGTTCTTGTCACCTCGGGCTTGACCCGGGGTCTCTTGATGCGCTCCTGTTCTGTCATCCCGGCCTTGAGCCGGGATCTGCTATGTCACCCCGCACTCGATGCGGTGTATCGCCGTGGCCCTCCTGTCTGTCACCCCGCACTCGATGCGGGGTCTCTTGCTGTTGCCCTCCTGTTTGTCACTGTTTTATCGCGTAAACGCGATAAAACAGTGACAAAGGCTGGTTGAATTTCAAAATGCAACACCGTTGCGCTTAGTCTTGCAGGCAGCGCGTTGTCAGGCGTCAGTCAGGGCGCCGCGTTCAGCGTCTGCCTGAGAGAAACCGCTCTCTGGTTTGTCACAGGCCGCCTGCAGCGCGGTTGCCCGCGCCCGGCCCGCCCTTGCCCTAGAATCTTCTTGGCGCGGCTTTCCCCGGGCGGGAAGGAGGCGGACATGCCAAAGCCAAAGGGAAAGCACTTAAGCAAGGAGAACAGGGAGGCCGTGGAAGAAGGCGTACGCGCTGGCGACTCGGCCAGGTGGATAGCAAAAAGGACAGGCGTGAGCGCATCGACAGTGACGCGCGAGGCGAGGCGCAACAGGACGGTGAGGGAAAAGAAGCCGGCGCACGGCGCCAAGCTGTCGGTCCGCTGCATGGGCTACAGGGACTGCCAGGCAAGCGGCACGGCCTGTGACAGGTGCTCCGCCAGGCTCGCGGCCTGCAAGGACTGCAGGTCCCGCAGCTGCGTCGACACATGCCCCGGCTACAGGCGGGCGACGTGCTCCGTGACCGACGCATGCCCCTACGTCTGCCCTGCGCCATGCCACAAGAGGGCGCACTGCTCGTTTTCGAAGTGCGGCTACGACGCGGCCGGCGCCGAGCGCTCCTGCCAGGCCAGGCTGAAGTCCTCAAGGGCAGGCATCGGCGTGGCGCCCGGCGAGCTTGAGGCGATGGACAAGCTGGTGGCCCCTCTTGTCAGGAAAGGCCAGAGCTTTGAGGCCATATGGGAGGCCCACGCCGCAGAGCTCC
>JAITHV010000098.1 GCA_031279835.1 Coriobacteriales bacterium
AACAGTCCTGCCGCAATGACGGAAGTAAACACCAAGACTAACGCCTGTTCAGGCGAGCCTCCCATGTTCAGCGCGCCGCCGCCAATAGCAATGATAGGCTGCACGCATGAGAAGGTCACGCCTTGCACCACCGGTATCTTTATGCCGAACTTCCAGAACCCGATCGTCTGTATGATCGTCGCGATGCCGCAGGTGAACAAGTCGGCGCTGATGAGGAACACGATCTGGTCGCTTGCAAGGCCGAATCGCGCGCCGACCACGATGGGGACGGTTATCGCACCGACGTACATGGCCAAGACATGCTGCAGGCCGTAGGTGAAGAGTTTGCCGACGGCAAGCCGCTCGTTGACGGGATGGTCAGGAGAATTCTTAGACATTGTTGCTCCTTGTCGTTTCATCGTCGCCTCCCGGCGACTTTCAACCCCTTGTGTGCGAAGCGTGTGCAAGGGCAGACAAAAAGCAGCATGGTGCCGGGCCTGTGAAGCTGCTATGCCTGCCCATCGTGCGCAGGACTCGTGACCGTTAGAGCTGTCAAGGCTGCTTTGCTCAGGCATGCATGCGCGCAAACGCCTGCATGCCTGAGCGCGCAAGCAGTCAGGCTGTCAAGCAATCAGGGAATGAGTCCTGACTTGACGGCCTTGAGGTACTTTTTGCAGCCGAAGTCTCGCCCGACCAGCATCTCTGCCACGAGCGCCTCGGTCATGATCGTGGTGTCGAGCGGGTCGATGATCGCACCGTCGAGGCCGCCCGCAATGAGCATCGACAAAAACGAGCGGTTGATGAGCTTGCGCTTCGGCAGCCCGAACCCGACGTTGCTCAGTCCGCACACCAGCTTCACTGAGGGAAGCTCCTTTTTGAGGCCGACCGTCGTCTGATAAGTAGTGACCGAGGCGTTGCTGTCAACAGCGCGCGCTGTCACGAGCGGGTCGAGGTAGATACGCTCCGGCTCAATCCCCAGGTCAAGGAGCCTTTGCGCGAGCGCAAGGCCTGCCTCGATGCGCTCAGTGGCGTTGTCGGGAATCTTGTCTGCCGACTGGCACAGTCCCACCACTGAGGCCCCATGCTCCACCACGAGCCGGGAGACCTGCTCGAACCGGTCACCTTCCAGGCTGATGGAGTTGATAAGGGCAGGCCTCTCGCAGACGCTGAGTCCTGCCTCGAGGACGGCAGCACTCGTCGAGTCGATGCAGAGGGGCTTCTCGGTGGTCTCCTGCACAAGGCAGACCAGCCACTTCATCATCTCGGCCTCGTCGTTGAAGAACTCCCCGGTGTTCACGTCGATGAAGTCGGCCCCGGCCTCGTCTTGCAGGACCACCATGTGCTGGACTTCTTCGCGGTTCTTGCGCGCAAGCAGCTCTTTGGTCTTGGGTATGCTGCTGTTCAGCTTCTCTCCGATGACGATCATCTTGGCGCCTCCTTGAAGGTCGTCTCTTGCAGTGTTGACAAGTCTTGTTTCAGCTTGCTTCGCGCGGCTGCAGGCGCCGGGAGGGCGTGCCCCTGCCCGGCGCCTCGTGGGCACGTTTTAGCAGAACACGCCGTCGCCCGGCATCGGGATGCCCAGGCCCTCGGCATACTCGCGCATCTTGAGGTACATCTCGAGATACTCCGCATCGGGCGTGAGCGCGCGGATGTCGTAGAGCTCTCGAAACGAGCGGCCCTTGGGCGGGTCGAACAGCTGGCCCTCAAAGCGCGGGAGCACCTCTTTGCACACGGTGTTCGCGTCTTCGAGCGACATGCCCGCTGCACCCTTGAACACTGCGGCGTTGTACCAGCACTCCAGCGGCGTGAGGTGGTTCTTCACCGAGCCTCCAGCAGAGCGCGGCGATATGGTGAACGCCTGGCCTGAGGCAGAGGCGGCCGTCATGCCCGCTATTGTCTCAAGGAAGAACATCTCGGTGAACGGCCCAGAGACCTGGTTGATGGTCTTCATGAGCGGCATGGACGTGTTGCGTGTCACGGCCTGCGTGGCGATGCTCTGCGCCCACAGGCCCTTGCGCCCGCAGTTGCCCGCATACAGGATCTCATACGACGGCGAGCCCGGCAGCGCGGCGCCGGTGATGGGGAACTGCAGCAAGTCGGTCGCAATCGAGCCGATCGCGGTGGTCTCGGCCCCTCCCGTGTAGCCACCCACCATCGTGGGAGACTCGCTTCTGACGTAGCCGCCTAGCTCATTGGTCACGAAGGCCTTGTGGAAGGTCGTGTAGTTGACTTTGAGTGACGCAGGGTTCAGGCACAGGCACAGCTGCGGCTGCTCGAAGAGGTTAAAGGCCGCGAGAAAGCCGAAGTGCGTGCTGCTCGAAGCCACGAGCGAATTGCCTATGCCCACGCGCCCGGCCCTCCACTGCGCCTCTTTGCGCAGGTGCGCCTCGTAGATTCCGCCAAAGGTCTCGTAGGGGGTGTGGGCCAAAAGCGGGCTTCCCATTACCGTGTCGATGGAGGGGCCTTCCTGCATGTCGACAAGGCGGCTGCTCAGGATGCCCTGGACGAGCGGCACGTACAGCTCCTCGTCCATTTGGATGGAGAGAGGCGAGCAATAGATGGGCTGCACGCCGTCTGAAGGCCGCCGCGCGGGCACGCGCACCTGCTCGGGGCCTTGGCCGAGCGGGAAGTTGCTCGGGACGCGCTCAAGCTCGCGGGCCAGTTCGTCTTCCTCGACCCGTATAACCGACTCGGTGTCCGGGCAAAAGAACCCCAGGCGCACAGCAGCGTCCCAGCCGGCCTTGAAGAAGGCGTCGGCGAGCTGCGGGTCTGAGTTGACGGGGTTCTCGGGGTCGCAGCTGCCAAGCAGCCCGTGCTCTTTTGCTACCTCTTTGAGGGTGCGCGGCAAGATTTTCTGGTCCCACTCTTTCTCGGTGACGCGGGCCCCTCCGCGCGCCTTGTCGAGCGAGCGCAGCAGCTTCATGTGCTTGTCCATGTCATAGCCCTTTCTCTTAGTCTCTCATGTATGGCCGGTCAGCTACGCCTCGATGACCAGTGCAGTCCCCGGCTCGTTTTGCATCACCTGGTCGAGCATCTTGACGGCAAGGTGCGCGGTGCGCGCATATCCGTCGGCGCCAACCTCGCGCGCGTAGTCCGGGCCAACCGGCCCGCCGCCCACGACGACGCGGAACCGGTTGCGACGCCCCTCGGAGTTCAGGCGGCCGATAAGGTCGCCCATGTAGTACTGCGCGGTGGTCAGCAGCGAGGAGACGGCGATGATGTCGGCGCCCTCTTCCTCGGCACGGTCCAAAAAGACATTGGTCGGCACGTCGGTGCCGAGGTCTATTACCTCGTAGCCGTGGATAGAGAGCTGCGTGGCAACCAGGCTCTTACCGATGTCGTGCAGGTCGCCTTGCGCGGTGCCGATGACCACCTTGCCTTTGTAGGCGCCTTGGTCAGACCCCAGGTGTGGGCTGACAAGCCCCACGAGCGCCTTCATGCAGTCGCCCCCCAGCATGAGCTCAGGCAAGAAGACTTCCTCGTTGTTGAAGTCCTCGCCAAGACGGGAGAGTGCAGGCACGCCACCCTCCTGGATGATGGTCTGCGGGTCAGTTCCTTGCTCGAGCGCTTGGGAGACAAGCCGCACTACCTCTTCTTCCTCGCCCTCGTAGACTGCCTCGCTGATCTTTGCGAGAATGTCGTCCATGGCAGGTCCTTCCTTTCTTTCGGGGGCTTTGCCTCGCCCTTGTGGGCGGCAGACGCCCGTTCTGGCGCTATAAGCCGTAGTATAGGAAGGACGCATCCTGCCGTCTGCGCACGAACCGTCAAAAACAACGTGCGTTTTTCTCTCTTTCGTAGTCATGGCGGGTGCTGGCTTGTGCCGTCCCGCGCTTGTGCTGTCAGCGGAGGCTGTTGTCCCGCAGGGCCTCTCGCCATGCCAGCAGCGACACAATCGTTTGGTGTATAGTGAGAGAAGACGGTTTTGGGGCGATCAAACGGTGCCTGAGCCAGGCATGACAGCAGCGATCGGTCTTGACGGTAGACGGTCAAGTTTTTGAACGGAAGACCATGGGGATCATCAAGGAAGCACTGGAAGGCTACCTGTACTCAAATGAGCGCTCGCTTGATGTGCGCATGCTATCAGTGACATTTGTAGCAGAAACACTGGGTCTTGTCGCGGCGACTGTCGTTCGCGTCGCGCTGGGGACCGCCTTGCCGGTGCTCATGGCGCTTGTTGCCATGACGGTGTCGGTCGTGGCCCTTATCGTGCTAGTCAATCGTCCGAGGCCCTCGGCCGGCCTGTGCTGGGTCTGCGCGCTGCTCATCTACGACATGCTCAACCCTCTTGCCTACTTCCTGCTTGGCGGGCTGGGGTCGAGCATGGAGGGGTTTTTTGTGCTCAGCCTTGTTGTTGTCTTCTTGTTCCTGCGCAAGCGGCTCTTGATCGTGGTGGCCGTCTTGCATTGCGCGATCATGCTCGGCGTCATCCTGACGGGCTATTTCAACCCTGCTCTTGTAGTGCACACGCCGCCAGACCTTCGTATCTTCGAGTACGTGACAACCGTCGTGATAAACGGGCTGGCGATCGGCACGATCATTATGGCGCTCACGACAATCCAAGGTGACGAGAGCGCAAAGCTCGACACGACGATGCGCTCGCTTGAGACGCAGCGGCGCATGAGCGAGTCGATACTCGAGAGCAACCCGCAGCTTATCGTCATATTCGACGACGACCTCAACTTGCTGGACTGCAACCCGCAGGTCATTCGGTTTCTCGGCGGCACGGACGCACAGGCCCTGCGGGATGACTTCACCGGCCACCTGGCCGCCGTGATTCCCCAATATGGGCCTACAAACCCCGTTGAGCCCGTGATCAAGGGACTTCTCGCCGACCTCTCCCATCAAAAAAGCCTCAAGCTCACCTTGCAGATGGTCTCACAAGGGCAGCTCTACGACATGGGCGTGTGCCTCAAGCGCATCGCCTACCCTGGTCGCGAAGTGAACATCGGCTACCTCAACGACATCTCTGACCTGGAGGTCGCGCGCCGCAACCTGGTGCGGCACGACGAGCTAGTCGGGCTTGTCAACAGCATGGCAGAGCAGCTCCTGGTGGCATCGCACTCGGAGTTCGACGCGCTCATCACCACGTCGCCGTCAGCGCTCGCTGCGGCAGTGGGCATCGACCGGATCTATATCTGCGAGATAGACGTTGAAGACGGCAAGGCGGTCTACCGCCAGATACACGAATGGCTCTCTGAGGACGCGCGCGAGTCTTGCACTCTCAAGTCGGCCACGGGCGGCTACAACCATAAGAGCGTGCCCACGTGGGAAGAAGCGTTTAGCAGGGGCACCGTTGTCAACCAGACGATCACCGAGATGCCTCCCGAAGAGCGCGCGTGCTTCGCGCCGCTCGACATCAAGACCATGTTGGTGTGCCCGGTCAACTACACGAGCCTCTTCAGGGGGTTTGTGACCTTTGAGCGACTTTATGAGGAGAAGGCCTTCTCCGCCGACGAAGTGCAGATACTCCGGTCTGCCTCGCTGATCCTCGCCTCTTTGGTCGCGCGCAACACCGGCGCGAAGGAGCGCACGACGGCGCTCGACGAGGCACTGCTGGCGAGTGAGGCAAAGGGCGCGTTTCTCTCTAAGATGAGCCATGAGATGCGCACGCCCATGAACGCCGTCATCGGGATGACGGCCATCGGCCTTGCGGCGACGGACATCGAGCGCAAGGACTACGCGCTCCAAAAGATCGAGGTGGCCTCGTCTCACCTGCTCGGTGTGATCAACGACATTCTCGACATGTCAAAGATCGAGGCCAACAAGCTTGAGCTGTCGCAAGTGCGCTTCGACATAAAGAAGATGATAGAGCGCATCCTGAGCGTCACGAACGTGCGCGCCGAAGTCAACAAGCTCAAGTTCGTGGTCGAGACCGACCCGCACATCCCGCAGTACGTTGTCGGCGACGACCAGCGTCTGGCGCAGGTCGTCACAAACCTGCTCTCAAACGCCATCAAGTTCACCCCTGAGTCCGGGACGGTCACTATGGCCACGCGGATTATCGACCGCACGAGCGCGCTCGACACGAGCGGCGTGGATCCAGGCGACGGCAGCGACACGAGCGGCGTGGATCCAGGCGACGGCAGCGACAGTGGGGGCGACAACGGCCGCAGCGTTTTGTGGGTGCAGTTCGAAGTCGCCGACACCGGGATCGGCATTTCGCAAGCCCAGCAGCAACGTCTGTTTCGTTCCTTTGAGCAGGCAGAGAGCGGGATCGCGCGCAAGTATGGCGGTTCGGGGCTGGGGCTGGCCATATCGAAGAGCATCGTCGACCTCATGGGCGGCAGCATCGTGGTCGACTCGAGCTGGGGCAGCGGCTCACGCTTCACGGTGACAGTCCCGCTTGGCCTTTTGCCGGACGACGAGAGCCCGGCGCTGTCTTGCGCGACGGGGGCAGACGCTCCCAGCATAGAGAGCCTCGGCAGCCTTGCATCGTGCCGCATTCTGCTGGCAGAGGATGTAGAGATAAACCGCGAGATCGTCTTGGCGCTGTTGGAAGACACCGGCATCAAGATAGACTGCGCGACGAACGGCCTGCGGGCGCTCTCGATGTTCGCCTCTGACCAGGACCGCTACAACCTTATCTTGATGGATGTTCAAATGCCCGAGATGGACGGGCTTGAGGCGACGAGGCGTATTCGTGCCCTGGGCACCGAGCGCGCGCTGCGCGTCCCCATCGTGGCCATGACGGCCAATGTCTTCAAGGAAGACATTGAGCGCTGCCTTGAGGCAGGGATGAACGCGCACATCGGCAAGCCGATCGACATGGGCGAGCTGGTAGAGACGCTCAGGGCCTACTGCACGTGAGCGCTCGTTTGGCTCGGTCTTTTAACTGCCTTCTAGAGCCGGCTCGAAGGTGCCTCGTTCACGACCTCTCTGAGTTTTTGCCAGACATCGGTATAATCGAAGTCAGACAAATAGACTGCTATTGCCAGACTCAGCGTGCCGTTGTAGGTGCCCACGTCAAAACTGATGTCGTCGGTTGTCACAGTCCATCCGCCGACGTCCGGGAACTCGACGTTGATGGTCACCTCCTGGTCGTCGTCAAAACAGTCGATAATGCTCCTGAGCTTGCCGATCTTCATCGTGTCCTCCTTAGTGTCAGGCTACCCTTTGGACTTTCTCGTTCTCGCTCTATTTCTCGTTCTCGCTCTCGTTCTCGATCTAGCTCTCGTGCTCATCTCTTTGTCATTTCGAGTCGCGTACGGGGTTTTTCGCTGGGGTTTTTCGCTGGTGGGAGTCGGCATGTGGAAGTGCAGCAGGCAGTTGCACAGAGTCGGCGAAATCATGGTATACTCTCGTCTCGCGTCTTGGTGGGTGTAGCTCAGTTGGCAGAGCGACGGACTGTGGCTCCGTAGGTCGAGGGTTCGAGCCCCTTCGCCCACCCCAAGCGCTAGAGCAAACGCCCTCGAAGGGGGTCGAAGCCAGTCACGGGGCGAGGCGTCGAAAAGGCGCCAGCGGCGCGTTTTCAGCCGAGCGTCCGAGGCGCGCGACGCGCCGAGGACATGTGATTTGCCGTTCTCGCAAATCACGTCGAGCCCCTTCGCCCACCCCAAGCGCTAGAGCAAACGCCCTCGAAGGGGGTCGAAGCCAAGCATCCAACCACTTAATCCCTTTGCTCGGCTTCATAGTTGACAACCTTGCCGTTTTCGGCGTCAATCTCGTAGCTGTACTCAATGGTTCCCACATAAAACTCTACATCGTATTCAAGGCGCCCATCGTCATGGTCACGCTCTGTTCTTAATCCTCGCACGTCGCTCGCTGCATAGCCAGCGTGGCTCAGTGCGATTTGCTGTGCCTTTGCCTCGCCAATGTCGGCTGTGTTTGCAGGCTGAGGCTTGGCTTGCGAAGGGGAGTGGTATTCCGCGTCACGGTCGTAGGAGCGAATCTCGCCGGTAACTGCGTTGATGTCATAGTCGTACTCGATGTTGCCGCTGTAGAACTCAACCTCATACTCGCGTTGTCCGTCGTCAGAATCCAACTGAACACGGACAAACACAACGTCGGACTCGTTCAGGCCGGCATGGGCGAGCGCGATTTCTCTAGCCCTCGCTTCGCCGATGTCACTGCTTAGAGCAGGAGAATGGGCAGGCGCAGGTGCAGGCGCAGGCTTCTCGGTTCCTTGTGAGCGGGGCGCAGCCGCCACGCTCGCCGCGTCAAGGCCGGTGGCGCCGCCGTTGCTCACGGCATCGTTTGCTGGCATAGCAACATTGGCATATGCTGCTTCTGGCGAGCTCGTCGCTTGCTGAAGCGCGTACGTGCCTGGTTCCAAGGCACCGTAAGGGGTGCACCCTGAAAGCACGACCAGGGCGACAACAACTGCGACCATTGCTTTTTTCATCTTGTATCCACCCTTCAATAAGATCGTTCGGTCTCTGCTCGTCTGTTGCTTACCACAGTCTATAAGCGCAAGATGAACACAAGATGAAGGGCGCGGCTGTTTTATCGAGGGAGCTTGAAGGTGAAGACGCTGCCGAGGCC
The DNA here is from genome assembly GCA_031279835.1 of Coriobacteriales bacterium. Classification (GTDB taxonomy): domain Bacteria; phylum Actinomycetota; class Coriobacteriia; order Coriobacteriales; family UBA8131; genus JAITHV01. Next base: position 8,461 of record JAITHV010000098.1, read on the forward strand.
AGGCGTGCTCGTGGCTAAAATGCTTCCGCCGTGCGCCTTAGCAATGTACCTTGCCATCGGAAGACCGAGCCCAAACCCGTCTGTGCTCCTGGATTGGTCCACACGGTAAAAACGCTCCCATATCTTGTCTAGGTGCTCTTCCGCGACGCCTATGCCGTTGTCTGTTACCGTGCCGACAATGTGGTCTTTGTCACTGCGCAGCATGAACGTTGTCACGCCGTTCATGTTGCCGTACTTGACGCTGTTCTCAAGCAGGTTCCACATCATCCTGACGAGAAGCGTCTCGTCTCCGAACACCTTTAGGCCAGGCTCAATGTCTGCCTCAAGCGTGATGCCACTCACTTGCGCGATTTCTGACGCCTGTTCTGCCGCGCTTCGGGCAAGCTCGCTTATGTTTACCGTCTCCATATGGGCGCTCGCGCCGTTGCTGTCGGCCCGCGCGAACGCGAGAAGGTGGGCAATGAGAGTCGAGACCTGACGTGCCTGCTCAAGCACCGATTCCAGTGCGTCGTAGAGCTCGTCTACGGACTCAATGCTTGATAAGGCAAGCTCGCACTGCGCAATAATCACGCTCACGGGAGTCCTGAGCTCGTGCGAGGCGTCAGAGGTGAACTGGCGCTCTTTGTCAAAAGCGTGTTGCAGCCTGTCCAGCATGTGGTCGAACGTCGCCGCAAGCGCGTAAATCTCATCCTTGCCGTCTCCGAGGCTTATCCTTTGTGACAGGTCGCCACCATCGGCGATATTGCCCGCTGTTTGAGTGATGCGCCGAACAGGCTTCAAAGCGCTTCTCGCCACAAAATAGCTCGAAATTGCCCCAATGACAATCAGAATAGGCAAGATCACGGCAGTCAGGCGCATGAGCGCGACAAATGCGGTATTGGTGCTGTCGGTTGGCAACACGCCTCGTACCCAGAGCGACCCATAGCCTTCCTGCTGGTAGTGCATGTCGTACACACAGTACCTCGCGGGGCCTTCTCCGACAATGCGCATCTCGGCGTGGGCCAACGGCAGGTCTGAAGGAGTCAGTCCAACGGGCTGACGCCCGTAGAGCAGCTGCCCTGCGGCGTTGTACACCGAGAGCGAAACGCCGTTTTCGTAGAATTTCAAGTCGTCGTCAAAGTCAAGAACGCCGTACTCGTACTCAATGTCGGTTCGGCTCTCAGTAACTAGTCTTACTAAGTCGTCTTGTGTGGCGTTTATCGCCAGCCTTTCTCCTACAAGCAACAGGACCACAAATGCCGCAACCACAATGATTGTCATCAGCGCGGTGAACAACAGGGAGATCTTGATTTTGATCGGGAGCTTGTTCAAGTGGCCTCCCGCAGCACATACCCCGCGCCGCGCACGGTGTGAATCAGCTTGACTGCCTCCGGGTCGTCTATTTTTCGGCGCAAGTTGCGGATATACACATCTATAATGTTAGAATCGCCTTCGTAATCGAAGTTCCAAATATGATTGCCAATAGTGCGTCGAGAAAGAACAACGTCTTTGTTCCGAATGAGGTACTCGAGAAGGGCGAATTCCCGAGAGGAAAGCTCGATCGCCCTGCTTCCGCGCGTGACTTTGCGCGACGCGCAGTCAACCGTCAAGTCTGCCACGACGCACACGTCGCTGACCGCGTTAGACCCGCGGCGTATCAGCGCGCGAAGTCGGGCCAGCAGCTCGTCAAAGGAGAAGGGCTTGACAAGGTAGTCATCGGCGCCTGCATCCAGCCCGCCTACCTTGTCTTCCACACTGTCGCGCGCAGTCAAAAGAAGCACCGGGGTCTTGTTGTTCTTCGACCGCAGTCTTCGGAGCACGTCAAGCCCGCTCATGCTGGGCAGCATGATATCGAGAACCAGTGCGTCGTATTCGGCGCAGGCGCAATAGCTCAACGCGTCGTCCCCGCACAGGCAAGCGTCAACACTGTAGTTGTTCGATTTGAGTTTCTTGACGATAAGCTCGTTCAAACGGGCGTTGTCCTCAACAACCAGTATGCGCATAGTCCGCCTTCCGATGGTCACAGGGTAGCAAAGCAAGATTAAGGGAAGATGAATGCCATGCGCAAGCAGTCGGTGCCTTTCGGCTATCATGCTTGCTATGAGAATCGACCCCGGCGCGGCATATCTGCTTGAGCGGCTTAACGAGGCAGGCCATGAGGCCTATCTCGTGGGCGGCTGCGTGCGCGACCTTCTCGACAACTGCGTGCCCAAAGACTGGGACATCGCCACGTCAGCGCTGCCCGAGCAAGTCAAGTCGTGCTTTAGCGACAAGACAGTGCACGACACAGGCATCAGGCAGGGGACGGTGACGGTCGTGCTCGACGGGGCGCCCTTTGAGGTGACTACTTTTCGCGTCGAGGGCGACTACGCCGACGCGCGACGGCCTGCGCAGGTAGGTTTTGTGTCATCCTTGCGCGAGGACCTCTCGCGGCGTGACTTCACGGTGAACGCCATGGCCTATCACCCGCGCACCGGCCTCATTGACCCGCATGGCGGCCGGCGGGACTTGCGGCGGCGCGAGCTTGTGGCTGTTGGGCGGGCTGACGAGCGCCTCAAGGAGGACGCCCTGCGCATCATGCGCGCGTTGCGCTTCAGCTCACAGCGAGAGCTGTCGATAAGCCCGCAGCTTGGCTCAGCGCTCCACGACAACCGATGGCAGCTCTTGCGCATTGCGCCCGAGCGCGTCAGCGCAGAGCTAAAAGGCGTGTTGTCAGGGGCGGGGGTCCTCGACGTGCTCCTCGCGTACCCCGACGTGCTTGAGGTGTTTATCCCTGAGGTAGGACCATGTGTGGGTTTTGACCAGCGCAGCGTGTACCATGACTATGATGTCTGGGAGCACACCGCGCGCGCGGTGGCAGCAGCAGCCCCCGACGACTTGGTGCGGCTGACGCTGCTCTTTCATGATTTTGGAAAGCCGTCCTGCTACCGGTTCGGCAAAGACGGGCATGGGCATTTTCCGAGCCATGGCCAAGCGGGGGAGAGGATCGCTCGCGCGCGGCTCACCGCACTGCGCTTCGACCGCAAGACGGTCGATCTGGTTGCGACGCTCATACGATGGCACAGTGCCAAGCTGCGCCCCGACAACCTCATGCGCTGGCTCAACCGGATAGGCGAGGAGGCGGTGCGCGCGCTCATCGAGGTCAAGCGCGGGGACATCATCGCCCATAGCCCGGTGAACCGCGCTGACAGGCTTGCGGCGACCAACGAGGTGGCGCGGGCGCTTGACGCCAGCCTTGCGGCAGGCGCGTGCTACGCGCTGCAGCACCTGGCGGTGACCGGCGACGACGTCATGGCGCTCGGCGCTGTGGGCAGGCAGGTAGGGGCTGTGCTCGACACCCTGCTCGAAGGAGTGCTCGACGGTGAGCTAGTGAACAGCCGCCCCGAGCTGCTGGCTGCGGCTCGGGGCCTGTTGGGCGGAGACGGGCACGACAAGGTATGACGGGCGTACTTGCCTAGGTTGCACTATAACTGCCTGGCTTTATGCCGAGGCAAACCCCGCGATGACGCTGTCGCAGTCGGTCAGCGAGGCGGCGTAGACAGACTTGAGATAGGCAAGGCCGCTCCCGTAGTCATCCTCGGTGAACGCGTCGGTGCCATCGGTGGGGACGATGAGGCGGTAGCCCCACATATAGGCGTCTGCCGCAGTATGGCGCACGCACATATGCGTATGAAGCCCAGCCAGCACGAGGTCAGTGACGCCCAGCTCCTTGAGCAAGATGTTGAGGTCGGTCTGAAAAAACCCGCTATAGCGGCGCTTGAGTATCACATAGTCAAGCTCGCAAGGCGCTAGCTCAGGGATGACCTCCGCCCCGGCAGACCCGCGCATGGCATGCTCGCCCCAGAGGGCCAATTCGTGGTCGATGCCTTTGAGGTGGCTGTCGTTGGTGTAGACGACCGGCACGCCTGCCTCGCGCGCCGCCGATATCAGACGCACAAGCGGCGGGATGATCCGCTCGGCGCGCTTGCAGGCCAGCGACCCGGTAACAAAGTCATTGAGCATGTCCACTACGATCACGGCAGTTTGGGGCATGAGGCCTCCTCTTGTTGTTGGCGTGACGAGCCATAACACGGCTCATCGAGTATACCGCAGTGTCGGTTTAGGCCGCAGCCTGCGTCGTGTCTCATGTGCCTCAGATGCCGACGACTGGGGTGACAGTCATATCAAGATTCCGGATCAAGTCTGGAATGACAAGATTGACGCAGCTGACACCCCTCACTTGATGGGGGTCTTGCCGTGGGATTCCGCTTCAACTGCGGAATCCTACAAAAAAACTATATACAAGAATAAAGTCAAACAAAAATAGCAACAAGCAAGAGTATTCCCAAACGAGACGAAAAACGATACAATGACACACAGAGATGAGATGCCCGCACGGGCAGGGTTTCGAGAGGATGCTGTGTCAAAGCGCGCGAAGGAACTCGTAACGCCGGATGTCGCCTTTGGCAAAAAGGTGCCAACACTGGTGAAGCTCGTCTTGGCCGGCTCGCTTGCGGCTGTCGTCTTGGCGTCGTTTGCGCTCGGTCGGTTCGCAGTGGCCCCCGCAGACCTCCTGGGCGGAGTCTACAACCACTTCTTCAACCCAGAGCTCGTTGGCTCAGACCTTGCTGCCCGCAAGATAGACAGCGTCATCTTCGAGATTCGCGTCCCGCGCATCCTTCTCGTCATCCTCGTGGGGGCCGGCCTTGCGGTCGCGGGAGCCTCGTACCAGGGGATGTTCAAAAACCCGCTCGTCTCTCCTGACCTGCTCGGAGCGTCAGCAGGAGCAAGCCTCGGCGCCTGCCTCGGCCTGCTGTTTGACCAGCCGGTATGGGCCGTGCAGCTCTGCGCCTTTTTCGGAGGCATCGTCGCGGTCAGCGCAGCAGTGGGCTTGACACGCGCCGTCCGCTACGACCCGATACTGGGGCTTGTGCTCGGAGGCATACTGGTGTCCACGCTGTTCCAGTCCGGCATGTCGCTCGTCAAGCTTGTCGCTGACGCGAGCGACAAGCTGCCGCTCATAACCTTTTGGCTCATGGGAAGCTTCGCGTCGGTGAACAACGACGACCTGTTGTGGTCGCTGGTGCCCTTTGTCGTAGGGTTCGCCCTTCTGCTCTTGCAGCGCTGGCAGCTCAATGTGCTCTCGTTTGGCGACGAGGAGGCCCGTGCGCTCGGCGTGAACACGCGTCGGGTGCGACTCCTCGTCATAACCGCCTCGACGCTTCTCACGTCGGTGTCGGTCGCTGTGGCGGGGATCGTCGGATGGATTGGCCTGGTCATCCCACACCTCGCGCGCGCCGTCGTCGGTCCCAACTACCGCGTCCTTCTCCCCACTTCTTTGTTCGTCGGCGCCAGCTATCTTCTTGTGGTAGACAACATCGCGCGCTTGGCAACCGCTGTAGAGATTCCCATCGGCATACTGACTGCCCTGCTAGGCGTTCCCTTCTTTGTGTTCATCTTCCGGCAGAACATGAGGGGGTGGCGCTGATGGGCGCCCAAGACGCGGCGCGCCATGCCCTCCTGGAGGTCAGTGGCCTGCGCACGGGGTATCACCGCAAGCAGGTGGTGCACGGCATAGACTTCACGTTGCAGCGCGGCGAGTTCGTCTGCGTCATCGGCGCCAACGGCTGCGGAAAGACCACGGCACTTAAGGCCATGCTCGGCCTTTTGCGCCTCTTCGGCGGAAGCGTGCGCGTTGCGGGGCGCGAGACCGCGAGCATGGCCGAGCGGGAGCTGGCGCGGCACTTCGCCTACATCCCGCAGGTCCATGCGCCGCCGTTCCCGTTCAGCGTGGCCGACGTGGTGCTGCTCGGGCGCACCCCGTATATCAACCGGCTCGCGACGGTATCACAGCGCGACCGGGAGGTGGCCTGGGAGGCGCTTTGCCTGCTCAACATCGAGCAACTTGCCGAGCGCACCTACACCCGCCTCTCGGGAGGGCAGCAGCAGCTCGTCTTGATAGCCCGCGCGCTGGCCCAGCAGCCCGACGTCCTTGTCATGGACGAGCCGACGGCATCGCTTGACTTTGGCAACCAGCAGACGGTGCTGTCGAGGATGCGCGGGCTTGTCGATGCCGGCCGGAGCGTGCTCATGGTCACGCACGACCCGGGGCACGCCTTCTACTGCGCAGACCGCGTGCTGGTCATGCGCGAGGGACGCCTCGTCGCCGACGGGACGCCACGCGAGGTCATCACGACGGAATGCATGGAGGCCCTGTATGGCACAAGGGTCGCTGTTGTGGAGGTCGATGTGGCAGAGGGGGTGAGACAAAGCGCCTGCCTGCCGCTCAGGTGCGAGAGTTGATGTAGGCCAGTGCCATTGTAGTCGCTCATGTGTTGAGCGACACGTTACCGAGAGTGTAAGGAGAAACCCGAAATGAGACGGACGTTTGAAGAGGACCTCGAGCGCGCGGTCGCCTACCATGGGCACCTGTGCGGCGGTCAGGTCATCGGCACGCGCATGGCGCGCCTTGCGCTAGCACACTTTGGCATCGAGGCGGGTGAGGACTACCGCGACTTAGTGGTCATGGTCGAGGCGGACCGGTGCCTCGCCGACGCCATGGTCTCGGTGGCCGGCTGCGGCGTGGGGCGCCGCCGGCTCAAGCTTTACGACTATGGCAAGATGGCCGCCACCTTTTACGACATTGCCACCGGGCGCGCCGTGCGCGTCTGCTCCATCAACGAGGCCAGGCCCGAAGAAGGGGAGGACCTCGTGGCCTTTTACCAGGCAATACCTGACGACCGCATGTTTGCCGTCAAGGCCGTCGAAGTGGACCTCGGTCCCTTTGACCTGCCCGGAAAGCCGTTGCGCCGCGTGCGGTGCGAAGCCTGCGGTGAGACGGTCATGGACGGACGCGACAAAGAAGTGGCGGGGCGCACACTCTGCAAAGTCTGTGCCGGGGAGCCGGCGTATTATCGGGAGGTGGAGCTATGAGCCTAACAACCAAGAAGACATCCGCATCTGCCGCAGCGTCAGGCGTCCGTGCTGCCCTGCTCGCACTTGTGCTCGCAGCAGGGCTCTTCATGCTCCCTGCCTGCGCCGCGCCCGCCGCGCCCGCCGCGCCCGCCGCGCCTGAGGGCGCAAGCAGCGGGGGAGCCGCGCCGACGACTGACACGATGGCAGACCGCGCCATAACCGACGCGGCTGGCCGCACGGTCCTCGTGCCCGGAGTCGGCGCGCTCGAGCGAATCTACTACACCGGCGCCACCGCCGAGATCTACTGCTTCACCTTAGCGCCCGAGCTTGCCGGCGGCACGACGTACGAGTTCAAGCCGGCGGAGCTGGAGCTTCTCCCCAAGGAGATGGCCGGCCTTGGCTACCTCGGCACCATGTCGGGCGGCAAGCAGCTCAACCTCGAAGCCATCATGGCGGCAGACATCCAGCTCATATTCTCGATGCCCCTGGCCGCGCCGACGGCAAGCGACGTATCGGCAGCCGACGACCTACAGCGCCAGACGGGTATCCCGGTGGTGGTGCTCGACGGCACGATTGAGAACATAGGAAGCACCTACCGCCTCCTCGGGTCGCTCCTCGGTCGGCAGGAACAGGCGGAGAAGCTCGCCGCCTACTGCGAGCGCGTCCTCGACGACGTGACTTCTGCGGTCTCGGCCGTGCCTGAGAGCGAGCGCGTGAGCCTCTATTACGCCGAGGGGCCCGAAGGCCTTCAGACCGAGCCTGAGTCTTCGTCTCACGCCTACACCTTCAAGTTGGCGGGCGCGCGTAATGTGGCTGAAGTGGAGATAAAGGGCGGCGTGGGCATGTCGGACGTCTCGCTAGAGCAAGTGATTGCCTGGGACCCTGAGGTGATCATCGCATGGAGCGGAGAGGTGCGCGGAGGCGCCGACGGGCTTATCCGCACGAACGGCACGTGGGCCCCCGTTCAGGCCGTGCGCGACGGGCGCGTGTACACCATGCCGAACGTCCCGTTCTCATGGTGCGACCGTCCGCCAGCGGTCAACCGCTTCCTGGGCATGCAGTGGGTGGCGAACATGCTGTATCCCGATGCCTACGACGTCGACATGGTGGAGGCAGTCAAGGAGTTCTACACGCTGTTTTACCATGTTGACGTCACTGACGCGAAGGCCAAGGAGCTTCTGGGCAACAGCTACCCTGCGTACCGTGGCTAGGCTGCGGCCCTGAAGGCGGCTCAGCGCCCGGGCAGACGAGGGCGGCGAGGCGAGGGCGGCGAGGCGAAGTCGGCGAGGCGAAGGCGGCGCAAGGGCAGGCAACAGGGCTAAAGTGGATCTGTGGTATCATTGCGACGGTCAGACAGACGCCGCGCCAGGCCTTTGCGCCCTGCGGCAACGATACCAGGACAGGAATCAAATCAATGCCCGTATACCGTGGCAGGCATGCCCGCCCCGCAGACAACAACACTGCCCAGAGCAACCACAGCGAGACCGAGGATTTCTCAAGTCCTGTGAGCGATTGGCCGACAGGCCTTGACGACCGTGCGCAAAGCCCCCTAAACCGTGGAGACGTGCGCAAGGGCCATGCAAGGCATGCGGGGCACAGCGCTCATAGCGGGTGTGGCGAGCATGACGCTTACGACAGTCTCGACAGCTTCGACGGCTTTGACGGCGACGACGGCTATGGTGATGCCGACGGCTTCGACGGTCAAGGCGCTGACATGCATGCCGTGCGCTCGTTTACCGTCGAGTCAAGAAAGCCGCGCTCGATTCTCGGCAGGGTTGTCGCAATCATCGTCGTCATAGCCGTCATTGCGGGGCTTTCGACTGTCGCGCTGTACCTCGCAGGCGTGCTTCCAACCCCTGACGACGCCTCGGTCGCGGCGGGGCAGCCAGTCACGGTGAACATACCCGAAGGCGCCTCGACCTCTGAGATCGCCGCGCTGCTTCGCAAGGCAAACGTCATCACCGACGAGAACGCCTTCAAAAACGCCGTGGTGTCGCGCAATGCGGCGTCGTCGCTCAAGTCAGGCATTTACCCGCTCAAGACAAAAATGGACTTGACCGAGCTGGTGAGCGCCCTGATTGCCGGCCCGTCAACCGCAGACACGGGCAACCGGCTGACGGTTCCTGAGGGGCTTTCAGTCGAGCAGACAGCTGCGATCGTCGAGCAGAGCTGCGGCATACCGGCAAACGAGTTTGTCGCCCTTGCCTATTCCGCCGACCGCTACGCCGCCGACTACCCCTTTCTCACTGAGGTCTACAACAACTCGCTCGAAGGATTCTTGTACCCTAAGACGTACACCATTCCTCAGTCGGCAAATGCAGACTATGTAATACGCGTGCTGCTCGACCAGTTCGCGCTGGAGACAAAGGACCTCAACTACGCGCTTGCCGCATCAAAGAACCTCACGCCCTACGACCTGCTGATCTTGGCGTCGCTCATCGAGAAGGAGACGGCGCAGCCTGACGAGCGCCCCTTGGTGTCCTCGGTGATTTACAACCGGCTACGAGTAAACATGCGCCTGCAAATCGATGCGACCGTCGTCTACGCGCTCGGCCCGAGCTATGACGGCAGCCCGTTGTTGAACAAGGACCTGGAGATAGACAGCCCCTATAACACCTATCGCATAGACGAGCTGCCCGTCGGCCCCATTTGCTCGCCGCAGATTGCCTCGCTTGCTGCCGCTGCCGACCCTGCGCAAACTGACTACTTGTACTATGTGCTCACGAGCCGCGACGGGACACACACGTTCTGTGCGACTTCCGACGAGTTCGAGCAGGCCAAGAGGCTGTACCAAGAGGTATTCGGGATATCCTGATGGCGCTGTTGGTGCCCGAGTGGTTTTTCAGCCGAGTCGAGGTCATAGACGCGGCCGAGCTGGCAGGCCTGGGAGTCAAGACGGTGATTCTCGACATCGACAACACGCTCGTGCCGCGCGGCACGAGCGGCATCCCGCCCAGCGTCTCTGACTGGGTGCAAGGTCTTAAGACCGCAGGCATGCGCATCTGCCTTGTCTCGAACAACTGGCACCGTGTGGTGTTTTCTTATGCGCGACAGCTCGACGTGCCGCTTGTCTACAAGGCTATGAAGCCGGCACCTTTCTCCTTCTTGCGCGCGATCCGCAAGGCAGAAGGCAGACGTGCTAGTACGCTCGTGATCGGCGACCAGCTCTTCACCGACGTTCTCGGAGCCCACTTGCTGGGCATGCGCGCCGTCTTGGTGTTGCCGCAAGTGTCCCAAGACTTGCGGCACACGCTGTTGCTGCGTCGGCTCGAGCAGCGGTTCATGCGCGGCCTGGCCCCGACGCGCTGAGGCTGCTGCCATGGGTGAAAAAAGACTCGTGGGGCTTGTGGGGTATCCGATAGCACACTCGCTCTCGCCTGCCATGCACCAGGCCGCGTACGCGGCGCTCGGCCTCGACTGGGAGTATGGACTGTACCCCTGCGAGAGCCAGGAGGACTTTTTTTCGTTGGTGGACAAGGCCACAGACCCCGCCTCAGGCTTTCTGGGGCTCAACGTGACCATGCCCTACAAGACCTGCGCCTCTCGCGCCTGTGCACGGCAGTCTGCGGCCGCGCGGCTCGCCCGCTCGGTCAACGTCATGACGTTCGAGCCTTCGGGCTCCTTGGGCGCGCGCTCTGATGCCAGCGGGGCGAACACCGACGGTGTAGGCGTCGTCAGGTTTCTCAAGGACGAGGCAGTGGTCGAGTTCGCTAGCGCCCGCGTGCTCCTGTGCGGCACCGGCCCGACTGCTGCCGCCATTGCAGTCGCCTTGCGCGACGCTGGCGCGGAATCTGTCTCGGTGCTCAGCCGCGACGCCGCGCGTGCCACAGAGCTCATGGGTCGCATTGGGCATGCAGGCGCGACGGGCAACTACGCCGATGCGGCTCTTGTGAGGCGCCTCGTCGCCGAGTGCACGGTCGTCATCGACGCGACGCCGCTCGGCATGCAGCCGCATGACGGCAGTGTCATACCGGTCGAGCTGCTTGGCCCGTCGCACACAGTGCTCGACGTAGTCTATGGGCATGGCGTGACTGCTTTGGTTGCAGGCGCACGGGAGCGCGGCGCACAGGCGTACGACGGCCTGGGGATGCTCGTGGAGCAGGCGGCGCTCACGATCGAGCTGTGGGCTGCAGCGTGCGGCCTTGCGCTCGTCGCCCCCCGCGGCCTCATGAGGCAGGCCGCCACAGGCGCGCTGCCCGACGCTGTCGGCGCTGCTCACGCGACCGGGCTGCCCGACGCTGGCCGTGCGGTCGGGCCTTCTCGCCAGCAGCACCAATAAGAATCCATCAGCTATCCGCAACCGCCGCAACCGACGCGCCCCTGGAGCGCCTGCGGCCAGGCCGCGTGCCGATGAGCACGCGCCATGTTAGAATCAGAGTCTGACCGCAAACAACGCACCCCTGAAGACAAAGGCGGCGCAATGGATTACATCACCGCAGGAGAATCGCATGGGCCGTCGCTTGTCGCCCTGGTACGAGGTGTGCCCGCCGGCCTGGCACTGAGCGCGCAGGCGATAAACGCCGACCTCGCGCGGCGGCAGTCCGGTTATGGGCGCGGAGGCCGCATGAAGATCGAGGTCGACCAGGTGCGCTTTATGAGCGGCATGCGCTTTGGGCGCACGCTCGGCACGCCGTTGGCAATCGAGGTGGCAAACCGCGACTGGGAAAACTGGCGCGCGCGCATGGCACACGAGGGCGCGCCGCCTCATGACCTCGTGCGCGAGCGCTCTCCGCGCCCCGGGCATGCCGACCTCGTAGGCGCGCTTAAGAACAACACTGATGACTGCCGCGACGTGCTGGAGCGAGCAAGCGCCCGCGAGACGGCCGCGCGCGTTGCAGCCGGCGCCGTCGCGCGTTCGTTTCTGGCTTCCTTCGGGGTCGAGGTCCGCTCCTATGTCTGCCGCATCGGCGACGTGGAGATCCCGCCCGAGGAGGTGGCCCGCAAAAGCGGCGTCTTCTCCGCCGACCGCGTGGAGTCTTCCCCCGTGCGCTGCCCGCATGAGGAGGCCTCGCGGCAGATGACCGCCGCCATCGACGAGGCGCGTGAGGCAGGCACCAGCCTCGGCGGCTGGTTCTCGGTCACGGCGACTGGCCTCGTCTGCGGCCTGGGGGGCTTTGCCGAGCCGCGTGAGCGGCTCACCGCGCGCCTGGGCGCCGCGCTGTTCAGCATCCCCGCCATCAAAGGCGTCGAGTTCGGGCTCGGTTTCGCGGCCGGCACGCTGCCTGGAAGCCGCGTCCATGACGAGATCGTCTGCACTCCCGACGAGCCCGGGCGCATCCAGCCGGCGCGCGCCAGCAACAACGCCGGCGGGCTTGAAGGCGGCATGTCAACCGGCGAGCCGCTCGTCATCCGCGCGGCCATGAAGCCCATTCCCACGCAGGCGGCACCGTTGCGCACGGTGGACCTTCTCACCCATGAACTGACGCTTGCCTCCAAGGAGCGCAGCGACATTTGCGCCGTCCCTGCCTGCGCAGTCGTCGCCGAGGCGGAGGTGGCGCTCGTACTCGCCGACGCCTATACCGAGAAGTTCGGCCACGACAACATGGCCGACTGCCTTGCGCGCTTTGAGGCCTACGTTGCACGAGTCGCGCGGGTGGCGCGATGAGCGAGGGCGGCTCAGTCACGCCCGTGAACGTGCGAGCAGCGCGGGGCGGCCACTTGGTCTTTATCGGGTTCATGGGCGCCGGCAAGTCGACCATCGCCCGCAGGCTTGCCCGGCAAGAGGGCATGGTCAGCATCGACATGGACGCCTATATAGAGCGCGAGGCAGGCATGCCGGCCGCAGAGATCTTCGCGTCCGAAGGCGAGGAGGGCTTTCGAGCGCGGGAGCTGGGCTTTCTCAGGTCAATGGCCAAGCGCGACCGCTGCATCCTCTCATGTGGCGGCGGAGTCGTCACGCGTGAGGCGAGCCGAGAGCTTGTGCGCTCGCTCGGCACGGTCGTCTACCTCGAAGTGACGGCGGACGAGGCACTCGCGCGCATATCGCGCCCCCAGACACGCCCGTTGCTCAGTGGGCCGGTTCCGCCTGCCGAGCTGCTCGAGCAGCGACGCGCCCTCTACGAGGGAATGGCAGACGTGCGTTTCGACACCACCGGGCTCACGGTGCGGCAGGTCACGCAACGGCTTGCGGCGCTGCTTAAGAGACGCGGGCTGTTATGAGGGCCCAGTGCCTCGAGATGAGCATTCCCAACGGGTCAACCTACCGCATCTACCTGTCTCGAGGGCTGCTCGACGGCGTGGGGGAGAAGACCGCCAGCCTTGTCGCTGGCCGTAAGGCCCTCATTGTGAGCGACGCCAACGTCGCCCCGCACTATCTTGAGCGCGTCTGCGGCAGCTTCGCGCGGGGCGGCTTCGAGGTGGCCCATGAGGTGGTCGCCGCAGGCGAGGCGAGCAAATGCCTCGAGAATGCGAGCAGGCTATGGGATGCTTGCGCACGCTGCGGGCTGGGGCGCGACGGAGTGGTCGTGGCCTTGGGCGGCGGCGTGGTAGGCGACCTTGCGGGCTTTGTGGCAGCCACCTGGCTGCGAGGAGTCGCGTGCGTGCAGGTCCCCACGACGCTGCTCGCCATGGTGGACTCCTCGATTGGCGGCAAGACCGCCCTCGACATTGACGCCGGCAAGAACCTTGTGGGCGCTTTTGCACAGCCGGTGCTCGTCGCGTGCGACTTCGAGACCCTTGCCACCCTGCCTGAAGCCGAATGGGCGAACGGCTTTGCCGAGATCGCGAAGTCGGCCGTGATCGAAGGGGGCGGCTTTTACGAGTGGCTGGCGGCGCACGCCGAGGGCCTGCGCGGCCGCGACTACACAGTCGTGCAAGGCGCCGTGGCCCGCTCGCTGGTGTTCAAGGGACGCGTCGTGGCCGCTGACGAGCGCGAAGGCGGCGTGCGCGAGTGCCTCAACTACGGTCACACCTTTGCCCACGCGCTTGAGGCCGCGGCAGGCCTGGGAACGGTGTCGCACGGCAGGGCAGTGGCCGAAGGCATGCGCTTTGCCGCGCGGCTCGGGACTGAGGCGGCCGGCGTCACCGAGAGCTTTGTGGCCCAGCAGGCCGCCCTTCTCGACGCGCTCGGCCTGAGAGCCCTTGACGCGGCATGGCCTGCTGACGAGCTGTTTGCGCGCATGGCATTCGACAAGAAGGCGCGCGGGGGCATGCTGCGTTTCGTGTTTGCCACTGCCCCGGGCATTTGGCAGACCATGACGGTCGATGCCGACTTAGTAAAGATACACCTGATTCTATGGGAGCAAGGAGTAGGATGAGAATACTGGTGTTGCACGGACCCAACCTGAACCTGCTCGGCCGACGCGAGCCCGAGGTCTATGGGACGATGACCCTCGACGGGCTCAACCGGGCGCTCGGGGCCTTCGCTGCCGAGGAGCTTGAGGCAAGCTGTCCGGCCGCCGGGCACATCGATCTCAGCTTCTTCCAGTCGAACCACGAGGGGCAGCTGGTCGACTGCATCCAAAACGTGCCGCGCCACTATGACGGAGTGGTCTATAACCCGGCGGCGCACACGCACTACTCGATCGCCTTGCGCGATGCCATCTCCGCAGTGCCGACGCCGTTTGTAGAGGTGCATCTGAGCGACATAGACGCGCGCGAAGAGTTCAGGAAGACGTCGGTCATCGCTGACGTGTGCATAGCGCAGTTCAAAGGAGAGGGGGCCGCAAGCTACCAGAAGGCCCTCGCGTTTCTAGTAGATTGGCTGGTTGACCATGAACGCTGAGAACATCGACATTCCGCGACTCGCGACGCCTCTTGAGCGCCTGCGCACGCAGCTGCGCGCCGAGTCGCTCGACGGGCTTGTCATTCTCCATACCTCTGACCTGCGCTGGCTGACGGGTTGGGAGCAGGTGTTCGACTCTGAGCCTGCTCATGCCGGCCTGGTGACGGATGCTGCGGCCAAGCTGCACACTGACGGGCGCTACGCCCATGCGATGCGCGAGCGGGCACGCGAGCAGGGCTGCCGCGCGCCAGGCGGGGGAGAAGGCCGTGCGCTCGCCCCGTGGACGGTGGACGACGAGCGCGTGGGCCATGCGGCTTTTGTCATCCAGCGGATCTTCGAGGAGCATCCCGAGCCGGGCGTCACCCTGCGTGTCGGCATTGAAGACGACATCCCCTTGAACCGCTACCGCGCACTCAACAAGGCCGTTGCGGAGCAAGGGCAAGGCAAAGCTGCCGTGGAGCTTGTCGAGACCACTGATCTGGTAGTGCGCCTGCGAGCACAAAAGGACGCCTCTGAGCTTGTGAGCCTGCGTCGTGCGCAGCAGATCGCTGACGCTGCCTTTGCCGACCTGCTCGTCTGGCTGCGCCCTGGCCGCACCGAGGTCGAGTGCGCACAGGCCCTAGAGCGCCTCATGGTGCAGCATGGCGCGCAGGAGTGCTCGTTTTCTACCATCGTCGCATCGGGGCCGCACAGCGCCAATCCCCACGCGGTGCCTACGGGGCGCTGCCTGCAGGAAGGCGACCTGGTGGTCATCGACTTTGGCGCGCGCTACAACGATTACTGCTCGGACGCCACCCGCACGCTTTGCGTGGGCGAGCCGAGCGACGAGCAGCGCACGCTCTATGACGCGGTGCTCGAGGCCCACGAGGCGGCTCGCGCCCTCCTCGCACCCGGCGTCACCGGCAAGCAGGCGCACGAGTGCGCCTTAGCGGTGCTCGCCCGTCACGAGCTGGACGAGTACTTCACGCACTCGCTCGGTCACGGGGTCGGCCTTGACATCCATGAGCTTCCCTCGCTGTCGCCGGTCTCCGACGACGTGCTCGCGGCTGGCTCGGTGGTCACGGTGGAGCCGGGCGCCTATCTTCCGGGTCTGGGAGGCGTGCGCATCGAGGACTGCGGCGTCGTTACCGACCAGGGCTTCAGCTCGTTCACGGGGCTGACCCGCGAGCTCATAGTCATCGAATGAGGAGCCGCGCGCCCACCGCTTAGGACATTAGGACAAGTTGAGCTGACGCCCCAAAAAATGCCGGCTGACGAGGTACCAGACTACTGAAATCAGGAGGCAGCCAACGGCTGCCGCGCACAGGAGCACCAAAGAGATGTTGCTGATCAACGAGATGGCCGAGCTCGCATAGTCGGTGCGCAACAGCGCGTCGAGCCACGCCTCATACCCGATGCCGAGCGAGTCGACCTTGTCCACATAGTCCGAGAACGCCGGGTAGTTGTATTGCAAGTCGTAAAACGTCGATCCGAACATGACCTGGCCCGGCACCGACGCCACAGACAAGAATGCCGTCAAGGCGGCGGAAGAGGCGACCTGGGCAATCAGGTAGGCGACCAGGCTGCCGCCGAAGCGGCTCTGCGATATATGGGGGGCGACGGCTATCGAGGCGTAAAACGTTAGGATGCTCATGAGGGTTGCCGAGGCAATGAGGATGAGCAGCATGACCGCCACGGGCACGATGGGGAACCCGTAGGAGGCAGCGGCAGCCAGGAAGCCCGAAACGACGCCGAATGCGCCATAGCTCGAGAAGCACAGCAAGAGGCTTGCCGCCACGACCACTATGGCCGCGACGCACCAGGTAAGCGCGCTCAGCGTACGGGCGAGCAGGTGCTGGCTCGCAGTGGCCGGCAGGGAGAACCACAGGTAGCCCTCGTCTCCGAGCGCACGGTAAAACCGGATCACGACCACGACGAGGACCACGATCGGAAGGGCGCTCACCAGGACGAAGAACAAGACGGCGAGAAGCCCGACGATGAGCGACACTCCCATGTCAAACACTGTCGACGCCGTCGAGTTGCCCATGTTGTCGGCGATGGGCAGCAACAGTGCGTTGACGCCGGCTAAGACAATCGCGGCGGCAAACAGCGGCAAGAACACGCGAGCAGTAGACTTGAACTCGTGTCGAATCAGCTTTAGCAGCATCGGAACACCTCCCTGAACACCTGGTCCACGCTCTTGCCTTGCGACTCGCGTATCGCGTCAACACTGGAGACGCGCTCGACGCGCCCGTCCCGCAAGAACACCACGTCGTCAAGCACGGTCTCGACGTCCGCGATGAGATGGGTCGATATGACCACGGTGCCCTCTTCGAAGTAGTTTCGGATAATGGTCTCGAGGATGTAGTCGCGCGCGGCCGGGTCGACGCCTCCGATGGGCTCGTCGAGCAGGTAGAGGCGCGCCTTTCTGCTCATGACGAGCGCGAGCTGCACCTTCTCTTTCATGCCTTTTGACAAGCTCCTAAAGGCCGCCCGTCCCTCGATGCCAAGCGCGGCCAGCATCTCTTTGGCCTTCGCGATGTCAAAGTCCTCGTAAAAGTCGGCGTAGAGGCCCACACAGTCGCGCACCTTCATCCGGTTGTCGAAGCAGGTCCTATCGGGCAGGTAGCTCACGAGCCGCTTGGTCTGCGTGCCCACCGGCATGCCGGCCACTGCGACGCTTCCTTGCGTGGGCGTCAGAAGGCCAACCACAAGCTTGACAAGCGTCGTTTTTCCACTGCCGTTGGGACCCAAGAGACCGACGATGCGTCCAGGGCCGAGCATGAGGTCTACGTGCTCAAGGGCAACGGTATTGCCAAAGCGCTTAGTGACACCGCGCACGTCGAGCAGGGCGTCCACCTACCTCACGTCCTTTGGCTCGCTGCCCAACACGCTGCAGCCCTGCTGACCGGCGGCCTCGGCGAGCAGCGACACTGCCTGCGCTGCGTCAAACCCCAGGCTCCTCATGTCTGCCAAAAACCGCTCGACGCGCCCTTGCGCCGTCCTTCTTCTCACTGCCATGACAAGCTCACCATCCTCCGTTACGGTCCTTCCTGACGTGCGATGCGTGCGCACGAGCCCCAGCGACTCCAGCTCAAGAAACGCGCGCTGCACCGTGTTGGGGTTCACCTCGGCCTCAAGTGCCAAGGCGCGCACGCTCGGCAAAGCGCTGCCGGCCGGGCACTCGCCCGACAAGATGCCCATCTCGATCTGCTCGACGATCTGGGCATAGATCGGCCGGTCGTCTGCGAACGCCCATTCCATGGGTCTCCTTTCTTCTCGCTGCATCGATAGCGCAATCCGCGCGCGTCCCTCAATTGTATTAAGTACTTAGTACAATAATACATCGAGAACCCCGTGTCAACACGAATTGCGAGGCGCCGTAGTCGCAGGATCCATCACAGTAACTATAGTAAAATCTACTGCATAACATTCATAAAGAAAGGAAGACCCCGACGTGGCAATCTCTACCGCAGACTTCAAGAACGGCAAGGCCATCCTCATAGACGGGAAGCCCTGCGTCATCATCGAGTTCCAGCATGTCAAGCCTGGCAAGGGCGGAGCCTTTGTCCGCACAAAGATCCGCGACATACGCACTGGCCGTGTCAACGACCTCACGTTTCGCTCGGGCGAGAAGTTCGAGGAGGTGCGCCTCGAGTCCAAGGAGATGCAGTTCCTGTACAGCGACGGCGACGACCTGCACTTCATGGACACCTCCGACTACAACCAGATGGCGCTTGGCGCCGCAGCGGTTGGGTCGGCGGCGCAGTGGCTCAAAGAGAACGACATGGCTACCCTTCAGTACGCTGGCGACGAGCTCGTAGGCGTCGAGCCCCCCATGTTCGTCGAGCTCGAGGTCGCCGAGACCGAGCCCGGCTTCAAGGGCGACACCGTGCAAGGCGGCACCAAGCCGGCCACCCTCGAGACCGGCGCCGTGGTGCAAGTGCCGATGTTCATCAACACCGGCGACGTGCTCAAGATCGACACGCGCGACGGACGCTACATCACGCGTGTCTGAGGGACTTTGACGCGAGCGGCGCGAAGGGACGGTCGCGCCAGCATGCGCGGCCGTGCGCCGTTGCCCGCTCGTTTCGCAAACGCTCACCGAACAGTTTGCCGGGCGCCATGCGCACGCGCGCGCCGCAGCCTGATAGCGACGCACTTTGAGCTATACTAGTAGCTTCATTAGGGAGTTCCGCTGTTTGACAATGGGATTCATGCCTGTGCAAGGCAACAGTCGAGAGAATACAGGAGGTGCAATGAGGACCCTTCATATCATGGATACCACCATCCGCGACGCTCACCAGTCACTCTGGGCGACCCGAATGAGCATTGGAGACATGCTGCCGATTCTTCCAAAGATGGACAAAGTTGGGTACTGGGCTATAGAGTCGTGGGGCGGCGCCACTTTTGACACTTGCCTGCGCTTCTTGGACGAGAACCCCTGGGAACGCCTGCGCGCCATCAAGAAGCATTGTCCCAACACGCCGCTGTCGATGTTGGTGCGCGGCCAGAACCTCGTCGGCTATCATCACTATTCCCGCGAGATCGTGCAGCGCTTCATCAGGGCGGCACACCGCAACGGCATCGACGTGTTCCGCGTGTTCGACGCGCTCAACGACATCCGAAACGTCAAAGACTGTGCTGCGGCGATTAAGGAGGTTGACGCCCACTTCGAGGGCGCGCTCTCTTACACCATGAGCCCGGTGCACACGCTTGACAGCTTCATCGAATACTCGCTTGAGCTCAAAGAGCTCGGCGCCGACTCCATCTGCATCAAAGACATGGCAGGGATGCTCACCCCCTATCGCACGGAGCGCATGGTCAAGGCGCTGCGCGAGCAAGTGGGCCTGCCCATACACGTGCATTGTCACTATGTCGGCGGCATGGCCCCGGCAAACTACCTCAAGGCCGCTGAGGCCGGCGCCGCCATCGTAGACACCGCGTCGGCGCCGCTCGCGTTCGGCAACTCCCAGCCGGCGGTCGAGATGATCGTGGCCGCGCTCAAAGAGAGCGGCTACGACACCGGCCTCGACCTCGACCTGCTCTTTGAGATAAGCTCCTACTGGGAGGAGGTTCGCCAGCGCGGCAACTACCGACGCGGCGTGAGCTCCCTTATCCACATGCAGGTATACAGCCACCAGGTGCCAGGCGGCATGATGAGCAACCTTATCAGCCAGCTTGAGATCCAAAAGGCCTCGGACCGCCTGCCTGACGTGATGGAAGAGATACCGCGCGTCCGTGCGGAAGTCGGCTACCCGCCGCTTGTGACCCCTATGAGTCAGATCGTCGGAACGCAGGCAGTGTTCAACGTGCTGACCGGCAAGCGCTGGAGCGTCATCTCGACCGAGATGAAGGACTACATCGCAGGCTCCTATGGCAAGGCGCCTGGCCCGCTCGACAAAGAGATCGTCCGCAAAGTGCTCGGCGCCACCAAGCCGCTCGACGAGGACACCCCGCCGAGCTCGCTTGTGACCACGACTTTCGAGGATGTCGCCGCCGAGGCTGGCGAGCTGGCCAACAGCGAGGAAGACGTGCTCATGTGGGCGCTGTTTCCGAACGAGGCCCGAACCTACCTCTCCAAGCACCGCACGTCTGAGAAGACTGTGTTCATGCTTGAGGAGGAGTCAGTCGCAACAAAGGAGGAACAAGTCGTGGACATGAACCAGATTCGCGAGCTGATTCGCGTGGTCGAAGACAGCGGGGTGGGCGAGGTGACCGTCGAGGAGGCTGGCTCCAAGATCACTGTCCGCGCCGCCGGGCAGCTTGTCGAGGGACTGGCGCCCGTGGCCGTGTCTGCTGCGCCGACGGCGACGGTGGCGCCTTCTGCTGCCAGCGCGCCCGCTGGAGAGACGCAGCCGCCTGACGGCAAGGAGCGCCCGTTGTCATGGGTCGCGGTGAAGGCCCCGATGGTCGGCACCTTCTATGCGGCACCCGCCCCCGACAAGCCGCCGTACGTTGAGGTGGGCGACGAGGTGGTCGCTGGCCAGGCGCTGTGCATTGTCGAGGCCATGAAGCTCATGAACGAGATCGCCGCCGAGCAGATGGGCGTCATACGCGAGGTCTGCATAGGCAACGCGATGCCGGTCGAGTTCGGCACGGTCCTGTTCTACCTCGAGCCTGTCGTGGACCTGCCAAATCCCATCGTCGACCTGCCAAGCTCCGCAGCGACCGCCTAGGCCAGGTGGAGGGGATGTTTGATAAGCTGCTTATAGCAAACCGCGGCGAGGTGGCCGTGCGCATCGTACGGGCCGCCCGTGAGCTCGGCGTGCGCTCAGTCGTGGTCTATTCCGAGGCCGACAGCGAGACACTGGCAGTCAGGCTGGCTGACGAGACGGTCTGCATAGGCCCTGCCCCGTCCGCCCAGTCGTATCTTAATTTTGCTGCCATCATAGGCGCGGCGAGCTCGCGCGGCGCGCAGGCGATCCATCCCGGCTACGGCTTCCTCGCCGAGAACGCCGCCTTTGCCCGTGCCGTCAAAGACAACGACATGATCTGGGTCGGCCCTCCGCCTGAGGCTATCGAGCTGATGGGCGACAAGAGCACCGCCCGCGCCACGATGTCGCGCATCGGCGTGCCAACGGTGCCCGGCTCAGACGGAGAGGTGTCCGACGCGCGCGAGGCTGCCCGTTTTGCCGAGGAGGTCGGATACCCCATCCTCATCAAGGCAAGCGCAGGCGGCGGCGGCAAAGGCATGCGCGAGGTACATGCTGCAGCAGACCTCGAGTCAGCCTTTGTCGCAGCACAAAGCGAGGCGCAGGCCGCGTTCGGAAACGGGGCGGTCTACCTCGAGAAGCTCGTGGCCAATCCGCGTCACGTGGAGATTCAGGTTCTGGCAGACACCCATGGCAACGCCCTGCACCTCTGCGAGCGTGACTGCTCGATACAGCGCCGCCATCAAAAGCTCCTCGAAGAGGCGCCTTCTCCCGCGCTTGACGCAGCGCTGCGCCAGCGCATGGGCGAAGCGGCACTTGCCGCCGTGCGCGAGGTGTCCTACGAGGGCGCCGGGACTGTCGAGTTCCTGCTCGACGCAGACGGCCGGTTCTATTTCATGGAGATGAACACGCGCGTGCAGGTCGAGCACCCGGTTACCGAGCAGGTGACCCAGACTGACATCATCAAGGAGCAGCTGCGCATCGCTGCAGGCGAGCCGATCAGCTTTTTGGCGCGCGCCCCGCTCGAGCCAGTGGGGCACTCCATCGAGTTTCGCATCAACGCCGAGGACCCAGACGCCGCCTTCATGCCCTGCCCAGGCACGATCACGCGACTCATGTTGCCGGGCGGCCCCGGCGTGCGGGTAGACACCCATGTCTACGAGGGTTATCGGGTCCCACCGACGTACGACTCTCTCATCGCAAAGCTCATCGTCTGGGGAGCCGACCGCGACGAGGCGATCGCTCGTGGCAGACGCGCCTTGGACGAGCTGGTTGTCGAGGGCATCAAGACCACGGCGTCCTTCCACCGGGCGCTGCTTGATGTTGATGCCTTCAAGCAAGGAGACGTGCAGACCGACTTCATCGAGCGGCACGTGCTCGGCTAGGGAGGCACTACAGCTCTATGCGCACAGGTACAGGTATAGGAGAGAAGGAGTTGCGTGTGGTTACCGACCAGCAAGCAAGCGGGCTGACGATTGGCCCCGGCGTCGTCGAGACCATCATCGCCCTGGCAGCGGTCAAGGTCGATGGCGTGGCGACGGTCGGCGGTCGAGGGCCTGCCGCTGGCGCCAGCAGGGGGCTGCTCGCGTCAATCTTCGGAAAGCGCGCCTCGACAAGCGGTGTCGCTGTCTTCGAGAACGACGACAAGGTGATCGTGGAGGTCTGTGTGCAGGTGCTCTACGGGTACCGCCTCCCCGACATCGCAGAAGGCATCCGGCTCGCGGTGGCAGACGCTTTGTCGAGCCAGGCAAGCATGACTGTCGACGCAGTGAACGTGACCATCGACGGCATACAGTTCGTTGCATAGTCAGGCGAAAGGCGGCAAGACGGCGCGCTATGTGGGCAGAGCATGAGACGATTACACCGAGACCGAGGAACCTGCATGGATAAGCCCGGCGAGTATCAAACACGAAAGGCGGCGCGGCGCAAGGCATTGCAGCTGCTGTACCAGGCAACCATGAGCGGGGAGCCGGTCGAGAGGATACTCTCTGAGGAGCTGTACCTGGAAGAGGTTGGCGTGCCCTGCGAGTTCACCAAGATGCTCTTGATCGGCACGATGGGCCACCTCAAAGAGATAGACGCCTATATTGCCCGCACTTCAGCAAACTGGAAGATCGACCGTATGCCGCTCGTGGACCTCGGCGTCTTGCGCATGGCGACCTTCGAGCTTCTCTACGTTGACGAAGTGCCGTTCGGGGTCTCCATCAACGAGGCGGTCGAGCTTGCCAAGCACTTTGGCTGTGAGGACGAGTCCTCGCGTTTTGTTAACGGCGTGCTGGGCAGGATAGCACGTGAGCTTGACGAGTTGGCGGCCGACGACGCTGGATGCGGCGCGCTGCCCGATGCCGAGGTCGGTATCACCGCACCAGGACCGCGCCAGCCCGCTTCTTGCGACTTTGCGGGCTTGGACGAGAAGGACAGGAGCAGAGAGCATGGCTGATCAGACTACCTACACGCGTATGCGCGAGAACCTTGAGGAGATTGTCGTCCAGGTGCGCTCAAAAGACGTGCCGCTGGAGAAGTGCCTCGACCTGTTTGACGAGGCTCTCAAGATAGGAAGGCGCTGCATCGACCTTATCGACCGAACCGACCTGGCCGCTGCAACGACAACCGGTCAAGACGACGCGGACTCACGCGCCGAGGCCCCGTCAGGCCCGCAGGAACGAGCGAGCACACCAGCTACGGAAGCCCGCCCGCCCGAGCCTCATACCAGCAACCAGTGACGTGACGGGGGGAGAAGGCATCCTGCAGGGCATCGAGCGTCCTTGTGACCTTCGGTCCCTCACGAACCCTGAGCTTCGACAGCTTGCGGCAGAGATCCGGGCGCGCCTCGTCGAGGTGACCTCTGTAACAGGAGGGCACCTCGCTTCTTCGCTCGGCACTGTCGAGATACTGCTCGCGCTCCACCGCCTCTATGATTTCTCCGTAGACCGCCTGGTCTTTGACGTCGGCCATCAGGCCTATGCCCACAAGCTTGTTACCGGGCGCAACGGACAATTTGACACGTTGCGCACGTTTGCGGGCGTCTGTGGCTTTCCGCGCCGCGACGAGAGCCGCTACGACACGCACGAGTCCGGCCATGCGTCCGACTCACTTTCGATTGCCTGCGGGCTGGCTGCCGCCCGCGACCTCAAGGGCAGCGACGAGCGCATAGCGGTGCTCGTCGGAGACGCCGCCTTGTCGGGCGGCATGGCGTTCGAGGCTTTGAATCAGATTGGGCACTGCAAGACGGACATCACCATTGTGCTCAACGACAACGAGATGAGCATATCGCGCAACGTTGGCGCCTTGTCTCTCTACCTCGTCAAGGTCCGGATGAGCAGGCCGTACACCCGGACGCGCGACACGGTAGAGGGTGGCCTTCGACGAATCGGCAGGGCCGGGGCGGCACTGGTCAACGCCGGAGAGCGCGCCAAAAGCTCTGCTAAGACGCTGTTTGTTCCAGGCATGTTCTTTGAAGACATGGGGATAAAATACATCGGTCCCATCAACGGCCACAACATCGGCATGCTTCATGAGGCGCTCAAGACCGCCATGGAATACCACGGCCCCATCCTTATCCATGCCTTGACTCAAAAGGGCCGTGGCTACGGCCCTGCCGAGCGGCATCCCGACCTATACCATGGCGTGGGTCCCTTTGACCCAAAGTCGGGCGAGCTCAAGGCGGCAGGCGGCAATGGGCTGACCTTCACGGCTGCATTCTCAGAAGCACTTGTTGATGAAGCATCACATAACACCGACATCGTAGCCATCACGGCCGCGATGGAGGACGGCACGGGGCTCAACGCCTTTAAACAGGAGTACCCTGAGCGGTTCTTTGACGTTGGGATTGCCGAAGAGCACGCCGTGGCGCTCTCTGCCGGCCTCGCGCTCGGCGGGAAGCTGCCTGTGGTCGCTATCTACTCGACGTTCCTGCAGCGTGCCTTTGACCAACTTGTGATCAATGTTGCCTTGCAAAAGCAGCATGTGGTCTTTTGCATCGACCGCGCCGGTCTGGTGGGAGAGGACGGGCCGACGCACCACGGCGTCTTCGACCTCGTCTACCTGCGAGCCATACCCGGCATGCGCGTCATTGCCCCGGCCGATGCCGATGAGTTCAAGGCAGCGCTGCACACGGCGCTGAAGATGACGGACGGTCCCGTCGCGCTTCGCTACCCTCGTGGGACCGCACCCAAGCCGCTCCAGGAGCTGTGCACTGAAGACGCCGCAGGCAACGAGGATGCCTCGGTGCCCGAAGAGGACAGCCTGCTGTTGCCAGTAGGCAAGGCAAAGCTCGTCCGCCGTGGGGGCGACGTGTGCATTCTTGCGCTAGGGAGGTTCGTTCCCGTGGCCGTCGAGGCAGCCGGCCTTCTGGCAGCTGGCGGTATCGAGGCATGCGTCTACAACATGCTCTGGGTCAAGCCGCTTGACGAGGCGGCCGTGAGGCACGCGGCACAAACGAGGCTCATCGTCACGCTAGAGGACGGGGTCGTGCACGGCGGCTTTGGGTCGGCGGTGCTCGAGGCCCTGGCTCGCCATAGCGTCGCCGAGGCCGGTGCCGCTGTGCCTGTGCCCAACGTCTTGAACCTCGGCATCCCTGACCAGTTCGTGACTCATGGCGCCGTCTCCCGGCTCTTTGAGGAGCTCGGGCTCACCCCACGCGACATAGCTGCTGCTATACAAGTGGCCATCAATGGACAAGAGCCGTCTTGACGAGCTGCTCGTGGTGCGCGGCCTGGCGGCCAGCACTGACGAGGCACGGCGCGCGGTCTATGCCGGCCGTGTACGCTCAGGAACCGCTGTACTGCGCCACCCCGGCGCCCCTACCGACACGTCTGCCCCCCTTGAGATTGTGGCGCCTCGGCGCTATGTGTCGCGGGGAGGCCTAAAGCTTGAGGCGGCTTTGGCCGCATTCGGCCTTTCGCCTGATGGCTGGCGTTGCATAGACGTCGGCGCCTCGACGGGCGGTTTCACTGACTGCCTGCTAGCAGCGGGCGCTGAGGAAGTGTGTGCCGTAGACGTGGGATACGGCCAGTTTGACTGGTCGCTGCGCAACGACGCGCGCGTGCGGCTTTTCGAGCGCACGAACATCGCCAAGGTCTCGGTCACAGCGCTCGGCGGGCCGTT
Source organism: Coriobacteriales bacterium (assembly GCA_031279835.1). Classification (GTDB taxonomy): domain Bacteria; phylum Actinomycetota; class Coriobacteriia; order Coriobacteriales; family UBA8131; genus JAITHV01. Next base: position 34,297 of record JAITHV010000098.1, read on the forward strand.
TGACCTCGCCGTCGTTGACGTGAGTTTCACGGGCCTAGCGCGCCTGGCCCCGGTTCTTGAGGCGCTTGTAGCGCCCCAGGGCAGCCTCGTGGCGCTCGTCAAGCCGCAGTTCGAGCTTCCTCGACACCTCGTAAAGAACGGCTTGATAAACGATAGGGAGTTGCATGCACAGGCAGTCACTGCTGTGATGGAAAAACTTGCACGTGGACATCTTGTCACACGGGGGCTGACGTATTCTCCTCTGCGTGGCGCACGGGGCAACACCGAGTTTTTGTTGTGGGCACAGGAGGGCGGCATACCTGCTACTATTTCGATTGAGGATGTCGTGCGGGAGGCCCAGGCGAACCTTGGATCCTGACACGACAGCCGGCGCCACGCGTGCCGCTCGTCCCCGCCCGCTGCCCCGCAACAATGAGTTGGAGGAGACAGACAAGGACACCCATGAAGCTGCTTCTTATCGCAAACCACACGAACGCTGCTGCTGTCGAGGCCCTTCAGGCGGCGCGGCTGTTCCTCGAGTCCCAAGGCGTTGGCACGGAGTCTGCGTCGAGCGGGAGCCTGCTCCTCAACGACCCCGTCTACCATGACCTCGCAACGCGGGTCGGCACGTTTGACCTGGTCTGTGCCTTTGGCGGCGACGGCACGCTACTGCGCGCGGCGCGCATTGTGGCAGGCAGCGCGGCCCCGTTGCTCGGGTTCAATTACGGCACGGTCGGCTTTCTCGCAGGGGCGACCGCAGCGAGCCTCATGCCTGCGCTTTCGGCAGCGCTCGCAGGCGATGTCGTCTACGAGCAGCGCGTTTTGCTCGAGGCGCGCATCGATTTCTCAGACGGCAGGCAAACCGTCTGCCAAGCGCTCAACGAGCTCAGCATCGGCAGGAGCAACTTCGGGCGCAGCATCCAGTTGCACCTCTCCATAAACGGAGACCACCTCTTTGACCTGCGTGGAGACGGGGTGATCATAGCAACCGCCACCGGCTCGACGGCCTATGCGCTCGCAGCAGGCGGGCCGTTGCTGACGCCGGGACACCGTGGGCTGTGTGTCGTGCCGGTATGTCCGCATCCCCTGGCGACGCCGGCGATAGTGACCGCCCCCGAAGACGTCGTTGAGTTGCGGCTGGTCCCAAAGCTTGGCCAGTCGCCTTGTGTGTACACCGACGGGCAGCTCGTAGAGCCCAGCCCAATGCACGCAGGCGCCGACGTGCGCTCCCGTGACACAGCAAAACACGAGCATCACAATAATGGCATGGCTGGCGAACAAGAGGGCGGATACCCCCTGGTGGGCGCCGTGACCGTTAAAAAGTCGCCGCATGTCCTGACTCTGGTGCGGTACAACACCCCTGACTTCTACACCAGCCTCGCGGCCCTGTTCAACGGCGGCAGCCATGCTCGATGAGCTGCGCGTCAGGGATGTCGCGCTCATCCAAGAGGCCCACTTGTGCTTTGGCCCGGGGCTGTGCGCGCTCACCGGAGAGACCGGGGCTGGCAAGACGGCACTGCTGGTGGCGCTCAAGCTCCTGGTAGGGGAGCGGGCAGACACTGCTTTCGTGCGCGACGGTGCCGAGGAGCTGCGCGTAGAGGCGGTCTTCTCAGAGACGGCATGCGACGATAACGGCGAAGTTGCGACAACAGAGCGCCTGGCCACGCGACGTGTTGGCAGCGAGGGGCGCTCGCGCTGCATGCTTGACGACGAGATGGTGACGGTCAAGGCGCTCGCCGAGACGCTCGGTCCGCTCGTGGACCTCTGTGGCCAGCACGAGCACCAGTCGCTGCTGCGCCCCGGCGCGCACCTTGCGGCCATCGACTACTACGGCGGCGAAGAGCTCGCTTGCGCAAAAGACAACTATCGCAGCGCGTTTGCGGCCTACCATGAGGCCGTCCGCGCGTCCGCTCGTCTGGAGGAGCTTGCGAGGGCCTCGACGCTCGCATGGGAGCACGCGGCCTTTCTTGCACGCGAGGTAGACGCTGTTGCGCCACTGGAGGGCGAGCATGAGGCGCTTGAGGCGCAGCTGCCCCGGCTGCGCAACGGCGAGGGGCTGAGCCAGGCTGCGAGCGGCGCTTATGAGGCGCTGACAGGCGAGGGCGCGGCCTTGGAATCACTCGCGCTTGCTGAGGCAGTCCTGCGGCGCCAGCAAGGCGTGGACCCGCTCCTCGACGCCTTGGCTGAGAGGGTCGGCGTGATCGCCGTTGACGCTGACGACCTCGCGCTCGAACTGCGCGCCTATTGCGACGGTATCGAGTTCGACCCGGAGGCTCTTGAGCGCGCGCTCGGCAGGCTCAACGAGCTTGAGGGACTCAAGAAGCGGTTCGGGCCGAGCATGGCAGAGGTCTTTGCGGCACGAAACGACGCCGCGAGGCTCTTAGAAGACACAGACGGACTTGACGAGCGCCGTCAGCGTGCGGACGCCGAGGCCGAGCGGACTCGCGAGGCGCTCGTTGCGGCTGCCGACGCGCTTGACGAGTGCCGCATAGCTGCCGGCGCTGCCTTCGCTGCCAGCCTGACCGAGGCTCTCGGCGGCCTTGCCATGGGCGACGTGACCCTCTCAACAGACATACGCCCTCAGCCATTCGAGTCATGGACCCAAGAGGGACCTTCGCGCTTCGAGTTGCTGTACCAAAGCGCGGCAGGAACTACGCCGCGCTCTCTGGCCCGCATCGCAAGCGGCGGTGAGCTCTCGCGCGTCTTGCTGGCCTACAAGTCCCTGGTCCACGAGGGGTCACATCCAATGACCCTTGTCTTTGACGAGATAGATGCCGGCGTGGGCGGTGCCACGGCCAACGCGATCGCCTCGCGGCTCAAGGAGCTGGCGCGCACGCATCAGGTTATCGTTGTCACCCACTTGGCCCAGGTCGCGGCATTGGCCGACGACCACTGGGTAGTCGAGAAGCAGGCTGATGACGGCGCTGTCTCGACCCGCATAGTGCGGGTTGTGGGCGAGGAGCGCGTCGACGAGATAGCGCGCATGCTTGCTGGAGAACGTGGCGAGCTCGCACGCGAGCATGCACGACAGTTGTTAGGAGAGCAACGGTGAGCTTGGCAGGCATTGCCCAAAAGGGGCGAAAGACCAAGGATCTCGTCAAGCGCTTGACACCCGGCGACATCGCCATTATCGACCACCGCGACATCGACCGCGTCTCTGCTGAGGGACTGGTGGCAAGCGGCGTGAAGGCAGTGGTGAATGCCGCAGAGTCAAGCTCGGGGCGCTACCCGAATGTGGGGCCGGGCATTGTGGTGGGCGCCGGCATACTGCTGCTTGACGCAGTGGGCGAGGTCATATTCGAGCAGGTCGATGACGGAGACGAGCTGCGCATAGAGGGCGGCTGCGTCTACCGCGGAGACGAATTGCTGGCACAAGGCACCGTGCTCGACGAAGCAGAGGTCTCAGCTCGCCTTGACGCGGCCGAGCTACAAATGGACGCTCAGATGGAGCTCTTCGTAAAAAACACCGTCGAGTACCTGGAGCGCGAGTCGGTCAGCCTGATCTACGACCCAGTGGTCCCCGTTGTCGCCACAGAGATACGGGGACGTCAGGCGCTCGTCGTCGTGCGCGGCTATGACTACGTGCAAGACATCAAGACCCTTTTGCCGTATATCCGCGAGGTCAAGCCGGTCTTGATTGCAGTAGACGGCGGCGCAGACGCCCTGCTCGAGCGAGGCTTCAAGCCAGACATCATCCTCGGCGACATGGACTCGGTGAGCGACAAGGCTCTGTTATGTGGTGCTGAAGTGATAGCACACGCTTATGAGGACGGGTCATGCCCTTCGCGCAAGCGCCTTGAAGACCTCGGCATACACGCGCAAGAGTGGCGACTGGCCGCGACAAGCGAGGACCTCGGCCTCCTGCTGGCTTGGGAGAAGAAGGCCGACCTCATCGTGGCGCTCGGCACGCACTCAAACCTCGTCGAGTACTTGGACAAAGGGCGCAGCGGCATGGCGTCCTCGTTTTTGGTGCGGCTCAAAGTCGGCACGCGCCTTGTCGATGCAAAAGGGGTGAGCAAGCTGTATCGCTCGGCGCCTCCCTTATGGCAAGTCCCTGTCTTGATCGGTGCCGCGCTTGTCGTCATCGTCGTCGTGGTGATGCTCTCCGCTCCCATACGCAACATACTGAGGATACTCTGGCTGAACATTCGGACAAACTTAGGCATATGACAACAAACGGAGCGAGTGTTTCTCGCTCCGTTAGCAAACTTTGTCGGCATGCCCGTCTTAGTGGTTGCTGCTGTCTTCGGAAGCCTTGCCGCTCAGGGAAGAGACGCTTGGGCAGCAGCCGCAGCCGCTTCCCTGAGCGCTGCATCCGCAGTCGCAGCCGCCGCACACGCCCTTGCGACGGTTGCGGACGAGCTTTATCACTGTGGCGACAATGCCACCGGCGACGAGCGCTCCCACTACGAGCGACCCGAGATACAGTGAGAAGAATCTTATGACGGCCTCGATGATTCCGCCCATCGTCTAGGCCTCACTCGTGCTCTTGGAACGGGTGGCCAGCAGCTTCGCGCTTCTTCTTGGCACCGTCTGGCCTGAACAGCATGAACAGGAAGCCAGCGACAAGCAGCAGGCCGATGACCGTGGCAACGCCGAAGCTGCCCGTCGAAACAAGCGTGCCGATCTGGAACACGCACAGCGCAACGACATACGCAAAGACGCACTGGTACCCAATGGCGATAAAGAACCACCGCAGGCTGTTCATCTCACGCTTGATGGCGCCCATGGCCGCAAAGCACGGGGCGCACAGCAAGTTGAAGATCAGGAACGAGTAGGCAGACAGCATGGTGAACCCTGCCGCAAGCGTCCCCCAGACCTCGGCACCACTCTCAGAGACTTCGGCAAACCCGTACAGGACGCCAAAGGTGCCCACCACGTTCTCCTTGGCGATAAGGCCTGTTATCGTTGCAACGGTGGCGCGCCAGTCTCCCCAGCCAAGGGGGTTGAATAGCGGTGCGGCGACGTTTCCGATGGCAGCAAGTATGCTCTCGTTCATCTCGACCATGCCAAAGCCGTCCTTGCCCCAGCCGAAGCTTGAGGTAAACCACACAAACACAGTCGCCAAAAGGATGATGGTCCCTGCCCGCTTGATGAACGACCAGCCGCGCTCCCACATGCTGCGCAGGATGCTTCCGACTGTTGGCATGTGGTACGAGGGAAGCTCCATGACAAACGGCGCCACGTCGCCAGCGAACAGCTTCGTTTTTTTGAGGATAATGCCCGAGCAGATAATCGCCGCGATGCCTATGAAGTAGGCACTGGTGGCCACCCAGGCAGCCCCGCCAAAGATGGCGCCGGCGATGAGGGCGATAATGGGCAGCTTCGCCGAGCAGGGGATAAACGTCGTGGTCATGATGGTCATCTTGCGGTCACGGTC
>JAITHV010000117.1 GCA_031279835.1 Coriobacteriales bacterium
GCATGATATAGCCCATAAAGGTGTTCGTGCCAGGCTCGGCGTAGAGATCGCCCGAGGGCACGACAAAGAGGATCTCAGCGCCTTTGCGGTTGAATGAGGGCTCAAAGCGCCTGCCGGTCACGGTCTCGAGGTCCTCCATCATGAACTCGACGTTGCCCATGATGGTCTGGGGCTCAAGGCCTACATGGTTGCCCTTCATATAGCAGTTTGCAACAGGGCCGGATATCCAATCAGTGTTCAAGCCGAGCAGGTTCAAAAGCTCGCGGCCCATTATGGTTATCTCGGCTTGATCGATGCCATAGGGGCAAAAGACCGAGCAGCGACGGCATTCCGTGCACTGGAAGAAGTAGTGCCACCACTCCTTGAGCGCGTTCTCGCTGAGGTCGCGCGCGCCGGCCAGCCTGCCAAAAAGCCTGCCCGCTGTGGTGAACTTGCGCCGATAGACCGAGCGCAGAAGCTCGGCGCGCAGCACCGGCATGTTCTTTGGGTCGCCGGAGCCGATATAGAAGTGGCATTTGTCCGCGCAGGCGCCGCAGCGCACGCAGATGTCCATGAAGAGGCGGAATGATCGGTACTTGGCCATGCGCTCGGCGATACCTTCGACAATGATCTCCTGCCAGTTTTCTGGCAGCTTCCAGTCATCCTCGCTCGGCGACCAGTCCCGTGCGTTTGAGAAGCCGACCGCCTCGAGGTTCTTCCCTTTGGCGCCGTAACAGTAGCTGCCAGGCCTAAACTCGACCGGGGTGTCCATCCAGCCGGTCTTTGGCGGCTGGTAATCGAAAGCAAGCAGCTCGTGCTGCTCAGGAAGTTTTGGCATGTTCAATCACCCTGCTCTTCTGGCTGCGCTGCCTGATCCGTCGGCAACCCGGCCTTGCGCATCTTCTCGGCGAACTCGGCCTCATACTCGGCATAGGTATGCACCGCCACCGGATAGTTCCAAGGATTGACGTGTCGCTTCTGACGGCTGTTGTTGGCTAAGTTGCGGGTCGGGCTGAAGAAGACGCCACCCGCGTGCATGAGCTTGCTGAAGGGAAAGTAGGCAAAAAGCACCGAGACCAGGCCAAGGTGGACATAAAATGAGGCGCCGACCTCAGCGCTTGCCTGTGGGCTGAAGGTGGCAAGCCCCATCGTCATCTCCTTCACAGCCAGCAGGTCGACCTTGAACCAGTAGCGCATCAGGATGCCGCTGAGGGCGACTGCCAGAAGCAGGAAAAGCGCCAGGTAGTCGGCCGGCAAGGAGATGTAACGGATCCTCGGCGCGACGACGCGGCGCAGGAAAAGATAGGTGAGGGCGGCGACTATGGCCGCGTCGGTGACATAAAGCAGCGGAATGCCCACTTGAATGAAGCTGTCGGCGGCCTCGAGGCCTTGCACCGCCCACGGAACGGGGTCAAGAAAAAAACGAAGATGGCGCAGCAGGATAATCAACAGCGACCAATGAAAGACCAGGCCGCCCAGCCAGAGCCACTTAGCCGAGCCGAAGCCCAGCTGTGCCCCGTGCTTCTCGGTGCGTGTGTTGCGGAACAGCGAGCGGAAGCACAGCACTTCGAGCAGCATCCTCCCCAGCACGCCAAGCTTGCCAGAAGGGTTCTCAAGTCTGTTTGCTTTGATCCAGGGCAGGGACTTTTCTTGTCCGCAGGTCGTGGGAATGCGGAAGGGGACAGGCGAGCGGCCCCAACGCACTACCCTAAAGACAAACCCGACGACAAACACGACGAGCGCCGCATACGGCACGACAACTCCGAAGAACTGGTGCCAATGCAGGTGCTCGACTCCGAGCCAAATCAGTGCCACGAGCGCTATGACCAAAAAGAGCGGGAGCAAGGCCTTCATTGTGCGCCTCTCCCGTACAATCTGCGTATCTCGTCGATCCGGATTTCGGCGATGCGCTCCCGCTGAAGCGCATATTCGTCAAAAGCCTGCAAGAGCAGCATGTCAATTCGACATTCTAGCTGCTCTAGGCCAGCGTGTTCTGCCTCGGACTGCTGCGTGCCTTCCCGCACGGAACGCACGATCGCCTTCAAGTCAGGAATGAACCTCAACGCCTGAGCGGGACTGAGGCCCTGTACGGCGCGAACCCTGCAAATGTCTTCCAAGGCCATATGCGCTTCTGAGACGTCAGCGTCGGAGAGCGCCCAGTCCAGCAGCAGCTCAGTCGTCTGCTCAAACAGGTGCCCAGTCGGGTTGGCGAAGCGACTTGTGGCCGGCGCCGCGCCGAAGGGGCTGGGGCCTCGCTCGGCGTCGATGGACTGGCGCCATTTCGTGAGAATGTCCGCGCGCGCGCGCTTGGTGGCTCCTGTGGCCGTCATCATGTCCACACAACTCACTCTGGCGGCGGCACTTTGCCCTTGAGGGCCACAAAGGTTGTTGTGATGTAGAGATACTCGACCTTGTCTTCAAACGCCAGTTCCTTTACCGCCAGATCGACTGCGGCCTTGGGAACACCGATCTTCAGGGCGATCTCTTTGCTTTTTGCCTTCTCGACTGTTTCGAGATACGCAAGCACCTTCTCTTTAACAACGGGGTCAGCGGGGCCTTTCTCCATGACAATCATCCTCCTTGAATGCTAACAATGGCTCAGCTTATAGTTCGGTCACAACGATGGCCCCACTCTCACAGACTGCGACACAGGCCTCACAGCCCATGCACTCGCAGGGGTCGCCTGCGACAAAGGACTTCTCGCCGTTGAATTCCAAAATGCTGGCTGGACAGCCGTCTGCACAAGCGTCACACCCGCTACAGCTGTCATCGTTGATTGTTACCATGAACACAGTTGCCACCTCCTTGCAAAACCCAATGCGCACACTGCCCAAACCGGTCTGACAGACCTTGCTAGTCACATTCAAACACCTGCGCGAACGCCAGTAAAATCAAAAGTTTTTATTCTACCATCACATAAACGTATGACTTAGCTGAGTGGCTGCTCAGAAGCCTGTGGCGCTGCCGGGTTCTCGAGCGCGCGCTAACCGCAGCATAAAGGGCTGCCATGGGTGTGCTATTATCGGGGCAGATACAGCTCTGATCCATTCAGCCTCGCTCCAACCGATAGGAAAAGCCAATGGCAGCAACGTATCCTGTAGCCCTCAACATCGCCGAACAGCCCGTCCTCGTGGTAGGGGGCGGAGCTGTGGCGGCGCGCAAGGTCGTCGGCCTTTTGAGCTGCGAGGCAACAGTGACGGTTGTTGCTGCCCGCCTTGGCGACGAGTTGCAAGAACTTGTGGAGAATGGGCGTTGCAAATGGGTGGCTCGCAGGTACCAAGCTGACGACCTAGACCAGGCAACTCTCGTGTTTTGCTGCACTGACGATCCTGCAGTCAACGCTCGCGTCTCTGCCGACGCCAAGGAGCGCGGGCTTATGGTAAACGTGGCCGACTGCCCTGAGCTTTGCAGCTTTTATCTTCCTTCCGTGCTGCGTCGAGGGTCTCTCTCGATTGCAGTCTCGACGGGCGGGTCAAGCCCGCTGCTGGCGCGTCGCATCCGGCTTGGCCTGGAGTCCCAGTTCGACGACGACATGGCCGCCTTCATCGACTGGCTCAGATCGTGGCGCGCACGGGCACATGCCGCTCTGCCTGCCGAGCGCCGGGAAGAGTTCTGGATGCTTGCAACGGACGAGAGCTTCCACGAGCTGATACGCTCAGGCCAGTCAGGCCAGGCGGATGCCCAGATTCGCGCGCTGCTCGATGAGTTTGCCTCTGGCAACGCAGGATCCAGCAGCTGAGCGCGTCACGGGCGAGCGGTGTCTGGCAGATCGTCTAGGAGGCTTGGATCGCTCTCCTTCAATAGCTTGAGGGCGGCGCGGAGGCTGTCTGCGAAGATTGGCTCGTCGGCTGCCGCACAAAACATCACGGTCACAAACTCACGATAGTGTGAAGGCGAGCCTGCTATGACTGCCGCCACGCACTCTGGCGCGGACCAGTCGATATTCCCGCCTTCCTCGTTCATGCCCCAGATGCGCCGACGAATGACCTCTCGGAAGAACTCGGGGTCTTGCGCGGCGCGTCGCTCGGAGAGACCGCGCAGGGCGGCGACAGCCTGGCCGCACAAGGCGTCGCCCGGCGCGTAGGTGAGCCGGGCGAGGTCGCGCAAGACGCGCGACCGGTCTTGGTCGAACGCGGCCAGGACCTGATCAAAGTCGCCCTCAGACAAGGCCTGGTAAAGCGCCTCCCGCGCAGGGTCGCGCATCAGGCAGCCCTCACGTTGCCCAGCCTTGCGCCATAGGGCGCGGCGACGTCCCCGACCGTGCCATGTGCGGTAGGGGACGTCGCCGCTGCAGGCGGTGCGCCTGTTGTGCGGAGTGTCTGCTCACAGTTGTCTGCTCATGTGCGTCTCGTATGCATGCGACCTCATAGCATGCCCCAAGCACGGGTATATTCACTGTATAGAATATATTCGTTTTCGCTGATGCCAGCCGCCTTGAGCTGCGGAAGGATGTCCTCGTAGATCATGGTCCTTGTCATCATCCATACGCCCTCTTTCTTGACTTTGATGCACCAGTCGTCATGAATGCTCAGCAGAAAGGCCATGCACCTGCCACAGCTTCTGATGCGTTTTTCTGTGTACGTGGCGAGCGCAAACAAGGCATCCGGGCTCGCGCTCTCATTCTTCAGAGACCTCCAAGGTGACTTCTTCTGCGTGCGCCATTCTCCTGCCTCGAAGAACGGGAGGAAGAAGCATGCCGTCTGAATGCAGACTTCCTTGGCGACCTGATCGCTCATGGCTATGACAGGCCGATCTGCGTCCAGTAGCCGTTCAGCAAGAAGACTGAGAAAAGAATGCCAAGGCCAACATTGACGACGACCCCGGCGGAGAAGGCCGCGAAAGGCTTCCAGCCGAATTCCGCCAAGTCGCGGAAGCGGGTGGTCAGGCCTATGCAGAGGAAGCAGAGCACAAAGGCCCAGTTTCTGAGGTTCTTGATGGGAGCGAGGACTACTTTGTCGAGCGTGCTTGAGTCGGGGGCCAACAGCACGACCAAGGAGATGAGGATTGAGGCTATAAAAAAGCCGATGACGAACTTCGGGAAGCGCTCCCAGATGACACTGGCCGAGGGCTTCTGGACGCTGCCGTCTGACTTGTTTGCCTTGTGCCGCTCCCAGATCGTGACGGAGATGAAGGCAAGGATCAAAGCCCATATTCCAACGAATATGTCGCGCCCGACCACCTTCATCAAGGTAAACGTGGTCAAGGCACCGTCACCGAACTGTCCCGCCGCAGCAACGCCGGCGGCGTCAGCGAACTCCGAGGTGCCGATCAAAGCGCCTGCCGCACCATCTGACAGGCCAATGGCCCGGGCGAAAATAGGAAGCAGGAAGACCATCACCGTGGCCCAGATGACAACTATCGAGATTGACGTCGAGACATGGCTCTTCTTTGCGTTGACGGAGCTGCCGATGGCGATAGAGGCGGAGACGCCGCAAATCGAGCCGCCGGCGCCGAGGGTTGCCGCGAAGGGCTTCTCGATCTTCAGAATGCGCGTGCCCACCCAATAAATCACCAAGAAGGTGACGACAGCCACCGCAGAGGCTTGGAGAAGGGTGATCGGGCCGGCCTGGAGGATCAAGGTGAAGGGCAGGGTGGCGCCCATAAAGACAATGCCGGTCTTGACGTAGAACTCGGTGCGCATGGCTGCGTCGAACCAGGCTGGAATCTTGAGGAGGTTTCCGATGACAAGGCCGATAATCAGGGCCATCACCGGCGCCTCGATGTTCAGGGTCTTGGCCCAACTCCAGGCGCCAAGGATCTGTACGATGATCGCCAGCACAAAAAGCAGCGTGAAGCCGGCGACGAACTTTAGCACGCTGCGCCCCATGACTCCTGCGGCTATCGAGAAGACGATGAGCATGACGAGGAAGAGGAATAGCACGCCCGGAAACAGGCCCGGCAGGATGCCAGGCAAATCTGAGAAATTCTCGTATCCTTTAAAGGACACGGTGATAGGGCTCAAGGACTGGCCAAAAGTCCACATCACCAACGCGATGATGACCGTGCCGAGGCCGATCCACACGGCCCACCAGTCTTCTTTTTGGTAGAGTCCGCGCAGCCCGCCGGTCTTAGTGTTGTCAGTAGACATAGTGTTCCCCTTATCCTTGCGACGATTGTTCGTGCAATCCGTTTGTCGGCGCTTTAGTATTTGAACGCCGCTGAAGTCCTAAAGGTCTCACGTGAGAAAATATAATCGTCAATGTGCTTGTCAGTGAACTCGATGCCGGTCAGGGTGAAGAACCGCTCCCAGCCGATGCGCTCGATCCACTCGCCCATACGCTCGTGTTTTCGGGCGCGTGAGGCCCAGACCTCGACAAGATGGCGTACCGCCTCAGTCGTTTCTGGCCAACGTGGCGGGTTGTTCGGGAGGAAGGGAATGACCATGCGCGAGAAACTCGGAACCGAGCGAGCGTTCGAGACTTTTCCGCCGACCATGATGGCCACGCCGTCGTTTTGGGCATCCATGATGCCCATGCCAGGCGACATCGTGTAGCAGTTGCCGCAGTACATGCAGCGCTCTTCGACGACCGTCACGCTCTTGTTCTTTGGGTCGGGGCGTATTGCCGCCGTCGGGCAGCAGGCCACCAGCGAGGGGATCTCGGTGCCCTTGCGGATAAGCTCGTGGTTGAGCTGGGGCACAGTGCGGTGGACGCCGACGATGGAGATGTCGCTGCAGTGGGCGGCGCCGCACATGTTCAGACAGCAGGCCATGGCAACCGTCAACTGGGCAGGCAGGTCGTCACTGACAAAGTACTCAAAGAGGTCGTCCATGACCGCCTTGACTATGCCTGAGGCATCGGCAGCAGGCGTGTGGCAGTGTACCCAGCCCTGGGTGTGGACAATGTTGCGCAGCGACTTTCCTGTGCCGCCGACCGGCAGGCCCTTGGCCTGGCAGGCCGTGATCAAAGGCTCGACCTGGCTGGCGTCCGCTGTTAAGAACTCAATGTTGTTGCGACTGGTGAACCGCAGGTAGCCTTCACAGTATTGGTCTGCGAGATCGCAGACGTCGCGTATGAAGTCAATGCTCACTAAGCGCGGAGAGCCCACCCTGACACTGTAGATCTCCCCGAACTCGCCGACATGCTTGAGAACGCCTGGCCTTACGTGCTCGTGGTGCTTCCACTTCCCGTAGTTCTCTTTGACTGTTGGGTGCAGGTAGTTGCGATAGTCTGGTGGTCCGTTGTCGATACTTGCCATTACATTCACCTCGTCATTCCAAAGGTATCCGGTACTTGCCCTCACAGGCCAGAGATCAGTCTGTGACAATCTCGTCCTTCTGCCAGAACACATAGGGATTGGCGCGGGGACGAAAGACCATTTGCGGCACAGGCGGCAGGCCGACGCCGCGCAGGAACGCTCCCATGCCAAGACGGTAGATCAACTCCCCAACACGCTCGCGGGTCTTGCCGTTCTCGTCCCACCACTCCCAGATGCGCTGCATCAGTTCCTTGAACTCGGTGTAGGGAGCCTCCATTTTCATGAAGGGGACGATGACCCAAGACATGAAAGCCGACTTCACAATCGTAGACTTGGCACCAATCATAATTGTCGCACCTTTTTCTTTGCCCTGTTTGATCGCCTTGTGCATGACGTTGACGCAGTTCATGCAGCGCGAGCACTCCTCGCCTTCCACTGTCAGCTCCTGGGACTTCGCGTCATAATGCAGGCAGTGGGTCGGGCAACGGTGGCAGACGTCCATCTGGACGTCGAGCCCCGCCTCGACGTACTTCTTCACTTCAGCTTGGTCGATGGTGATGGTGTCGCGCCAGGTGCCGATGACCGAGCAGTCGGCGCGGGCTGCGGCCGCCACGCAGTCGTTGGCACAGCCGGACATCTTTATCTTGAACTTGTAAGGCCACATCGGGCGATGCAGCTCGTCTTGGAACTCGTT
>JAITHV010000044.1 GCA_031279835.1 Coriobacteriales bacterium
CAAACAGATGAAAAGAATTTTTCGTGCAACAAGGCGATAGAAGACATGGTACGCACTTTTCAGATGCCAAAAACAGGCATCTAGCTGGGCATACTCTTTGTGAAGTGTCAAAGACGGGACTATACACCCATGGGGCAAGTGTTGCAAGCACACGCGTCGCCGCGCAAATAACCTGGTCAAAACAGGTGGTTGCTGCATTTGCGCGTTTACGCGATAAAACAGTATCCTGCGACTTAGGAGCTTTACCGGGGCTTCATCTGCCAGGGGGCGTGAACAGTATCAGGCGGGTTTTGTCGCGAGCAGACATGGGGCACGGGCAGACATGGGGTGTGGCCGACAACGACTGGTATGATACAATCTCATAAACACTATACGAACGACACACCAAGGGAATCCATACATGACAACCTATCTGATCGACTACGAGAACGTCCATCACCATGGGCTTGAGGGGATAAACCGGCTCGCTCCCGAAGACTATGTGGTCCTTTTTCTCGGCAAGACCAACCAAACCGTCCACACTGACGCCGCTATTGCAATCTCGCGCACTCCCGCCCGCGTTGTCTGGAAGAAGGCTGAAGGCTCAGGTCGCAACTATCTTGACATCCAGATAGCCAGCTATCTTGGATCGCTCATCGGCGAGAACAAGGGCTCGAAGTTCGTCATTGTGAGCGGCGACCAGGGGTTCCTAGCTGCTCGTGACTTCTGGAAGGAATACCGCAAGGACGTCGTGGTTCGCCTGCAAAAGACCATCGCAGACGCACAGCTGCCCCAAAACGGCATGAAGAAGACCGCCCCTCCCCTGCCCGACCACGACCAGCCAGCCGACACACCGAACGGCTCCCCAAACGGCGCCAAGGACCTGAGCGAGCCACTGCGCCCCTCAGTCAAGAAGCTCGTCTCGGCGGTGCTGCGCGAGCACAACCTCTTAGGCGGGAACTTCAAGCGCGTGCATGATATCATCCGCAAGTCCAAAGACGACGATCAGTTTGTGAGCGTCATCGAGAACTCGTATTTGGGCGACAAGCACCGCACGCTCGCAGCCAGCCTGCTCCCCGCGTTTCGCGCCCATCACACCAAGCAATGACAGGCTGTCAGCGCAGGTCAGGCAGGGACCTGCGCAGGTAGCGCCCCCGACCGTCAGCGCCGACAAAGGCGCCCTCGCGCACAATGACATCGCCTCGGCTGATGGTCATGACGGGATAGCCGACAAGCTCCATGCCTTCGTAGGGCGTGTAGTCAACACGCTCATGCAGGAGTCCGTGGGTCACGCGCACCCTGCGGGCAGGGTCGAACAAGACGATGTCGGCGTCGGATCCCGGCGCTATCGTGCCTTTTTGTGGATACACCCCAAAGCGCCGCGCCGGCGTAGTGGCGCAGACGTCCACCAGCCGAGACAGGCTCATGCCCCGGCGCACGACTCCCTCGCTGTGCATGAGCGCAAGCCTGAGCTCCACGCCCGGCGCCCCGTTGGGGCACGCGGTGAAGTCGGCCTCACCGAGGCGCTTCTTCTCGCTGAAGTAAAAGGGGCAATGATCGGTGCCCACGACCTCCACACGACCGTCTGCAAGGGCTGCCCAGAGCGCCTCGCGATCCTCAGCGCGACGGACTGGGGGGCTCATGACAAACTTGAGGCCCTCGCCGTCGGGAAGCCCGTAAGACGACTCGTCAAGCAAGAGGTACTGCGGGCAGGTCTCGAGGTGGGCAAAGGCGGGCGGCGTGTTGGCGTCAAAGGCCGCGACCGCCGCAAGCCCCGCCGCTGAGGACGTGTGCACCACATAGACCGGTGCCTCGCCTGCAGCCTTGGCAAGCGTGAGCACCCGGAATATCGCCTCTGCCTCGCAGGAGGCAGGGCGGCTTTTGGCATGATAGCGCGCGTCGGTGCGCCCTTGCGCCACATAGAGCGCGCGCAGCCAGGTGAGCGTCGCGTGATTCTCGCAGTGCACGCACAGCAGCACGCCGAGCTCGCGTGCCCGCGCGAGAAGGCGGAGAATGGACTCGTCGTCAAGACGGCGGTCATAGGTCATGTAGAACTTGAAGCTCGTGATGCCTTCGGCGGCAATGTGCTCCATCTCGTCAAGGATGCCCTCGTCAACACGGTCGACCACGCCATGAAACCCGTAGTCGATGACCGCCTTCCCGTCGGCAAGCACATGATAGGCGTCCACCTGGTGTTGTAGGTTGCAGCCCGCCGGCCCAAAGGCCATGTGGTCGATGATGGAAGTCGTCCCGCCGCAGGCAGCGGCGACCGTTCCTGTCAGAAAGCTGTCTGAAGCACGCGCGGTGCCGACGAGCAAGTCCATGTGCGTGTGCACGTCAACGGCGCCCGGCATGACGAGCAGGCCGGCAGCGTCAATGACCTCCTCCCCCGCCTGTCGGGGCGCAAGGCCGTTCCCCACTTCGACGACACGTCCCTCCTCGATGCGCACGTCTGCCAAAGCTGCCTTCTCGGCAGTCACCACAGTCCCCTTGACGATGATCATTAGCTCAGCTCCTCTCCTGGCAGAGCACGGGGGCGCCGCGCTGGCAGCGCCCCCGTCATGGCCCTACTTCTTGTAATAGGTGCCTCGCAGCGGCAGGCGCGTGCGATGCGTGCCGTCGAGGCGGTAGTAGGCGTGTGCCACCGCCGGGCTGGTGGGGATAAGGCACAGCTCGCCCACTCCCTTGGCCCCGTATGCGTAAGGCAGCAGGCGCGACGGCTCGATCTCGGTGAAAACCACCTCGATGGGCGGCACTTGCGTGGCCCGAGGCAGCCCAAGCGTGCCGTACTTCATCTTCGGATAACCGCCTTCGGTACGAAAGTCCTCCGTAAGCGCGAAGCCCAGGCCCATGGCGACGCCGCCTTCGATCTGGCCGGCGCACGACTTGGGGTTGACGGGGACGCCGACGTCATAGGCGGCCACAACCTTCTCGAGCTTGCCTTCCTCGTCGAGGATAACTACCTGGGTGGCGTAGCTGTACGAGACATGGCTCACCGGGTTGGGAACGGCTGCCCCCATCGGGTCGGTCTCGGCGAAGTACTCGGCATAGAACTCCTGGCCCTCAAGATCGGCAAGCGACTTGCCTGCCGCCAGCGCCTCGGCGAGCTGCACGGCGGCACGGCGTGTCGCCTCGCCGGTGACGAGCGTCTGGCGCGACGCCGTGCTCGTGCCGGAATCAGGAGTACGCACCGTGTCGGGCGTGTCTTGCACGATGAGGGAGGGCGCAAGGCCAGTGGCCTCGCCTACCACATGCATGCACATGGCAGCGATGCCCTGGCCCATGCAGGCAGCCGACGTGCGCACGTGCACCTTGCCGTCCTCAACGCTGAGCAAGCAGCGGCCCATGTCTTTGACACCGACGCCCTTGCCGCTGTTTTTGAAACCACTGGCGATGCCGGCGTACGGGCTTGACTCGAACACGTCCTTGACTGCCTCCAGCGTCTCCACCATGGCCGTGTTCTCATCGGCGATCTGACCGTTGGGAAGCACCTGGCCCGGGCGGATGGCGTTGCGATAGCGGATCTCCCACGGAGATATGCCCACCATCTCGGCGAGAAGGTTGAGGTTGCTTTCCATGGCAAAGCAGCTCTGGGTGACGCCAAAGCCTCGGTAAGCGCCCGAGACGACGTTGTTCGTGTAGACTGCCATGCCGAGGATGTCGATGTTTTGAAAGTTGTACGGTCCAGCGGCGTGCGTGCAGGCGCGCTGGAGCACCGGGCCGCCAAGCGACGCATACGCGCCGGTGTCGGCGATAAGCAGTGCCTTCATGGCCACGATCTTGCCGTCGGCGTCACAGGCGGTTGTGAACTCCATCTCCATGGCGTGGCGCTTTGTGTGATAGTCAATGCTCTCTTGGCGAGAGAACTTGACCTTGACAGGAAGCTTGGTATGCCAGGCCATGAGCGCGGCATGCTGCTGCACGCTCATGTCTTCCTTGCCGCCAAATCCGCCGCCGACGAGGTTGGACGTGACCTGGACTTTTTCGAGAGGCAGATCGAGCATGAGGGCTGCCTCGCGCCGGTCATCGTAAACCGACTGCCCGCCGGTGTACAGGTGCAGGCCGTCAGCGCCCATGGGAACCGCGACGGCCACCTCAGGCTCCATGAAGGCGTGGTCGTTGTGCGGAGTGTAGTACTTGCGCGTCACCACATGGGCGGCCTGGGCAATAGCTGCGTCGGGGTTGCCGCGATGCAGGTACTCTTTGCTCATGATGTTGCCGCCTTCGTGAATGAGCGGCGCGTCGGCCTTGAGGGCGTCGGTGGGGCAGGTCACCGGGGGCAGCTCTTCATAGTCGACCTTGATGAGCTTGATGATCTTGTCGAGGCTTGCGGCCGTCTTGCTGCCGACCAGGGCGATGGCGTCGCCCACGTAGCGGGTCTCGCTGCCAATGGGGATCATGACGTCCCAGTCCTGCTTGAGGTGGCCGATCTTGTTGTGGGGCACGTCGGCCGCCGTGAGGACGCGCACGCAGTCGGGGTGCTTCTCCGCCTCGCTCGTGTCGATGCCCTTGATAAGGGCGCGCGGCGACGGGGCACGCAGCGCCTTGGCATAGATCATGCCGTCAAGGTAGATGTCGTCCCCGAAGACACCGGTTCCGAGCACCTTCTCGGCGGCGTCCGGCCGCTTGCGGTCCTCGGCCATGCGCGCCGAGGTCTCGGGGTCGGGCACCGACTTTCCGTTGCGGAAGTACTCGGCGGCCAGCAAGATGGCGTCCTCGATCTTCACATAGCCTGTGCAGCGGCAGATGTTGCCGTTGATGGCGAGCTTGACGTCATGGCGCGTCGGGCTGGGGTTCGAGTCGATGAGCGCCTTGGCCGCCATGACCATGCCGGGAATGCAAAAGCCGCATTGCACGGCGCCGGCCGCAGCGAAGCTCTCCACATAGACTTCCTTCTCCCGCTCGCTCAGCCCTTCGACCGTGATGACCTCTGCGCCTTCAAGGTTCTCGGTCTTGCGCGTGCATGCCTTGGTGGCCTGCCCGTTGATGAGAACGGTGCAGGTGCCGCAAGCACCCACGCTACAGCCATCCTTGACCGACGTGAGGCGCAGGTCGTCGCGCAGGTAGCGCAGGAGCGACCGCTCCGCAGGCACGTCATACAGCGTCCCATTGATGGTGATCTTCATTGCTTCTCCTTCCTGGTTCTTTCTTGGCTCTCTTGTCTTATCTGCCATCATACCGCCGCCCTGCGGGGAATGGCCCTCCGCGTGCCCGTCGAGCGACGGCTTGGTGCCACTCGTCATATCCTGGCCCAGAGCGCTGCGGCCTGTTGGCGGGAGTCCGCCATGAGCTTCTCCTCGTCGATGCCCACAAGCTCGCGCTCGCGCATGACGACGCGCCCGTTGATGACGGTCGTGTCGACGTTTCGGCCTGAGACGCCGAACAGGAGGTGGCTCGAATAGGTGTCGGCGTTTATTGGCGTTGGCGCTTGATATCCTATAACTACAATATCTGCATAAGCCCCAGGGGCCAGAACGCCTGTTGTCCCGTCGATGAGGCGGTTCACGACGGTTTTGTTGTTCTCGAAGAGCATCTGGTGCGGCTCGCCCCAGCCCACAGAGGGAACGCCGGCCACGTGCTTTTGAATGGCATGCACGCCGCGCAGCGACTGCGTCATGTCGACGCAGTAGCCGTCAGTCCCCATGCCGACAAGCACGCCGCGCTCGAGCATCTTGAGCACCGGCGAGCAGCCGACTGCGTTTGACATGTTGGACTCGGGGTTGTTGATAACGGCGACCCCGCTGTTAGCGAGCAGGTCGATCTCTTCGTCGGTCACGTGCACGCAGTGCACCACGAGCGAGCGCTCGTTGAGGATGCGGTTGTCGGCCAGGCGCTCGATGACACGGCGGTCATACAGGGCCAACGCGTTCACGACGTCTTCCACGCCCTCGGCGGCATGGATGTGGTAGCCGGCGCCGATGCCCTCGGCGGCGGACACAAGCGCTTCGAGCGTCTTTTGCGAGACTGTCATCTGCGCGTGCATGCCCACAAGGCCCTTGAGCATGTCGTCGCCTTTGGCCTGGCAGTGCCGCACGAACTCGATGTTCTCGGCGATGCCCTCGGCTGCGATCTTCTCGCCGTCACGGTCTGAGACCTCGTAGCACAGGTTGCTGCGCACCCCGATCATCTCGGCCGCCTCCGCGATCTTGAAGAGGCTGCCGCGCACCGCACAGGGCGAGGCGTGGTGATCGATGGCCGTGGTGACCCCCATACGCACGGCGTCGATCATCGGGCCGACCGCGCTGTAATACACGTCGTCAAGCGTGAGCATCTTGTCGAGCTTCCACCACAGGCCTTTAAGCACCTCGCCAAACGTGGTGGCCGGCCGGCCGCCGAGGTTGATACCGCGCGCAAAGGTGCTGTAGTAGTGCATGTGCGTGTTGATAAACCCGGGCATGACGATCCTGCCCTTGGCGTCGATGAGCTCGGCGTCAGGATACGCCGCCCGCAGCTCGGACGTCTCGCCTACTGCGACGATGGTCGTGCCCTCGAAGGCGACGGCTCCTCCGTCTATGAAGGGCCGCGCCGCATCACGCGTGATAACAGCGCCGTTAGTTATTAGGGTAGTCATACGTTTACTCCTTAGTTTAGTCGCTCTAGCTGCGCAGCAGATAACGGCACGAGCTCATGACAGAAGCGAGGACCGCCTCATAGGCGCCCGGCAGGGTGCCGTCGCCTAGGGCCGCCTCGACGACGCTGCCGTCCTCAAGGCGGGCCTTGAAGCGACTTGCGTCGGCATCGAGCGGCAAGAAGCCCTTGTTCTTCGAGTCGGCGAAATCCTCGTCGGTGGCAAACAGCGTCAGCTTGTCAAGGTAGGGGTTGCCCGAGGTCGGGCAGAACACGCCGCAGTTGCCGCATTCGTTGCACAGGCCGTCGAGGTGCAGGATCTGGTAGCGTCGCACGAGCGGCGCGCGAGCCGCTCCTGCCGCGTCAGCACAGTCGATGACCACGTTGGCGCGGTTCGGGCACACGTCGGCGCAGACCTCGCAGACCACGTCGCAGGCAAGGCAGCGCAGTGAGTCAAGCTGAGCAGCGGTGTCAAGTTTAAGCGCCTCAGGCGAGTCGCCTGCAGGGAGGTCGGTGGGGCGCACAGCTGCGGCAAGCACGCCCTTCTTGGCTATGAGCTCTGAGCGGCACGCCTCAGGCACGAAGTCCTCGAAGTCTGGCACAATGCCCAACTTGGCGAGGATGTCTTTGGCTATGGCCTTGGCGTCTGCCATGGCGGCGACCACGGTCTTTGGCCCCGCCTTGCAGTCTCCGGCCACGTACACGCCGCTCATTGAGGACTCGTTGGCGTCGTTCACGACGGCAAGCCCGCGCGCGTCTGTCGCAAGGCCGGCTGCAGCAAAGGCCGCAGTGTCTACCTGGGCGCCCACGGCGCTGATCACCGTGTCAAACGAGAGCACCTCGAAGGTGCCGGTGCCCTCGATGCCGCGCCTGCCGCTCGCGTCCAGCGCGCCAAGCCGCATCTTCTCGCACGTGAGCAGGCCGCGCACAAAAGTGTCTGGCGAGCACAGCTCGAGGACACGCACGCCGTCCTTGAGCGCCAGCTCGATCTCCTCGCGCTGCGCCGGCATCTGAGCGCGCGTCCTGCGGTAGACGACGACGGCCTCCTCGACCCCTGCGTTTCGCGCGGCAGCCCGGGCACAGTCCATTGCTACGTCGCCGCCGCCAATAACCGCGACGCGTGCGCCGAGGTCAAGCGTGCAGCCGCTTGCGCGCGAGCGTCCCAGGAAGTCAAGCGCGTCGATGACCGTAGTGCCGTCAAGGGGCAGGGGGCCTCTCCCTTCCTTCCATGCGCCCGTGGCCACTACCACGTAGTCGAAGCTGCCCTTGAGCGCGCCGAGGTCAAAGTCGGGATCTGCGCCGAGCTGAACCTCGACGCCCCAGGCGGCTGCAAGCGCAACGTCAAGGCCGATCTCGCTGTCGTCTATGCGAAAAGCGGGGATGACATGCGAGACAATGCCGCCCGCCTGCTGGCGTGACTCGCGCACCGTGACGCGCACGCCATTGCGGCGCAGGTACGCGGCGGCTGCCAGGCCGGCGGGACCGGCACCGATGACCAGCACATGTGCGTCGCTTGCAAGCTGCGGCGCCTTTGTCTGAGCGACAAAGTCCTTTTGCGCGGCCAGCGACGCGACCTTCTTTGCGCTGCGGATCTGGAGCGAGTCGTCGTAGTCAAGGCGCGTGCAGTTGTTCTGGCAGTTGTGGTCGCAGATGGTGCCCGTGATCGAAGGCAGCACGTTGTCGTTGGCGATGATGGCAAACGCGCGCTCCATGTTGCCCTTGCCCACCTGCTCGAGGTAGGCTGGTATCTGCTGGTTGATGGGGCAGCCGCTTTGTGAGCACGGCGCCGCACCGCAGTCGGTAAGCGCGAGGGGCACCGTCGCGGTGGTGCCAGCGCCAAGTCCCTCACGGTACTCCTTGCGGTGACGCACGATGCCCGCCACGTTCTCGGCAGTCTCTAAGAGGCGTTCGGCGTCAATGGCGCCTGGCCGCACTGTCGCTTCGGCGCCTGCTTCGAGCAGGGGCTCGGCGAGCTCGGCAAGCTGGCGCATGCGCTCGTAGCCTCCCGGCTTGAGCACCGTCGTTGCTACCGTGACCGGCCCGATGCCGACGGCAAGCAGCTCGACGAGGTTGAAGGCGTCGGCCCCGCCTGAGTACGATATGACCAGCTCGCCCTTGAAGGCGTTTGCCAGACGGCTCGCCACGGTGAGCGAGAGCGCAAACAGCGACCGGCCTGACATGTACATCTCCTCGCCCGGAAGCTCGCCGCGCGTGATGTCTACCGGGAAGGTGTTGGTGATCTTGACGCCGAACTCGAGGCCAAGGCCTGACGCCGTCTCCTTGAGCCGTCCTATCATGCCCACTGCGTCGTCGTACTGCAGGTCCTCGTTGAAGTGCAGCTCGCCAAACGACACGTAGTCATAGCCCATTGAGTCCATGATGCGCCGCGCGTCCTGGTAGCCGAGCAGGGTCGGGTTGCACTTGACGCAGGTCGAGATGCGTTTTTCGGTGAGTAGGTAGTGGGCGATGCGCTCGATCTCCTCACGCGGACAGCCATGCAGCGTCGAAAGGGTGATGCTC
>JAITHV010000080.1 GCA_031279835.1 Coriobacteriales bacterium
TGACTTTTGGACGGAACTGAACATGGCTGACACCTTTGAGACTGTACGCAAGGTACTCGTGGACAAACTGAGCGCCGACGAGGGCGAAGTGACCCTGGAGGCAAGCCTCAACGAGGACCTCGGAGCAGACTCCCTTGACGCCGTCGAGCTCATCATGTCGCTCGAGGAGGAGCTCGACATCGAGATCGAGCCGTCTCAGGCAGAGAACATCAAGACGGTCGGCGACCTGGTAAGCCTCATTGACTCGCTGATTGCGTAATCTCTCATGGAGCCAGAAAAGGCCTTCAGCGCAGAGAGCGTAAAGCAGCTTGCGGACATCCTCAAGCGGCATGGCCTCACGCGCATAGAGTACGAAGGCGCCGACGCGCGAATCGTGCTCGAGAAAGAGCCTCCCCATCTCTCGCCCCCTGCACCCGCCTTTGCCAACGCCGTCATGGCAATCCCCGCCGGCGCCCCTCCAACGGCGCTTGTCGGGGCGGGGGGGGCAACAGACGCAATTGCTAAGACCGGTACTGCTGCAAGTGCCGGTGCCGTCGCAAGCGCTGACGTGGACTTGTCCGCCAGTTCCATTACCGTTGTGAGGGCACCGCTTGTCGGCATGGCGTATCGCTCCAAGGAGCCGGGTGCCGCGCCCTTTGTGAACGTCGGCGACACAGTCGAGCGCGGCACCGTAGTGTGCCTGATCGAGGCGATGAAGATGTTCAACGAGATAAAGGCGCCCTGCGACGGAACCGTGCAGGCCGTGCACTATGAGGACGGCGCACTGGTCGAGCACGGTGCGCCGCTTATCTCTCTAGCCTAAGCTTTCCGACGGCCGGCCGCGGGAGATGGCCACGCTTCGGCAATCTTCGGCATTCTCGCCGTCTCTAGACACCAGAGGAAAGGTCAACGGGTAACAAATATGTTCAAACGGGTATTGGTTGCCAACCGAGGAGAGATCGCGGCGCGCATACTGCGGGCCTGCCGCGAGATGAGCATCGAGACGGTCGCTGTCTTTTCTGAGGCCGATCGCGGCGCGCTCTTTACGACGCTGGCGACCCAAGCGGTCTGCATCGGCCCGGCGCCTGCCAAGAACAGCTACCTCAACCAAGACGCCCTGCTCACGGTCGCCCAGGCCACGGGCTGCGACGCTGTGCATCCGGGCTATGGCTTTCTTTCTGAGAACGCGGGGTTCGCGGCGCGGGTGCGCGAGCTGGGCATCACCTTCATCGGCCCCACCCCCGAGGTCATCTCGACTTTGGGAGACAAGAACCGCGCACGGGCGCTCATGCGCACCTGCGGCGTGCCCGTCGTGCCCGGCTCAGACGGCCTGGTGGCCGACGCAGACGAGGCGCTTGAGATCGCCGAGCGGCTCGGGTACCCCGTGCTGCTCAAGGCTACCTCGGGCGGCGGCGGGCGCGGAATGCGTCGCGTCTACGCGGCAGGCGATCTTCCGGACGCGTTCTCGGCGGCAACGGCTGAAGCCGCTGCGTGTTTTGGCGAGGACGGCATGTACCTCGAGAAGCTCATTGTGAGCCCGCGTCACATCGAGGTGCAGGTGCTTGCTGACGCGCTCGGCACGACCGTGCACCTCGGCGAGCGAGACTGCACCTTGCAGCGCAACCATCAAAAGGTCCTCGAGGAGGCACCTGCCAGCATCCTCTCCGAAGAGACCCGCGCGGCCCTGCTCGCAGACGCGCTCAAGGCTGCGAACGCCGTAGGCTATACCAACGCAGGGACGGTCGAGTTTGTCCTCGCCCCCGACAGTTCCTACTACTTCATCGAGATGAACACGCGCATACAGGTCGAGCACCCCATCACCGAGATGATTACCGGCATCAACATTGTGCGGGAGCAGCTGCGCGTTGCATCAGGCCTGCCCCTGACGTTCTCACAAGACGAGGTGGAGTTCAGGGGACACGCAATCGAGTGCCGCATCAACGCCGAAGACCCCGAGCAGGGTTTCTGCCCGTCTCCCGGCATCATCGACTACCTGCACCTGCCGAGCGGCTTTGGGGTCCGCGTAGACACGGTCTTGCACCCACAGTATGCGATAAGCCCATTCTATGATTCTATGATAGCTAAACTTATTGTTCATGGCAGATCGCGCAGCGAGGCCATATGCCGCATGCGCCGTGCTCTTGAAGAGACGGTCGTCAGCGGCGTCACGACCAACATACCGCTGCATTACATGCTCATGTACAACCCTGACTTTATCTCCAACCACACCGACACCGGATTTTTGGAGCGCAACCTCTCTGACCTGCTGCGCCCGCTTGGGGACGAGGGCAAGCTGTAAAGGACCAGCGCGCCCCGTCGCGGCTGCGGCAGGGCTGACAGTTTTATTGAGGCGGGCTTCATAGCGGCAACTATGCGGCACGCAAAAACGATTGGAACAAGATGAGGATAGTGGGAACCGGATCTGCCGCCCCGAAGAACGTCATAACGAACCACCAGCTTGCTCAGATCATGGACACAAGCGACGAGTGGATTCGGTCTCGCACCGGCATCGAGGAACGGCATGTCGCACGTGGGGAGACATGCCTGAGCCTCGCGCTTGACGCGGCCAAGGCAGCGCTCAAGGCCTCGGGGGTCCCCAAAGAGCGCATCGGCGTCGTGATCTGTGCGACCGTCAGCAATGAGAAACGCTGCCCCTCGCTTGCCAGCTGCCTCCAACGCGACCTCGGCCTGAGCGCTGACATACTCGCCTTCGACCTCAATGCCGCCTGCAGTGGCTTTATCTATGCGCTTATCTGTGCCTCACACCTTATATCGCCTGACTGTTACGCCCTGATAGTCGGCAGCGAGGTCTTGTCGCGGATCACCGACATGAACGACCGCAACACCTCCGTGCTCTTTGGCGACGGCGCGGGCGCGGCCATCATCGCGCCCCAGGATATGACCCAGACGGTTCCCTTTTCATGGGTCACGCAGTCCTTCGGCAACGACGAGGTGCTGTATATCGACGAGCACATCCATATGAATGGCGCAAGTGTTTTTAAGTTTGCGGTCGAGAAGCTCGTGTCGAACGTGCGCACCGTTCTTGAGCGCGCGCAGGTGGCACTTGAGGACATCGACCTGCTTATCTGCCACCAGGCAAACCAGCGCATTATCGCTAGCGCGGCCCGCCAGCTGGGGCTTCCGATGGAGCGCTTCTTCATGAACCTCGCCCGCTACGGCAACACCAGTGCCGCCAGCGTGCCGATCGCCCTGGACGAGGCCGTGCGCAACGGGCACGTGAAGCGGGGCGCAAACGTCATCATTGCTGGGTTCGGCGGCGGGCTTACCGTCGGCGCAGTCTACCTGCAATGGGCGTGACGACATTGCCGTCGCGCATCGGTCACGCATCTGTCACGCGCCTGCCGTGACGCGCTTGCCGTGACGCCAGCCAGAAACCCTCAACGCAAAGGAGCTTATAGACATGCCCGCATCACAACCGACACGCCCCCAGACGCTTGCTGACTTCCTTGGCATCGAATACCCACTCATGCAAGGCGGCATGGCCCAAGTGGCAACCGGCCAATTTGCCGCCGCCGTCTGCGAGGCAGGCGCGCTCGGAATCATCGCCGCAGGGGGGAAGGACGCCGATGCAGTGCGCGCCGAGATACGGCTCTTGCGCACGCTGACCGACAAGCCCTTCGGCGTGAACGTGATGCTCATGGCGCAAGACATCGACGAGCTTGCTACTATGCTCGCCCAAGAACATGTAAACGTAATCACTACCGGAGCGGGCAACCCGGCAGCCTACATTGATCTCTGGAAAGGCGCCGGCAGCAAGGTGATCCCCGTCATACCAAGCGTCGCGCTCGCGCGACGTGTTGAGAAGTACGGTGCCGACGCGGTCATCGCCGAAGGCACCGAGAGCGGCGGGCATGTGGGCGAGGCAACAACCATGGTGCTCGCATGCCAGGTCGCCGATGCCGTGAGCGTGCCGGTGATTGCCGCAGGCGGCATCGCGTCTGGCCGCCAGCTCTGTGCCGCGCTTGCCCTGGGGGCTATCGGGGCGCAAATGGGAACGGCGCTTCTCGTGAGCGAGGAGTGCCCCATTCACGACAACTACAAACAGGCCCTGATAAAGGCCTCCGACACCGCCACAACGGTCACCGGGCGCTCTGTTGGAGCACCGGTCCGCATCATCAAGAACAAAATGGCACGCGAGTACCTCAAACTCGAGCAAGAGGCCGCAGACCGCGAGCAGTTCGAGCGCCTCACGCTCGGCTCGCTGCGTCGAGCCGTCCATGAAGGCGACGCGGACTACGGATCCCTCATGGCCGGGCAGGCAGCGGGCCAGCTTGTGCGCGTCGAGCCGCTCGCAGACATTTTTGCCCGCATTATGGCAGAGTACCGCCAAACGCTAGAAAGGCTGCCCCGTCTATGACGCCCAACACGCCTCGTGCGTCTTCACTGCAGGGCGTTGACTGGCGCGCCGTAGCACTAAACCGCCTTGACCGACAAGGCATTACAAGCTCACACGAGGAGGCACAACTATGAACACCGCATTGGTAAGCGGCGCGAGCCGCGGAATCGGGCGCGCCGTATGCATGGCGCTTGCCGAGACAGGCTGCAGCGTGGCCGTCAACTACGCCCAAAGCAAAGAAGGTGCTGAGAGAACGGCGCACCTGTGCCGCGAGCGGGCGGCGGCGCGCGGCCATGCCGGGCTGCGCTTCGTTACCGTCGGCGGCGACGTCTCGTCTCCTGACGAATGTGCCCGTGTCTATCAGGATGCAGTGGCGTCTCTTGGCCCGATTGACATTCTCGTCAACAACGCTGGAATCACACGCGACTCCCTTGCCATGCGCATGAGCCTTGAAGATTTTGACGCAGTGATCAGCGTGAACCTGCGCGCCGCGTTTCATCTCTGCAAGCTTGTCGCGCGCGACATGGTAAAACAAAAAGCCGGGCGCATTATTAACATTGCAAGCGTGGTCGGCCTAACAGGCAACGCCGGGCAGGCAAACTACGCGGCGAGCAAGGCAGGGCTGATCGGGCTCACCAAGTCGCTTGCCAAGGAGCTTGGCTCGCGCTCGGTGACCGTCAATGCCGTGGCGCCTGGCTTTATTGAGACCAGCATGACCGAAGGGCTTTCTGAGGAGGCGCGGACACGACTCATGACGACGCTTGCCCTGCCACGGCTTGGCACCCCCGAGGATGTCGCGGCGGCAGTCAGCTTCCTGGCAAGCGACCGGGCCTCTTATATTACCGGACAAGTCATCGCCGTCGACGGCGGCATGACGATGTGAGGCGCGCAGGGCGCACATGCCGCGCCCTGCCGGCCAACGACGATGACAACGACAAGACAAGCGACAAGGAGAAAGACATGAACCGACGCGTGGTGGTCACCGGAATAGGCGCTGTGACGCCCCTCGGCATGACAGCAGAGCAGACTTGGGAGTCGATGCGACAAGCCGTGTGCGGCATTGCTGCTGTCAGCTCATACGACGCCTCTGCTCAAGCGACATGCCTGGCCGCAGAGGTCAAAGGCGACCTCGCAGAGCATCTCGCTGCCTCCGACATGCGCAAGATGGACCGCTTCGCTCAGCTTGCGGTCGTCGCGGCGCGCGAGGCCATAGCAGACAGCGGCCTGCTCGCTTGCAGCGCTGCAGGCGACGCTGCAAGCGACGCTGCCGCTGGCGCCGCGCGGATAGACGTAGTCGTCTCAAGCGGCATCGGCGGGATGGCCACAACCGTGCGCGAGCATGTGCGCGGAACAGAGCGCGGATTCGACCGGATCTCGCCGTATTACATCCCTATGACCATCGCGAACATCGCCGCAGGTCGCATCGCCATTGAACACGGCCTCAAGGGCGACTGCAGCTGCATCGTCACAGCGTGCGCAAGCTCTGCCCACGCCCTTGGCGAGGCCATGCGGCATGTGCGCCACGGCTATGCCGACGCCGTCGTGTGCGGCGGAAGCGAGGCCACGGTCATCCCGCTCGCGATGGGCGGGTTCACCTCCATGCAGGCGTTGCACGTCGGCGCAGACGTCTTGCGTGCCTCCATACCGTTTGACGCGCAACGAAGCGGCTTTGTGTTGGGAGAAGGCGCAGGCATAGTCGTGCTCGAAGAGTACCAGCATGCCCGTGCGCGCGGGGCCCACATATACGCAGAGCTGTGCGGCTTTGGCGCGACCTGCGACGCCTACCACATAACAGCGCCCGACCCTGAGGGCACCGGGGCCATCAACTCGATGCGGCGAGCGCTTGCTGACGCCGGCCTTGCGCCAGGCGACATCGGCTACATCAACGCCCATGGAACATCGACCCAGCTCAACGACAAAAGCGAGGCCACGGCGATCCATGCAGTGTTCAACAACGGGAGCCTGCCGCCCGTCTCGTCGACCAAGTCCATGACCGGGCACCTGCTAGGCGCTGCAGGCGCCGTCGAGGCCATCGCCTGCGTCAGGGCGCTTGAAGACAGGTTTCTTCCCCCGACCATCAACTACCGCGTCCCCGACCCGGCGTGTGACCTGGACGTCGTGCCCAACGAGGGTCGTGACGCGTCATTTGACGCCGTGCTCTCCAACTCCCTTGGGTTCGGCGGGCACAATGCGAGCCTTGTCTTTGCCCGCTGCTGAGAGAATAAACTTTACAATGCACTAATACGAAAGGGATCGTATATGAACCAACTTGACATTGAGCAGATCCAGGAGCTGCTCCCCCACCGGTACCCCTTCCTGCTGCTGGACCGTGTTATAGACTACGAGCCGGGGGCTTGGGCCAAGGCGCGCAAGTGCGTGAGCATGAACGAGCTGTTTTTTCAGGGTCATTTTCCCGGGCAGGCCGTCATGCCTGGCGTGCTCGTGCTTGAGGCGCTGGCTCAGGCCGGCGCGGTGGCCCTGCTGAGCGAAGAGGGCTGCGCTGGGCGCATTGCCTTGTTTGGGGGCGTCAAGAACGCCCGCTTCAGAAAAGTCGTGCGTCCCGGCGACGTTTTAGAGCTCGAGTGCCGACTCACAAAGCGCCGGGGCCCTGTGGGATTTGGCGAGGCAGTAGCGCATGTGGACGGCGAGCTTGCCTGCACGGCAGAGCTCTCGTTCATCTTGCAAGAGGCCGAGCAAGCCGCTTCCTGCCAAAGGGTGTGACTCGATGATGGTCGACCACTCGCTTGAGCAGGCTTTCAGTGATGTGTACACAAAGTTCAAGCTGCAGTTCTACCTGAAGATCTTTAAGCGCTTTGAGGGTCGTGAGGCCACGCTTACTGCGGTCGAGACCTTTTGTGTCGAAGTTATACATGCGCTCGGCCAGCCAACAGTCTCGCAGTTTGCGGACTTCGTGAACATTACGCCTGCGAACGCAACGGCCAAAGTGAAACGACTCGTCGAGAAAGGCTACCTGCGCAAAGTGCAGTCCCAGGAGGACCGGCGGGAGTTCTTCCTCGTTGTGACCGAGCGGTTCTACGAGTACCTCGAGTACAACACGAGCTATATGGACACGGTAATCGAGCGCATTGAAGCACATTTTGACACGAGTGATGTCGACACCTTCAAGCGGATGCTCACCATCATCTCAAGAGAGCTCATGTCAGAAGTCGAGCTCCTGCGTCCTGA
Source organism: Coriobacteriales bacterium (assembly GCA_031279835.1). Taxonomy (GTDB): domain Bacteria; phylum Actinomycetota; class Coriobacteriia; order Coriobacteriales; family UBA8131; genus JAITHV01. The sequence goes on from JAITHV010000080.1 coordinate 7,523, forward strand.
GCCGCGCTTCGACCAGTAGGACCAGCTGCTCTGACAGCAGCCCGGGCGAGCAGGCGGGCAGCCGGGCGACCGGGCCTGCGCGTCACTAGAAACGCACGAGGCTTAGTTGGGCGGGACCAAGCTCAATGCAGGCACCAGGGCGCATGCTTCGCGTGCCGCTCACCGGGGATCCGTCCAACAAGACTACCTGGTCGTCTCCCTTGTCCTCTACCCAAAGCAGTCCTTGCGAGTAGAATATGTCAAGCTGATGTTCGGCAATTCCTGGGTCGGGCATGATTATGGTGTTGTGCGCCGCTCGCCCCACGCTCAGCAAGGCGCCTTCGATCTTGCGCAGGTAGGCCTCGTAGCGCAGGTCATCCCCAAACGCGACTTCAAAGCAGACGAGTCCGTCCGTGGACTTGTCGAGGCCAGACGGCGCCAATTCGCGCATAGCCTGCATGCACTCGAAGCAGAAGTCCTGGTCGTCAAACGCCAGGCTCGTACAGTGTGGGCAACTCTTCATTTTTCTCTCCTTGTCAACCTGGGTCGCTGTGCTTGTTGCAGCTTGCCCTGCTCTCTTGCATCATTCTTGGTCAGACAATGTGCCGCCAGCGCTATCTCGTCGCCTGTGCTCAACCAGTCCGCGCCGAACCGGGCTCGACGCTCCAGCACCATGGCGGCGCCCTTGCAGCTGAGCAGACGACGAGGGCGCACGTTGCGGTGCGAGGCGAGCACTCGTCCGTCTGCGCCGACAAAAGACACATGTATGTCCTCGCTCATGGCAAAGGTGTGGACGCTCTTGCAGGGAGCAAGCACAAGCACCTCGCCTGCCGCGCACGCCTTGCGTCCAAGCAGGCCTCTGAGCCGTGCCGTCAAGCTGCTTGCTATCACGCAACGATATGAGGCGGCTTCCTTGTCTGCGCCCATCAGAGCACCTCCACAACGATTGAGCAACCGCCAGATTGCTCATAGCAGACCACACTAGCATGTTCAAACAGTTTCTCATTATCTACCGGGCGAATATACGACGCCATGTTGTAGCTCCACTCAGACGTGACGACCCATTGCTGCGAGACGAAGACCCGGTCAAAAAGCGCCCTGCTTGACGCCGCGTCAAGGCCTGTGCGATACCAGGTGATGCGGCCGTCTTTTGTCGCCTCCTCAAAAATCAGCTCGTCTCCCGCAATGCCTAATGGGTCGATGTCAAAGGGACTCCTGTAGCCCGTCTTCTGGTCAGCAAGATAGTCAAGGGGCTTCGGCGCCCTCCCGCGCTCCTGAATGACGTGCGCCACAAAAAGCACGCTAAGCAAGAGGGCGAGGCAGCCGACAAACACCGCCACTGCTGCCAGGCGCTTTCTTGGCAGCCTGCTCGTTGCCGGTTCTTGGTTGAGACCGCCGTTTTGCTGCCGTGCCGGGCTTTTTGCGCACGGCCGCTTGCCTGCCCGGCGCATGCCCGACGCCTCTTTTTTTCGAGCAGGGTGCCCGCCGTATGAAAAATGTGTGCTCATACTAGTACTCCCGGTCTAAAGGGGTCGACTACAAACACGCGCTCATGGGCCAGTGGCGCAACCTCAATCCCAAAGACGCTTTTTGGAAGGCCCCAGGGCGTGTAGCGCAATACGCAGACATACGCGTCGGGCGCAGGCACCAGCGAGAGCATGACGCCGCCGCCGGAACCGCCGCCAACGCCGTCGGCGGCCACTTGGCGTGCCGTCACCTCTAATGTCACAAAGTCCTGCTCGTCAGCGAACTGTTCTTGCAGCAGTTCGTAGACCTGCCGCTCGCGGCTGGCGGTGCCATACGAGCCATACCCAGGAGAGGTTGCCTCTATCCGCACCGCCTCTGCTGTAAGCCGGTCGAATCGCGCACAAACGCCAAGGTAGACCATCAGGTTCACAATGATGCCGACAACCGCCAGAATAGTCGGTATAGCCAAGGCAAGCTCGACCGTCATCTGTCCCGCCTGGGCCGATTGCCGCTTGCGCTTCGACAAGCCGGCTCCCAAAGCGGACAACCCAAGAGCCGTCCAGCTACTCCCAGACCGCATGACCGCCACCTCCCTGCGCAATCGCACTGCTTGCCGATCTTCGCGCGTCAGAAAGAAGCGCGCTGCCCTGTTCTGCCAAGTCACGAGGAAGCGCTATGGTCACCGGTATACTGGGAAGCCCCGGCATGTCGCCAAAACTGATGGTAAACAAGGTGATCTCTGCGCCCAATAACTCTGTGCCTTGAGACTCGAGTCCGCCGAGCAGGCCGTCTGCCACAAACTGCGCGAGCGTACCGCTGCCCGAGCCGGGAACCGAGGAGTATCCCTCCTTGGCCGTGACTAGCGCCTGAGCAGCCGCAGAGTCGCTTGCGCGCGCCACGTGCAAGCTGTTGACAAGCACCGGCTTGGGCGTCGAGAGATCCACTCCCTGGAGCCCGACGGCCTCGATGGTCTCTCGCAGGGCCGACTCCGCCCATCCGGCCAGTGGCGTAGCGTTGACCAACGGTATGCCGCGCAAAAAATCGCCGAGGCCGCGTGCCATGGAGTCCACGCCTTCGCTGTAGACGAGCAGCATGTCACCCCAGATGCCAAGCACCTGGTCAAACGCGCCGAGCACGCCTCCTCCCATGCCTCCTGTGCCAACGTCCTCTCGAGCGCGGTCAAGAAAGCCCGCGAGCAACGTGTTGCCTTCTCGCGCGTCGTCTTTTGCCATTGCAGCCGCCGAGATGGCAATGCGCGGCTGGATGCTTGCATCACCGCCGACCAGCGAGCTGCTGAAAGGCTGAGGAATAGGACGGGGCGTGGGGTCGATGCAAATGGCAATGCAGCCATTGCGCCCCGGCGGACTTGGGTCGAGTCGTGGCGTGTCGAGCGCCCGAAGCGCCTCCTCAAACGCATCCAGGCCTTCTTTGGCTGACTCTTTAGCCTGCTTTGACTCCTCGTGGAACTCCTTGGACGCCACGCTGTAGCGCTCTGCGGCTGCAGCGACCTTGCGGTAGTGAAACTCGAATCCGGTGTCAACCGAGGACGTGGCAGATGCAACGCGTCCGACCGTGTTGATGTCGAACTCGCATTGTGAACACCCTTGGTACACCTCTTCCTCACACTGAGACAGTGACCCATAGCCAGCAAATCCTCCCTCGACAAGCGCCGGGCAGGTCGTAGCCCCATGAATCGCATTGTTGGAGTCAACGGGATACGCCTTCTCGGTGTACAGCCTGGTCTCACGCAACTCGCCGTTGTTGCGGGGCATGAGCGGAAAACATGCGTCAAGCACGCCTGTAGAAGAAGTGTGCGCATATCCGCGCTCCATCTCGTCAACGGCGAACGAGAAGTAACGTTCTCGGGCAAACGACTTGACCTGCTCTTCAAGGCTGTTGTCTGCAGGATGCTCAGCCCCAAGTCGCTCGCGATAATAGGACTTTGCCCGTGCGTAAGCGTAGTCAAACGCCCAAGACTCCACCGAACTGAAGTACGGGTTTTGGGCTCCGCTCAGGCCAGACAAGTGCCCGACGCGCTCATAGAGACAGCGCCCTGGCGAGCTTCCGCAATCTGCAAGATAGCCTTCGAGCTTGCTACTGTCCATTTCACTACTGCTGCGTGCCGCCTCGTCGGTGTGCCGAGAGGTCTCCTCGTTGTGCGCGCCCACATCTTCGGCCTTGCTGCGCGCCTGGTCGTCATCGGCAAACTCAGTCTCCTCTCCGGTCAGGGGCAAGGGGATGGCAAGCCCGAGGTAGCGCGCCTCTCCTGCGGGAGAGAATCGGTTGCTCTGGATGACGTGCGCGGCATTGACCGCACAGAGAAACGGCAGCGCCTTCTGAAGCGCGTTCAAAGCCTGCGCCGCCTGCTGGGCACAGCGGTCGCGTGCCGAGAAGACCTGCCTACCGAAGTTCATGAGCTCTGCGCCGACGCCTTGGGCGTAGGGGATGCAGCTTACCACCACGGCAATGCCGAACAGCGCAAGACCGAACAGGCTCATAGACAAGACTACGGCGTCAGCGACACGGGCCAGCACCAGGTATTCTGCAACGATGTTTTGTGCGGCAAGCGCACCGGCGTCTGCAGCGAACTGAATGTCGGCCGAAGTTGACTCAATCCACTTTACCTGCGTCGCGGTGAACAGCAGGCTGACCACAAGCAAGAGGGCCACGGCGACGCCGACGCTGGTAAAGCCGCCGTCTTTTGCCACATGCCGCCCTATGAGCATAGGCTCATGCTGGTAAGGGTTACCCCTGTGGCCTATGACGCTTCGCTTTTGCCGCGCGGCACCTCTTTGGCCGGCGGCGACAGTGCCATACCGTATCAGTCCCATTGTGTCGTCCATTCCTGCGGTCCTCCCCCGCTGTTGTCCCAAACCCAGGAAGGCTGGGTTGGCATGCTGACCTCGACCTCTTGCACGATAAGCCCTTCTTCGTCACACATGCCCACCAGCCCCGCCGCCCAGCCTAACAGCGGCAAGGGGGCAAGCCGGTTGACGACGCGCACCGTGACAACTCGGCTTGTCTCGTCGCCGTCTGTCGTGATCTCCCAGTCGCGTCCGTTCGTATGCGCGTGAAACACATCGACCGGAGGGATGGCTGCGAGTCGGCGCTTGATATATCCCTCGTACTTGTCCTGCGAATAGGCGCCTGCCGTTGTCTTTGTTGCAAGAAGACGGCAGCCTTCTGCGGCGGCGTTTTGCATGATCATATGGTTGTAGAGCATGATCATAGGCTGGACCAGCAGCAGCAACAGCAAGAACAACAGCGGGATACAAAACGCCGCCTCGACCGTCGTCTGGCCAGAAGTGCCGGCAAGCGCCCTGCCTCGTGTTTTTTTATCGCTCATGACGCGGCCTCAGAAAAGCAGCACATCGCCGAGAGTCCCCGCCAAGTTGACGCTTGCCGCATGGGAGGCGCTGTCGGCAGCATGGCTGACGAACAGGCCTTCCTGCACGCGGCTGCCAAACGCAGAAAGGGCTGCAACAACCGCGACCACCGCGAGTCCGACAACGAGATACTCAACCATCGCCTGCCCAGCACAGGGACGCACAAGCAGGCGCTCGTGCACTCTGCCGCAGGCGGTCCTGACGCGACGCACAAGCCGCCTCATTGCGGCACCGTCTCTGCACGCGCCCTCACTACCGTCACCACTGCCATGTCGGCAGGCTGAGGGGGCAATCCAGGCAAAAGGGCGGCGGCCGCCTCTGCGGCTTTGCCAGCTGGCACCGAGGCCACCGTGACGGTCAAGACCTCCCCGGCTGCCGTTTGAGCGACACAGCCCCATTGCCGCCCGAACAAATCGAGATAGCCAGACTCTATCAACGTCGCGCCGTTGTCGCGCAGCTCGTTCAGCATGGCCCGCGCAGAACCTGCGCATCCAGAAGACGACACGGCCTTCCACGACTCTGTGCATGCGCCCTTCTGGTAGAGCGGCGTCCCACAAGGCTCGGGGAGCCTGATGGGGCAAGGCTGCATGGCCGCAGGCCCCGACAGCCCCCAGACCTCTGGCGCGCCTTCGTAGTCTCTGATTCCCAGGACATCGCTGTCGGCGACACTGGCGTAAGGCGCGTCAAACATCTTTGATGGCGTCACCTCAACTGTGTCAGCAACACCCGGGCCGCTGCGGGAGTCCGTGAGGACGGCCACTGTGACGAGGGCCGCCGCCACAAGCATGGCCAGTGTCACTACGCCCACTCGCTTGCGGGGATTGATCGCAAGCTGCCCGCATGAACTCTTTAGCGCTTTGTTGGGACTCATGACCGCACCTCAATCTCGTCTTTCTCCACCTATAAACTGTTTATTCCGTTAGCAATTGTGTCCCAGAGCTCTTGGAGCTTGTCTCTGAACGCAACCACAGCGATGATCGCGATGACCACGAGCACGCCGACCAAGATCGCGTACTCGGTGGTTCCTTGTCCCTTGCTGCTCCTCAGCAGGCCCCATGCCCGCAGATACCCTGCACAGCACCATTGGTGAATCCCATTGAACATTGCACCGCACCTTCCTTTCATGTCACACCATCCTTCCTGTCACATCGAGCACTATCGGCCCGATGACCAACAACAACATCGCCGGCAGCACGAGCGCCCCGGTGGGGAGAAGCATCTTCACCGGAGCCTTGGCGACCAGCTCCTGCCGCTCGGCGCGGTAGGCCTTTCGAGCGCTCTCGGCAAGCTCATAGAGCAGGTGCGCCATCGGCGCCCCATACTCAAGCGCTCTGATCGTCATTGAGACAAAGCGGTCGAACTCCTTGAGGCCGATGCTCTCTGCCAGCAGGCGCAGCGCGTCCTCTCTAGTGACAAGCCCACGCTCCCAGACCTCGAGGCGTTCTCGGCACAGCGCGGCAAGCGGCGTGCTGAATCCGCGCGCATAGCGCGCAAACGACTGGTCAAACCCCAACCCGACCCGCATCCCCAGTGCCACAACTTCGAACAGACGCGGGATGTCGGCTTTGAGCGCACGCTGCGCGCGCTTTTTTTGGTGCTCGGCCTGCAGTCTTGCTGCCAAGGGAATGCGCCCGAGCATGCTCAATGCCCCAAGGCGGCGCGGCGGTTTTCCCTGCGACGATAAATGGGCACCGTGTTCTGCCCCTAAGCCATCGGCATCACGAGCAGCAACAGCGATGCGTTGGCGCAGCTTGTCCTGCCTCGCGCGCTTTTCATGGAGCGACAAGAGCGCGCCTGCCAGGCATGTCGCCGCCACAGTGCCCGACACCACAGAGCCAATCGCAACGACTAACATCACTTCCATTGTCCGGACACCTTTCTTTCTTGGATTCCCGTAAAACCACTGCCGCACGTGAGGCAGACCACACGGTCAGAGACAGCGCGCCTATCCAATGTCTACCCCGAGGATGCGACGAATCAGCATGATGCCCAGCAGCTCCATTCCCATCGCGCAGGCCAAGAGGGCGAACCCTGCAGGTGACGAGAAGAACGTGGCCAAGTACCCCTCCATCGCCAACGAGAGCACCGCGAGCAGCACAAGCGGCATGACAGTGACTATGCGCGCCGACAGACGCGCCTGAGCAGTCTGTACCTCAAGCGAGCGCGCCATGTCGAAGCTCTCGGTAATCGACGCAGAGGCACCTTCGAGTATCTCCTTCAGGCTCCCGCCAGTAGCATGCTGTATATCGAGTGCGACAGCCACAAAGCACAAGTCGGCGCATGCTGTTCGCGCCTCAAGCAGCGCCAGTGCCTCAGACACGCCAACGCCAACACTGATGTCGTGCGCTGTTCTCCGTAGATGGCCTCCAAGCGGCTCGGGTGTCTCCTCAGCTGTTTGGGCCAATGCCTGCTGCAGGGTATAGCCAGCGGAGAAGCACATGCCGATGGCGTTAAGCGCGTCGGGGAGCTGCTCGCGCAGCATCTCGGCGCGACGACGCATGTGCTTGTCGGCCTTTGTTCCCGCAAGCCACCAAGGCGCCAGCACGCCCAACAGCGCCATCGGCACCTGAGTGGTCAACGCCAGCAGCACGAGCGCCGCCAACACCGACGACGCGATGCCAAGCTCACAGACGCTTTGCGGCCGCAGGGCCTCAGAGTGGAAGCTCAGGGCAGTCGCTATGCGCGAACAGGTGCCTTGCATGCTTCGCAGTCGCAGCAGCAGGCTCGCGAGTGGGCGCACCAGCGGAATGCCGTTTCGGCAGAGGTCCTCCACCAAGGCGGCGCGCAGCGTGCGGTGCCCCTGCTCGGTCAGACGCACGCGGACTTGGGCTTGCCGCAGGAAGCCGAAGGCTCCTTGCACAAGCAGAGGAAGCGCAAGAGCGGCACACAGGGCCCCGAGGGCGATTCCAGCAATCAAGAAGACGAGCAGCCCGTTGCCAAGCGCCATGCGTTCACCTCCTCCATGCCTATGTTTTGGCGTGACGCTACATCTGCAAGCCACTGAGGCTCGGTGCCCCAGCGATACGCAGAGGTGCCTTCATCCCAGTGCGCGACAGCGCCCAACCGCACACCGGGGCTTCCCGCGCCGCACGCGCACAGTGCCGTCACGCGCCGCGAGCCGTCAGGCTGCCGATCAAGCTGCACGATAAGGTCGAGCGCTGAGGCAATCTGCTTCTCGATGAGCTCGACGGGCAAGTCCATGGCATAGCGAGACATCATGACGAGTCGCTCAACCACCTCATGGGGCGAGTTTGCGTGGAGCGTGGTCATCGAGCCGTCATGGCCGGTGTTCATCGCCTGAAGCATGTCGAGCGCCTCTGAGCTGCGGCATTCTCCTACCACGATGCGGTCTGGGCGCATGCGCAAGGCATTCACCACCAAGTCACGTATCGTCACCTCGCCGCTTCCCTCCGCATTCTTGGGACGCGCTTCAAGCCTCACGACGTGCGGGTGCCCGGAAAAGCGCAGCTCTGCCGCGTCTTCTATCGTGATAATACGTTCGTGTGGCGCAATCTCGGCCGACAGCGCGTTGAGCAGCGTCGTCTTGCCGCTGCCTGTCCCGCCGCTCACGGCTATGTTGCGTCGGCCAAGCACGGCCCACCGGAGCAGGCAGGCAACGTGCGTGTCGAGACTGCCAAGAGAGACGAGCTCGTCAAGCGTGTACATCGTCTCGCGAAACTTCCGAACAGTCAGCAGCGGCCCGTCAAGCGACAAGGGCGGGATGACAACATTGACACGGTGCCCCTGTGGCAGACGGGCGCTGACAAGCGGGCTTTGCTCATCGACGCGCCGCCCGAGCGGCCCCACAATACGGTCAATGACCATACGGAGCTGACGCTCGTCATAAAACGTCACCGAGCAGGGGTGCACCTTGCCGGCGCGCTCGAAGAACACGGCATCGGGACCGTTCACCATGATTTCTGTGACAGACGGGTCAGCTAGCAGCTCCTCGAGCGGTCCAAACCCTAACACCATGTCTGCAACGATGCGTACGAGCTCTTTGACGTCTACGCGCGATGCGAGAGCCTCGTGAGGACCCGGACACGACGCGAGCTGCTCGAGCGTCGCAGTCACCTCGCGACGTGCGCGCAGGGGGTCTTCTGTCAACAGGCTTGCGATCTTCTCGCTCGACATCCGCTCGAACAAGGCGTCGCGCAGCCATAGCCTCTCTGCGCGCTCGTCATGCCCGCCCTCTGGCGCAGAGAAGGCCCCGACCGACTCCATGTACCTACGAAGCGACACGGCCGCCTCCTCTCCTTTTGCCACCAATTCGCCCTGTGATGGCGCCGAGTGAGGGGAGAAGGCTGCCGGTGCGCAAGATCCGCGCGTCTGCCTGCGTCTGGACAGCAGGCCCCACGCCTCCCGAAGGAGCAGTCGCCGCCATGAGCATTCCAAGGAGTCGGTCAAAGGTCGCGCAGAACGCCGCGTCGCTGGCAAGGAGCTCATAGGGATCTCCGAGCGACAGCATCTCCTCGACGACAGGCCCTCCATCGGCGATGCTCAGCACCTCGGCCCCGCCGAGGGCGAGGGAGACGTCCATGTCGGTCAGCGGCGCGTTTCGCCCACAGCGGTTGAGCACGTAGCTGAAGCGCGCCGTGGGGATCTGAAGACGAATGCAGAGGTCAACAGCCTGTTGGCAGCCTCGGATCGAGCTGGAGCGCTGGTCCATGACGAACAGGAGCCTGTCGACGCTTTTGGCGAGAATTGCCTGCAGCTCTGTCCAAAAGCTCCCCGCATTGACAATCACAATGTCTGCTGCTTGCTTGAGCGATGTGATAAGCCCGGGAAGCTCCTCGGAAAACTCCTCGGCCTGCTCTGGTCGAATCCCTGCCTCAACAAGGCAGAGCAGGCCGGGCGCCGGCTGCGGCCTGCCTGGCCCGCTGACAGCTTGCGCCAGCCCCATGCGCTGCATGCGGGCTGCAGGGACCCGGTCGGTCAGGTAGGCCAAGTCGCCAAACTGAAGGTCAAGGTCAACGAGCGCCACCTTCAGCCCCCGTGACTGGAGCAACGCCGCCGTCAAAAGGCTGAGGGCGCTTTTACCAACCCCTCCACGCCCCGACACGAACGCCGCAGCAATGCCGCCTGTGCCAGAAACGTCGGGCAGCCCTAAAGGCAGCGCAGGGACGGCGGCCGCAACAGGTCCTGTTGCTTTTTGCACCTGCCCATTAGGTGCGGCCACCAAAGTCGGCACTGCTGGCGCGCAAGTCGCACACGGCGCAGCATGATTGTCAGGAACGCATGACTCATCGGGCATGACATGCTCGACAGGTGCACAGGACGAGGCGTGCACGGCAGGCGCGCTCGGGGCATGAGCCATGTCGGACTCACAAAGCTCACCAGCTCTCGGCACCTCAGAGGCAGCAGGCTCTATAGGCGTGACCAGAGCTGTGGCGTGTGTTTGCGGCACCGCGTGGCAAGCATGCGCGCTCCCCTCCTCTGAGTAGACAGCGCCCATGCTGAGCATCGCGTCCATCTGCTCGCGGTTTATCACGCCACGCCCGCCAGCAGCGCAAACCCTGCTCGAGAGTGATGATGAGAGGTCTTCGGTGAGCAGGTAGACGTCCCGTCGCGGCTCGTCTTTTTGAAGCGCGGCCACCAGGTTCAATGAGGCGACATCACAGACATCAGTGGTAACAACCACCTGAAGCTGGGCTCCTGACGCTCCCAATACCGTACGGCAGTCCTCTCCCGTGTGAAAGACCTTGA
>JAITHV010000088.1 GCA_031279835.1 Coriobacteriales bacterium
CGCTCGGCTGCGAACGTGCCGCTGGCACGTTCGCGGCGCCTCGCCCCATGTCTGGCTTCGAGCCCTTCGCCGATTGGGCCGGTTGTCGAGGGGGTTTGGTGCGGGCGAAGGGACTCGACGTGATTTGCGAGGGCGGCAAGTCACGTGTCCTCGCTCGCTGCGCTCGCTGCGGACGCTCGGCTGCGAACGTGCCGCTGGCACGTTCGCGGCGCCTCGCCCCATGTCTGGCTTCGTGCCCTTCGCCGATTGGGCCGGTTGTCGAGGGGGTTTGGTGCGGGCGAAGGGACTCGAACCCCCACGGTTGCCCACCAGGACCTAAACCTGGCGCGTCTGCCAATTCCGCCACGCCCGCACACATCCGAACAATCATACTACAGAGATTGAAATCTTTTGCGTTTTCTTATAGAGTATCTACCGCTGGTAGGTGCGGCAGTAGTTCAATTGGTAGAGCATCAGCCTTCCAAGCTGATCGTTGCGGGTTCGAGTCCCGTCTGCCGCTCCAACCCTCGCGGTCCAACTGGCAGAGGAACTCGAAGCCATACAAGGGAGACGACGAGTTTTTTTCGCATAACTGTGTAGAGTGCCCTGCTTGAGTCATGGCGGCTCGCGATGAACATCCCTGACATGCCCAGTAGTCGTAATCAAAAATATATGCAGATGAGAGAATGAATATGGCAACCACAGTTGATTTCGTCGAGTACGTATGCGAGCAGGTGCGCGGCACAGGCGACATTCGCTTTAAGAAGATGTTCGGCGAGTACATGGTGTATGTGGACAACAAGCCTATCTTGCTTGTCTGCGACAATACGGTGTTCGTAAAAATACTGCCTGCGCTGGATACTTTAATGGCGGATGCAGAAAAGGGATTCCCTTATGACGGAGCAAAAGAACACTATGTTCTGGATATAGATAATGCTGAACTTGCGCGTGAGGTCGCAGTGGCGCTTTTACCTGTGACAGCGGTACCGAAGCCTCGCAAAAAAAGCTATTGACAAAAAGGGCAATCCGAGCAACAGCACATGTAAACCTCATCAGGTTTACACCGAAGCGATGTTCGAGATGGTGGTGTTCAAGGTGTAAGACGTGGTGGTCAATGCAAAGACAAGGCCACAGCCCTCAAGCGAGCAAGTGGAATTCCATGAGAGTCTATTAAAGGATAGGATTAAGTTCATCATGAATAAAGATAATAACGATGATATCATTTCTTGTCAGTATAAGAGGGTAAGCCTGCCAATACGATACAAGTTCGCAGCCATAGTAATGATAATCCACGGCGGTGTGATGGAGCTAGGCTCGAGCCTCGCCATGCTCCCCTTGCTTGCCTCGGGCAATGCTGATGCAGCAAGCCATTTTTCGTTTATCGTTCCTTATCTGCAAGAGAATATGCCGCTGATGCTTGTCATGGGATGCATCTTTGGAATAGTGAGGCTGACAGGCGCAGTCGCGCTCTTGAAGAATCGCATGTGGGGGCTTGTATTGTCCCTTATTAACTGCGCTATCACGATGGCATTGATGATCTTCATGCTTCCGGCAGGCATTGCAGACGGAATCCTCGCGTGCCTGGCGTTGATTCTCATGCTGGTTGAGCATTTTGCTGACAAGAAGATAATTGAATGAAGATTGTGGGCAATGACCCGATACCTGCAAAAGGGGCAACAACGCTGCCGTATCGGCTTCGAACTGTAGATCGTCATGTACCCGAAAGGGACAACTGCCAAGTCAAGCCGTATCTGTCTTGCACCCAAGCATACAAATCGGCAAACGGGTACGTGCCGAGCTCCATGAGCTCAAATCCGCCCTTGACGAGCATTTCGTGCGCATGACGTAGCTCAGCCTCGTTGTCACATTCAACGAAAACAGAAGTAGACGGGGTGAGACTGTGAGGGTGCCCTTCCGAATCCATGAACCGAAAGGCTGTGCCTTTGATGGTAATCAGCGCGCTTTGCACTTTTCCTGCCGGTCCCCCTGGAATGGAGCCATCCCAGCGCAGAAGGTCTTCGATTACCATATCATCGCCCCAAACAGACGCGTACAACGTCATCGCTTCCTCTGCTTGGCAGTTCGTGAACATAAAAAACGGGTACGCTCGGCTCATTGTGACTCTCCTCCTTTGATTCGGTGTACTAGGCAATGCGCCTTGTTCTCTGTAGCAGCCTGCAGGGCAACCGTGAATCCTGCAGCCAAGTCAGGCTGGTCAAAAAGCGACGATGCTTACAGTGTACGCCTCGTTGAAGAAGTATGACGGACAATCTGCGATATCGTCTGCATGTTACCGTTTCATGGCAGACTCCCATCTAGCATCACTGATCGTTCGGGGGACGATGGCATTATCCGCACGCAGCGTGATTGCTGTAATTTTATAAAACCTTCTACTAGACGGTTTTACACTCATGCAGCCGACGTAGCAAATGTTCGTTAAAACACACACGAAGGCAATCTGACATCGGCAGGCCTTTGAGATGGATCCTGCGGCTTCGGCGCTTGGTCTAGACTTCATATGCCATGGGGCATGAGCAGTAACGTCTGCAACGCATGCAGCTGCTTGTGCCGTTCGTGTGCATTGAATTCCTTTCGGGTTTCCGCTAGAGTTCTTTGTCACAAGTCACGCGCCCGTAGCTCAGCTGGATAGAGTCGCAGACTTCTAATCTGTTTGTCGCAGGTTCGAATCCTGCCGGGCGCGCCAGCTTTCTTTTTTTCCTTAAAGCATGTGCGAGGCGACAGCGTCGCACTAGTGCGTTCCTCAAGCGGTTGAGCTTATTGTGCCGCCACCCAGCACCAGCATCCCGTCGCCGTCCGTCGCAGGCGTGTAAAGCACGAGCGCCTGGCCGCTGGCCAGGTCGCGCACGGGTGCCTCAAAGTCAACCCGCAGGACCGAGGCGTCAAGCATCGTGGCTGACGCCGGCCGCAGAGCGCTTCGGTACCGATGCTTTGCGAGCACGCCTGTTCGCGCGGCGACGCGCAGGGCGGCTGCAAGTGCGCAGCCGCCGCCAGTCTCCCCTACCGTCAGGTTCACATCCTCCACAAAAGCCGTCCTGCATCCGAGTCGTTCTAGCGGCGCCACCACAATATGTGCGTGCGCGGCATCGATGGCCTTTACGTAGAGCGGCACGCCGGCGGCAACGCCCAAGCCTTTGCGCTGGCCGATGGTGTAGTGGGCGATCCCCGCATGCACGCCCAACACGTGCCCTTGCTCATCGACAATCTGACCAGGACGCCTCGCCTCAGACGAGCATGACTCGATAAACGCCGCATAGCCCTTGTCGCCGACAAAGCAGATGTCTTGGCTTTCACCTTTGTGCGCCGTGGGCAGCCCTGCCCTTTGTGCGAGCTCGCGCACATGCTCCTTCAAGTATCCGCCAAGCGGCAGGCGCAGATAGGCAAGCTGCTGTTGCGTGAGGCTGAAGAGCACGTAGCTCTGGTCTTTTGAGGAATCGACCGCAGTGAGAAGCCCTTGGCGCCCCGTCGCGCCATGCTTGTCTGGAGCTAGTACAGCATCGCTATCGTCATAAGTTACTATACGCGCATAATGCCCTGTTACCATGCAGGTAAATCCTAGGGCGCGGGCCCGCCGCATAAGGCGGTCGAACTTCAGATGGCGGTTGCACTCGATGCACGGGTTCGGGGTGGCGCCTCGCAGATACGACGCGACAAACGGGGCTATGACTTTCTCCTCAAACGAGTCAGTGAAGTTGAAGGTGTAGTGCGGGATGCCGAGCGCAGCGCAGACCCGCTTGGCGTCCTCGACTTCGCTGAGGGAGCAGCAACCGCTCGAGGCTTCGCCGTCGTCGCCGTCACCGTCGAAAAGCCTCATAGTGACACCTGTGCAATCATAGCCTTGTTGCTGCATGAGCAAGGCTGCAACGGAGCTGTCCACTCCCCCGCTCATAGCTACCAGTGCTGTTGGCCTTGTGTTACCCATAGGGGTCAATTCTACCTGAACACCATGGTACAATCAGCAAAACTCAGGCTGCCCAAGGAAGGAGACACCTTGCCGAACGACAAAGGCGGATCCAAAATACGTATAGCGGAGCTTGGCGACGCGCAGGCGATACTCGACATCTACGCTCCGTACATCGAGCAAACCGCCATCACCTTCACCTCGACCGTCCCCGAAATGGAGGACGTCGCACGCACCATGCTCGACATCAAAAAACGATACCCCTACCTCGTGTGCTGCATCAACGACGCGGTGGTCGGGTTTGCCTATGCCTATTGGATGCGGCCGCATGACGCCTATCGGTGGAATGCCGAACTGGCCGTCTATATATCTCCCGACTATCATGGACGCGGCATCGCAACAGCCCTGTACACCGCCTTGTTCCCGATTTTGAAGGCGCAGGGTTTCTGCAACGTCTACGCCGTGATCACCCTTCCCAACGAGGCGAGCGTCGCGCTGCACCAGCACTTTGGCTTTACCGAGAGCTGCGTGCAACGCGAGGCCGGGTACAAGCTCGGTGCCTGGCGAGACGTGCTGTGGATGGAGTACCGCATCCCCGGCTCGGTAGACCCCGAGGTCCATGGAGTGCCGCTGCCGTTGTGCGACATCAACCAAAACGAGGTCGAGACGGCCCTCGCCGTGGCCTCGGCCTTGCTAAAAGGCGCACAGTGACCGACGTCGCCCCGCAACGTGGCGCTGCGGGTCCCTTGGTCAGGCTAGGCTGCGACGCCCAGATGCCGGAAGGCTTTGTCATCGGAAGCACCCAGGACGTGAAGGCCGCGACTGGGTGCACTGTAGTCTTGTGTGAGAAGGGCGCTGCCGGAGGCGTCAGCGTCCTCGGCGCGGCTCCCGCCACCCGAGAGACAGACTTGTTACGCCCCGAAAACGCCGTGGACGTGGTGCACGGCCTCGTCTTAAGCGGAGGCTCTGCCTATGGGCTCGACGCAGCCAGTGGTGTTATGGCTTTTTTAGAGGAGAAGGGGCGCGGCGTCAGCTTTTCGGGCATGACGGTGCCGATCGTCGTCGGCGCCTCGCTGTTCGACTTGAACGTCGGTGACGGGAGCGTGCGCCCTGACGCTGCAATGGGCTATGCGGCCGCCCAGGCGGCGGCCACCACCACAGCAGTGGGCAACGTGGGCGCTGGCTGCGGGGCAAGCGTCGGCAAGCTGCTCGGACCGGCCATGAGTATGAAGGGCGGCCTCGGGGCTGCCAGCATCACGCTTTCGGGCGTCGCTGGCACAGACACGGTGACTGTGAGCGCGGTGGTTGCGGTCAACGCTCTGGGCTGCATCTACGACCGTGCCGCTCACCTGCCAAATCAGCCGATTGCCGGCGTCTTGGACCCTTCGCAGCGCACACACGGGCGCCTACACGTGCTTGACGGGCTTCAGGCCATCATGCGGCTCGCGGCAACATCAGCTGCCGATGAGGACGGGGCTGGCAGCGCAAACGCCATGCTGGGCGCCAACACGACGATCGGCTGCATCCTCACCGACGCGCGGCTTGCCAAGACACAGGCCGCTCGCGTCTCGGTCATGGCGCATGACGGTCTTGCCCGGGCCATTGACCCCGTCCATACCGGCTTTGATGGAGACGCGGTGTTCTGCCTTGCCAGCGGCAGCGCGGGCGAAGGGGCCCAGCCTGACGTGATCGGGGCCTTTGCCGCTCTCGTCATGGAGCTTGCCGTGGTCAATGCGGCACGCGCAGCGCAAAGCGCCTATGGGCTTTTGGCTGCCTCTGACCTTGTGTGACTGCCCTGGAGGCGGCTGGCATCGCGTCGCCGCAGCAGGCAGTGGCAGTTGGCGCGTCCCTCAGCAGGCGGCAGGCGCGTCGGGCGAGGCAGGCGGCAGGCGCGTCCCTCAGTTGAACTTGAAGATCATGCGGGCTAACCGATAGCACGCCAAGGTGATCAGACGCCCGACTCTTCCTCTCAGGTTCACTCCCCTGCCCAGTATGCCGTTGCGCATTTGGGGGTACACGCCAGGGTTGCGCTCTTTTAGGTACTCCCAAAGTGAGCTGCGCAACTCAAGGGCGTCTGCACGCCCAGAGAGGAGCAAGAACACTGACGAGACCACCATCATCATGGTCAGATAATTGGTCATATAGGCACGCAGTGGCAGCTCGGCGACATCGCGGTCGAGCACGAAGGCGTCAATCATGATTCGCGTGATGCGCAGTTGCTGGTCGATGCGCTTGGCCATGGTCTTCTCGTTCACAGACTGACCGTCACGGCCGATAAAATAGCGATAGAGGTCCACATTGAGGTAATACAGGGTCTTGACGCTCGGCAATGGCACGTACACAAAGATGTTATCTACATAAAAGGTGTGCCGGGGAAGCTCGAGCCCCGCACTGCGCAGGACCTCGGTGCGGTAGGTGACCGAGTGCATGAGGATGTTTTGGTACGGTTTGAACGAGCTGACGGCATCCCACCCGATGACCTGGCCCTCAGGAAGCACGCCCGTGTAGCGGATGGGCTGTTTCTTAAACTCGAAGGCTTTCTCATACACATAGTTCGTGACAACAAGGTCTACCGGCTCAGCGTCGTCCACCAGGTGCGCAAGCAGGGCCATGGCTTTTTTCAGTGCATCTACGTCTAGCCAATCGTCAGCGTCCACAACCTTGAAGTAGGCGCCGCGCGCGTTGCGCAAACCAGTGTTGACCGCCTCGCCGTGCCCGCCGTTTTGCTGATGGATGGCTTTGATGATGCCAGGGTACTGCCTGGCCCAATTGTCCACACACTCTGCGGTGTCGTCAACAACAGAGCCGTCGTCCACGAGCAGCACCTCGAAGCGGCCCTCATAGCCGACAGCGCCCTCAAGGATGCTGGTAATGCACTTGTTAAGATAGGTTGCCACGTTGTAGCAGGGCACCGAGAAGGTTATAAGGAGAGAGCTCTTGCTCGGCGTCGACATGGCTATCCGACACACAGACTGTCAGCCAGCTCCAATGCTCGCTCGACGATCTGGTCCATGTTGAAATACCGGTATTCCGCCAAGCGACCGAGGGCATGGAAGTTCGGCAGTGAGGCAAACAGGCCAAGGTAGCGCTCGTAGTGCTGCCTGTTTTTGTCATCGAGGATAGCATAATAGGGAACCTGTCCGGGCTTATCCTCAAACGCAAGGGGGTATTCCTTCATAAGCGTGGTATGACTGATGTCTTGCCCGGTGAGCCACGTGTACTCGGTGATACGCGTGTAGTCCTCGCTCACGGTGTAGTTGACCGTGCCGCAGGGCAACACATGCTTGCAGTCGTGGGGCTCGTACACAAACTCCAGCGAGCGGTACGGGAGCAACCCAAAGCGCTTCTTGCAGAGAAAGTCGAGCGGGCCGGTGTAGACGACCTCGCCGACAAACGCAGCGCCGCTCGCGCGCGTCTGCGCAAAGGGGGTGTCAGAGCCGGCATCCGGCGCCACAAACTCCAACACCTCTGCGGCGTCAAGGTTCACGAAGACCTCGATGCCCGGGTAGTCGAGAAGCCTCTCGAACAGCGGCGTGTACCCTGCTCGTGGCATGCCCTGGTAGGCGTCTTGGAAGTAGCGGTTGTCGCGGCCGACCAGAACGGGGACGCGCGCGGTGACGGTGGGATCAACCTCCTCCGGCGCCAGCCCCCACTGCTTTTGCGTGTAATAGAGGAAGACGTTTTGGTACACGAAGTCTGCCAGCTCGCTCAGCAAGGGGTCCTTCTGCGCACGTAGTTCGATGATGGGCACTTTTGTGTTCATTCCGAAACGCTCGACAAGACGGTCGATGAGCGCGGCGGCCTTGTGACCGTCGAAGTGCTGCTCAATGGAATTGAGGTTGAACGGGACGGGCGTGTAGGCGCCGTGAATGTCGGCAAGCACCTCGTGGGCGTAGTCGTACCATTCAGTGTAGCGGCTCAGGTACTCGTAGACTCGCTGGCTGCCGGTATGAAAGATGTGCGGTCCGTAGCGGTGCACGAGCACGCCGTTCTCGTCGAGCTCGTCGTAGGCATTGCCGCCGATGTGGCCGCGCTGCTCAATGACCGCAACCCGCTTGCCAGATCGCTCGGCGAGCTCACGTGCGATAACGCTGCCTGCGAAACCTGCACCAACCACGATGCAGTCAAATAGGGAGAAGTCGGGCAGGTCAGACGAGCGTGCGTCGGTTATCGATAGCATGCGGCTCCTGTTCGTGTCGTGGCACCTAGGCGGAGCGGATCTTGCATCCGCCGACACGCGCTGCGCCGTCCAGAGATTCGGTACGTAGGTATTGTACCGCACTCGGCCTCAGCACAGGCTCATCGCCTCAGCACAGGCAAGCGCAGGCAGGTGCAGTCAAGCAAGCGCAGTCAAGCAAGCGCAGTCAGGGAGCGGACCTCCGGCAATATCAGCGTTGACGAAGGGGCGCCCCTTGTCTGCGCGCCGTCCTCGAGAGTCACTGGTTGATGCCGATCGTTATCCGGTTCAGGGTGGGCGCGTCAGTGACGTAAACTCCGTCTTCGGTATTGTAGGTAAGGTAATACAGCCGTGCCCCGCCTGCGGCAAAGCCTATGCTTGCCAAGACGACCCCGGCAAGCACACAGAAAAGCGCGGCGATCGCCAGACGTCTCAATACGAGATTAAGCTTGCTCATGCTATGCCTCCTTGGCCTTTTGACAGATGGATGGCGGCAGTCCGGGCCTCGCGCTTAATGCGACTGAGAAGCCGTCGCGCAAGGTTAGCGACGCCCCGAAGCGCATTTCGCGAGAGTGCGAGGGACGCTATGCCAGAGAATACTCCGATGCCCAAACAGACGAGCCCGAGGCCAAAGTCAAAAATCGCCGCCGGGAAGTCTTGCGGCACAAGGTAGGCGCCGATGACCATCTCGACAATGCCTGCAAGCACCAGCGAGACGGCAACAAGCGCACAGGAGAGTGAGAGCAGCGCACAGACGAGCAGCAGCGAGAACACGAGTGCCGCCGCCGTGATGGCGAGCGCCCCTGCCAGCGGGGCTGCGACCACCGCAAGAAAGGTGAGCCAGACCCCTTTAGCCAAACGCCTTATGCCGGGACGCGCGTCAGCCTCGTTAAGCGCCAGCTCGGCCTTTATGCGGGCTGCTGCTTCCTTGGGTGTAGGCAACGAGGATCCCGTGATGCCAGCTTTTGCTGCGGTGGCTGCGGCGTCGGTGGCGGCAGCTGCGGCGTCAGCTGCGGCAGCTGCGGCGTCAGCTGTGGCGGCTGCGGGCTCGTACTGGTCGTGCAGATATTCCTCAAAAAACCTGAGCGCCTCGCTGCGCTCCTCCTTGGGAAGCGTGTGAAGGTGCTTCTCCAAGTCTGCCAAGTACTCGCTCATTGACATGTTCGTGTGGTCGCTCATGCAGGCACTCCTTCCACTCCGTCCGTCGCAGCAGCGCTCGCAGCGCCGTCGATCAGGCGGTCAATGCGGCTCTTGAAAGACTCCCAGGCCTCCTGGTTGGCTCGATGCTCTTGCCTGCCAAGCGGTGACACAACGTAGTAGCGCCGGTTGCGCCCGTTGTGCGGTTGGTCATAGGTGGAGAGAAGCCCCTGCTTTTGGAGCCGGCGCAACACCGGATAGAGGGTTGACTCGCTCACGTCCACTACCGCTCGCAGCCTCTGGGTGAGCGCGTAGCCGTAAGTGTCTTCCTCAGCTACAGCTGCCAGCACACACGCGTCTAGCAGGCTTGCGGTGACCTGGAACTCCATCCCTTCCCCTTTCTCGTATAGGTGTTTTTCATGCATTATTATATGTCGCATAGTATACGGAGATCGAGATGCTGTCAAGAGGGAATGTCCCCGAGGATCTGACAGGTGGCTAACGGTGTTTTTTGTCAAGCCGCACCAGAAGCGGGTTCTGTGCCTGTGCCCCTACGTGGCCATGTTTAGATTGCGGATCAAGTCTGCAATGACAGAGTCGGACCGGCGATGACAAAACTGTCGCCTTGTTCAGCTCGCGGGAATGCTCAGGCTAGTCGGCCTTCGCCTCGCAGCCGTCAAGCCAAGCGTGCACAGCGTCTCGCAAGAACACTGCCGACCCGGGGGCAAGAGCGTCGTAATAAGCCGTGAAGCGTGGGTCGTCCACATACATCTGCGTCACGCCGCGGTGCGCCTCTGGGCTGTAGCGCTCCCAAAAGATGCAGAGCCATTGCTTATGCAGCTCACAGAGCTCCTTGGCGCGCGCGCCCTGCGGGTCGCCCGCGCCCTGGTCGTATGCCGCTTTGAGCGCCTCATGGAGTCGCGCGGTCAGCTGCTCCATGTGAGCGTGCTGCTCCTGGGTCATGCCGGCGACGCGCGCGTTGCTCGCGTCTACCTCTGCGTCCCCATACCGTGCGCGGGCCTCAGCGCCAAAGCGCCTCTCGTTGTCTTCGATCAGCTTTTTCTTGAATCCCTCGAACCTCTGCTCGTCAGACATGACGCTCTCCTTTCTTCTGTCCTCAATGGTCCTGGTGACGGTGTGGATAAGCCCGTCGATGTGCTCTCGGCGCGTCTTGAGCGAGCTTAAGTGCTCCTCAAGGGCAGCCAGGTCGTCAAAGTCCTCTGCGTCAAGCAGAATCGCCGCCTGCTTGAGCGGCACGCCGATCTCCCGGTAGAACAAGATGTGCTGAAGTCGGTCGAGCTCGCGTCGCCCGTAGAGGCGATACCCGTTTTGGGCACGTCGTGGGGCGAGAAGCCCCAGCCGCTCAAACCAGCGCAACGTGCGCGTCGAGACCCCGGCAAGTTGGGCGAGCTCGTTGATGCGATAGGTCGCCGCCTGAGTGTGATCCTCTTTATGTGGGCTGTCGTCCATGACGAGAGTATAAACCTTGACGTTGCGTCAAAGTCAAGGGCAAGGGCAAGGGCAAGGGCAGGCCCTAATCACACGCTCTGCTGCCGGCGCTGCCGATCACGAGTTCCTTGGTGGCGACCCGCTCCCTAAAGGCGCTGTCGTGTTCGATAAACAACATGCTCGGCCGGCCTTCGATCAGCAGGTCCTCGACCTGCATGCGCGCGGGCATGTCGAGGTAGTTGAGCGGCTCGTCCCACACGTACAGATGCGACTGCTCGCACAGGCTTCGCGCTATGAGGGCCTTTTTTCGCAGCCCGCCGCTCAGCTCGCTCACGTCGCACTTAAGCTGCGCGCGCTCAAACCCGAGCTTGCGCAAAAGGGCGAAGTAGTAGCTCTCTTCGGCACCTGCCGCACGAGCGAGCTCCGAGAGGCTGCCGCGCAGGTGCCCCGTCTGTTGCGAGACGTACGAGACGCGCAGCTGGCTCGCCGTGTGAATGCTGCCGTCGGCGTTGAGCATGGGCGGGATGCGCGCGCCTTGCTCGCAGCCGACGCCCAGCTGCTGCAACAGCAGCAAAAGCACGCTCGTCTTGCCGGTGCCGTTGGCGCCGCGCACGGCAATGCGGTCGCCTCTGAGCAGCTCGAACGTCACGGGGCCGCTGACCTGCGAGCACCCATAGCGCACCGTCACCTCGTCAAACCCCACCAGTCTCTCGGCATGGTGGCGCAGCGGGCTTATCCGCAAGTCGTCCTTCTCTTCTGCGTCGCGCAAGAGCTGCGTGCGCTCTTCAAGCGCGACGTCGCGGCGTCGCTCCACGGTCTTTGCGCGCTTTGCCATCTTTGCCGACTGGTGCCCCACGAAGCCGCGGTCCACCGGGCCGGAGCCGATCTTCGAGCTCTCGATGCTTGCCGACCACGATGCCGTCCGTGACGCCGCCTGCGCAAGTCGCCGCACCTCTTTGCGCAGCTTCGCGTCACGCTCACGCTCGAACTGCTCGCGCCGCTGGCTGTTCTCCCACCAGCTCGAGAAGTTGCCTGACTGCACCTCGATGGTCGTGCGATTTATCGACATCACATGGTCTATGCAGTTGTCGAGGAACCTACGGTCGTGTGAGACGAGGATAAACCCCTGCTTGCTGCTGAGGTATGCGCTCACTTGGCGCCGCGCGACCTCGTCGAGGTGGTTGGTCGGCTCGTCGATAGCCAAGAAGCGCCCCTCGTGCGCGAACAGCGCCGCCAGCTGCACTTTGGCCTGCTCGCCGGGGCTCAGGTAGCAGTACGGCACATAGAGCACGTCTTCGGAAATCCCGAGCGCCGCAAGCTCGCGTGCGATCTGCCAGGCCTCGACCTGGGGTCGCGCGCTCGCGACGGCCTCATGGGCGGCGAGCTCGGTGTCGGCGAGGGAGAAGGGGAAGTAGTCGAAGTCGACTGACGAGAGGATGCGTCCGGTGTGCCCGGTCAGCTCTCCTGCGAGCAGGCGCAACAGCGTGGTCTTGCCGCGCCCGTTGCGGCCGATCAGCCCGAGGCGCCACGTGGAGTCGAGCACCACAGAAACGTCCTCGAACACGGCATCCGGGCTGCCCTCGTAACAAAAGCCCAGGTGGGCAAGCTGAATTTGTGACATGATGATCCTCTGCAATCCGTTTTTTTGGAACGCGCCTGCATACAGTCGCAGACGCTGGCGCTGGCGCCGGAACTCTCGGCGCCGCTCTTTAATGCGCGGATTACAGCTTCATCAGCATGCCTTTCTTGGCGGGTTACGGGGGCGCTCTCAGTATAGCATGGACATATGCGGTCATGCGCGGTGCATCGCGGCAATACCGCAGGGAGGAATCAAAAGGAATCAAAACCAGAATCAAAACCGGTATTCGTTCAGGCTTGTCACATCATGCCGTATGCCAGGCAAAAACGGCAACTGCAACTTGAGCGTGTCGTGAACATATCCGACGAGCACTGTTCTTGCGGGCTGCACGTGTTGTGGAGCGGCGCTAAACCTGATAGTGACGTCTTGCAGCCACTCATCGGGCAGCTCGAGTGTGGCCCCCGAAAACGTCACCCACCGCGCGTCTGTAACAAGGATCGTCTGGCCTTTCGCCGTCGCACACTCAACCGTGAAGTCGTCAAGCGTTTGCCAGTCGTTGTTGTTGAGCAATAGTATCAAATAATTTCCTTTTGCATCTATTACTTCTTTATAATGCATTTTTATTTCTACTTCATAGTGTTCGTCATTGATTATATTGCTTTCTATTGCGCTGTCGAACAAGTCGGTATGGCTTTGGTTGACCCGATGGGGAAGCTGGCTTTGCAAGAACTCGCCCTGATGCCCAGAAAGGTGCTCAAATGATTGCGTCGCCAAATACTCGCTCGTGTCAATAGAGCGATCGAGCACCCTTGCCACCTGCAGGCCGAGCAAGCACACAGCCGCAATGGCAAAAACAGCGACAATCCTCGTGCCTGTCATCAGTCACTCCTCATGTTATATGTATCAGCTATCTCGGAGATCCTCGTTTTATGTTGATTGTATACGAGCGAACCTTGTCAGGCTGGCTAGGCATCGCTTGTACCACGCACCGTCGTCAGTGGGGCTATGCTACTATGTATGCATTGATATGTACTCAAGCAAGTCGGGAGGCATGGTGGGCGACTTCAACCAAGTCCGCTTCAAAGGGACGTTTCGCAGCTATCAGCAATCGGTGCTCGTCAACGCGCAACGACACCTCGCCGACGGAAAAGTCCACATCGTCGCGGCGCCTGGCAGCGGCAAGACGGTGCTCGGGCTTGAGCTTGTCCGCATGCTCGGCAGGCCGACGCTCGTGCTCTCGCCCTCGCTCGTGATAGCTGAGCAGTGGGGAGCGCGCTTCAAGGAGCTCTTCCTCCCTGAGGGCGCCGACGTCGGCGCCTATGTCTCGGACACGCTGCGCGCCCCGTCGCTCATCACCTCGGTCACCTACCAGGCGCTTCATGCAGCATCGCGGCGTCTCAAGCTGCAACAAAGCGAGCAGGACGACGATCTTGCTGAAGATGAGGCCGAAAACGCAGGAGACGCCCAGGAAGGCCTCGCAGCCCCAGACGCATTGCCTGTCATGGATTACAGCGACTTCGACCTCCAGCGTTTCGTGCGCGAAAGCGGCGTGGGCACCGTCTGTCTCGACGAGGCCCACCACCTCAAGCAGGAATGGCAGCGCGCGCTTGAGGCGTTCATGGCCGACTTGCCGCAAGGCGTCGTCGTCATCGCCCTGACTGCGACGCCGCCCTACGACTCGACTCCCGCCGAGTGGGACCGCTACATCGCGGTCTGCGGAGAGATCGATGAGGAGATATTCGTCCCTGAGCTCGTCGCGCAAAACACCCTGTGCCCGCATCAGGACTACCTCATATTCAACTTCCCCACCGCCAAAGAGCTCGAGGCGATAGCATCGCACCGGCGTGCCGTCGCTGACTTCCTCGAGGAGGCGGCATCGAGCGGGCTGCTGTCACGGCTGCTCGAATCGGCAGGCCTCAAAGACGCGCAGGCGGCAGCGCCAAACCTCTACGAGCATGCCGACTCCTATCTCGCCCTGTATGCCCTTTGGGAGAAAAACGGCATCGCGGTTCCTGCCCCGGTGCGCAAGATCCTCGCGCAAGGAGGGCCGCTGCCCAAGGCCGACGCCGCCAACGCCGAGCGCGCCCTGAACTTCGCGGCCGAGCATCCCGAGCTCTTTGTCGGAGCCCTTGACCCGGCAGCAGAACTCTTCGAGCTCGCCCGCAAGCACCATCTGCTCCATCGCAACAAGCTCCGTCTTGCGTCAGACGCCAAGCTCGACAAGGCCTTGGTCACCTCGCTCGGCAAGATCAACAGCATCGCGCGCGTCGCAGCGGCAGAGTACCAGCAGCTCGGCGACGGACTGCGCATGCTGGTACTCACCGACTTTATCCGCAAGGAATGCCTGCCGCATATCGGCACCAACCGACCGGTCGAAACTCTCGGCACTACGCCGATCTTCGAGGCCGTGCGACGAGCCCTGCCAGACACGGCGCGGGTCGCGCTGCTTTCGGGGACGCTCGTCATCATGCCTGAGTCTTCGCTTGAGGGGCTGCAACAGGCTGCTGAAGGCCACGGGCTTG
Organism: Coriobacteriales bacterium; assembly: GCA_031279835.1. GTDB lineage: Bacteria > Actinomycetota > Coriobacteriia > Coriobacteriales > UBA8131 > JAITHV01. The sequence goes on from JAITHV010000088.1 coordinate 14,763, forward strand.
CGTACTCGACACGCCCAATCGCGGGCACCGACTATGTGATGGTCGACTTCAAAGGAAGCAACCGCGCAAAAGTCGCTGCCGTCACCGAGGTATTCCAGCGCGGGCTCGTGCAGGTCGTGGTGGGCACCAAGGCCCTGCTGGGCGAAGGATGGGACTCGCCCTGCATCAACAGCCTCGTCATGGCAAGCTTCGTGGGCAGCTACGTGCTCTCGAACCAGATGCGCGGCCGCGCGATCCGCATCCTCGCAAACGACCCGGCCAAGACCGCGAACATCTGGCACCTCGTGGCCCTTGAGCCAGCCGTGCTGCCTGACGAGAAGCTTTCGGCGCGCCTTGAGCACAGGCTTAACGAGACCCATGACGGCATCCCCGGCATCGACTTCGCCACTGCCACACGCCGCTTCGAGTGCTTCTTCGGCCCGTCCTACAGCTGCGACGAGATCACCAACGGCATCAGCCGCATCGACATCATACGACCGCCATTCGACGAGGCGGGTATCGAGCGGATAAACACCGCGATGCTCGCCCGGGCCGCAGACCGTGCCGGGATGGCCGAGCAGTGGAGGCGGTGCCTCGCCCACAGCGCCGTGCCCGAGATGCTCGACATGAGCGCGGTGCCGCGCGAGTCGGCGCCGCGCCCTGTGGTGTTCAACAACCTGCTCGTGCTCGGCGTGCTGCTTGCCCTGCTTTCTGGCAGCATGACCGTATTTCAGTCGGTGCTTCTCGACCGGCTGTATGCCGAGGGCATCGACCTGGCAGGCCTTGCCGCCCTCGTCGTCATGCTGCTTCTCGGCCTCGCTGCCTTCCGACAAGCAATTCGCCTCGCGCTGCGCGTCAGCCGACGCCTCTCTCCCACCCGCAGCATCCGGGCCTTTGCGCGCACCGTGCTTGCGACGCTCACAGAGCTCGGCGAGATACAGACGCCAGGCTGCGTCGTGCAGGTGACCGAAAGCAGCAACGCCTCCCGGATCGAGTGCGCGCTCAGAGGAGCGACTGCGCGCGAGAAGCAGCTGTTCGGCAAGGCTATGAGCGAGCTGCTCAGTCCGATTGTCGATGCCCGTTACCTGCTGCTGCGCAGGCGTCCCCTCACGCGGAGGATCGACTACCTGCGAAGCCTCTCTTGTCCCTCCTTCGTCGCCACCAAGAAGGTCGCCGAGGTGTTCGAGCGCCACCTGCACAAGCATGAGCAGTCTTACCACGCCTTCTACACGAGAAGCGCCGAGGGCCGACGCGTGTTGTTGACGTGTCGGCGACGCTCTTACCTGAACCGCAACAACCGCTACGTCAAGCGCCTGACGCGCGCCCAGGGCTGACCGAGCCAAGGCGCTGCCCCGGCACAAGCGCGCCCAGGGCTGGCTTGCCCAGAAGGTCCCTGGCCTGGCCACCAACCATCCGCACTTGCCCCGCCACGTTACGCCCCGCCCCGCCCCGCCTCTGCCCGAGCTACCCGTTGCCCTTCCGTCAACTCAGGCCTCATCTGAGGTATGCTAGTTGCCTTTGGTTTTTCCGAATCGAAAGAGGACCACCATGACAGACGGCTTGCGCCCTGGGGGCAGCAACAGCAAAAAAGGCACGACGCGCACGTTCTTCGGCCACCCGCTCGGGCTGCTCAACTTGTTCTCCACCGAGTTCTGCGAGCGATTCTCCTATTATGGCATGCGTGCTATTTTAGTTTATTACATCTATGCTGCCTCAACAGACGGAGGCCTGGGACTCACCGAGCAAGACGCCTTGTACGTCATGACGCTGTTTGGCTCGTCGGTCTACCTGCTCTCGATTGTCGGCGGCTGGCTCGCCGACCGGCTCATAGGATCATACCGCTCGGTGTTTTACGGCGGCATCGTGATCGCTGTGGGCCACGTCCTCCTCGGACTGCCCTTCAGCGGCGTTCCCGGGACATTCGCCGCCCTCAGCTGCATCGCTCTTGGCACAGGGCTGCTCAAGCCGAACGTCTCGCAGATGGTGGGCACGCTGTACACCGAGCGCGACCGGCGGCGCCAGGCCGGCTTCAACATCTTTGTCATGGGGATAAACCTCGGCTCGTTTTTCTCGCCGCTGATCATCGGCGCCGTCAAAGACAGCGCGGGCTATCACGTCGCGTTCCTCATCCCTGCGGTGTTCATGGTCATTGCGCTCCTTATCTACCGGGGCTTGACCCCCACCACGTTGCGCGACGTCCCCAAGACCGCGCCCAACCCGCTCAAGGCGAGCGAGGCCAAGCGATTCGCCCTCAAGGCGGCGGTCTTCGTCGCGGTGGCTGCGGCCGCGTCTGCGGTGCTCGTCTCTCTGGGGCTTTTCACGCTTGAGTCGTTCAGCATCATCATGCCCCTGTTTTCTCTGACCATTGTCGTGATCCTCTTTGCCCAGATGTTCCTTGACAAGAGCCTCGCGCGCAAAGACCGCCACCACCTGCTCGCCTACATCGCCATCTTCATTGCCTCCACAGTGTTTTGGGCAGTCGAGGAGCTCCAATCGTCGGTCTTCGCCGTGCTCGCCAAGACGCGCGCCGACAACGACCTGCTGTCGTTCGTGTTTCCGGCGGAGTGGTACCAGTCCATAAACCCGCTCGTCATCATCATTCTCGCCCCGCTCTTGGCGGTCCTCTGGCAAAAGTGGAAGGGGCAGCCCTCGCTCTTCGTCAAGATCTCCATCGGCCTCATACTCACCGTGGTCTCGTTTGTCATCCCTGCCATCGGCTTCGCCGACCAAGGCGGCGGCCTGGTCTCTCCGCTGCTGCTGGCAGTCCCGATCATCTTGTTCTCTGCCGGTGAGTTGTTTGTCTCTCCCGTCGGCTTGAGCGCCACCACCGAGCTGGCGCCGCTCAGCTACCAGTCGCGCCTCATGTCGATGTGGTTTTTGTCCAACACACTGGGTCAGGGGATCAACGCCTTTTGCGTCCGCTACTTCGACACCGGGGCGCCCTCGCTGTTCTTCGGAGGCTACGCCGTCGCCGTCGCGGTCGTCGTCATCGGCATCGCGCTGCTCACCAAGCGCCTAAACCGCCTCGTCAACGACGAGTCCGTCTAGCGCGGGCGCGTCAAGGCCACCGCCCGCGCCCGCTCGGCCAGCGCGTCAAGCTCGTCGAGCGGCGCCAGCTCCTGCGCCAGCTCACCGGGCCCGTCACCCAAGGCATTCGAGCGCCGAGCGAGCGCAGCCGCGATGAGAAAGTCTGCCACACGCGGGTTCTTGGGCAGCAAGGGCCCATGGAGGTACGTCCCGATGGCGTTGTGACTGAAGACGCCCTCGGTGCCGTCGTCACCGTTGTTGCCCATCCCGCTTGTGACCGTGCCAAACGGCTGCGCCCCGACGCCGAGCAAGGTGGCGCCGCTGTGGTTCTCGTAGCCTATGACCGTTCCAAATTTGCTTGTCTCTATAGCTATATTGCCGATCATGCGTTCCGCGCCGCCTACGGTGTGCAAGTCGAAGACTCCGATGCCCTCGATGTCCTCACCGGCCACCGTGATGAAGCGCTTGCCAAACAGCTGGTAGGTGCCACAGACCACGAGCGCGGGCACACCCGACGCCACAAGCTCGCGCAGCTGGCCGGCGACGCGCGGCAGGTCGTCTTTAACGCGCACCTGCCCCGAGTCTTGGCCGCCGCCGCCGACGAGCAGATCGACCCGCGCAGGAAAAGCGGCCCTCGGATGGTAGGCCTCGACTCGCACCGGGATCCCCCGCAATTCGCAGCGACGCACCAGAACCTGCACGTTGCCATGGTCGCCGTAGATGTTCATCTCAAGCGGATACAAATGGCAGATGACCAGTGGCTCGGCCGTAGACAGCGCCATCTTACGACACCTTCTCTATCGGCGTCTTGCCTGCCATGAGGCGCCGCAGCTCGAGCATCGCCGTGTAGGTACAGTAGATGCGACGCGGCAACTCAGACGGCAGCGCGAGAAACGCGTCAAGCGCCGAGCGCAGCCCGCATTCGACCGCCTCAACGGGCACGCCGTCATACGCGAGCCGCAGTGCCATGTCGAACCCGCGCACTCCGCTGACCATCGCGACGCCCGTGGCGCGCAGGCCGACAAAAGACACATCGTACAGCCAGCTCATGTCGTGGCCGTCCGCAGTGTTGTCGTTGATGGCAATCATCGTCAGGTGCCCCGCAGCGTCAAACGAGTCGAGCGCGAGGCGAAACCCGCCGGGGTTCTTGACGAGCAGCAGCTCGACGCTGTGCCCGTCCACGCACACGGCCTCGCCGCGCCCGAACGCCGAGCGCACCTCTTGCAAGGCGCGCATCAGCTCACGCGTGCAGGGAGGGCCAAGGCCTTCTCCCTCTATGACCGCACGGGCCACGGCAAGGGCCGCTGCCGCGTTATAGGCATTGTAAAGGCCTTTGAGGGCAAGGTCGGCGTGCAGGCGGCCTTCTTCACCTGCCACGAGCAAGGCCACGCGACTGCCTTCGGCCTCGCACAAGACGACGTCGGCGTCAGGCTGCGCTTCTGCCGACGCAGGCACCTCATGTCGCCCCTCGACCCACAGGTCGTCGTCCTGCGGAAACCGCGCCCGCAGATCAGGCGCAAGCCCAAACCAACGCAGCGACGCGCGCAAGCTCCCGCGCGAGCAAAGCGCGGCAATGCGCCGGTCCTCCCGGTTTGCCACAACGCATCCCTCGGTGCCTTCTGCCACCGTCGCAAGAAACTGCGCGGTGCGGTCGATCTCGCCGTAACGGTCGAGCTGGTCGCGCATGACATTGAGCAGCAGGGCGTAGCGCGGGCGGATCGCCTGCACGAAGCGCACGGCATGCGCCTCGTCAAGCTCGAGCACGGCGATGTCGGCATCGAGGCGCCCCAAGAGCGTCACGCGCGCGAGCAGCGCCGATATGACGCCGCGCATGAAGTTCGAGCCGGTGTTGTTGGTGAAGACGCGCATTCCCTGGGAAGCGAGCAGCTCGGCGACGGCCTTGGTGGTCGTGGTCTTGCCATTGGTCCCCGAGACAAGCACGACGCCATGGGGCAGACGCTCAAGGATGCGTGTCGCAAACTGGGGAGAAAGCCGCTCCACCACAAGCCCCGGAAGCGCCGACCCGCCTCCTGCGCCGGAGCCGCGCAGGCGGGCAAGAGCGCGTATGCCCTTGCCCAGGGCTATGATGAACGGGTTTGCCACCTTTCAGCGTCCCAGCCCGTCGTCGGCGCCAAAAGAGCCGGCAGCGGCCGGGTAGGAGCCGAGCACCTTGACCTCCCGCAGCTTGAGCCGCAGGCTGTCAAGCGCGGTCTTGACGTCTAGGTCGTCAACATGGCCGTCCACGTCGATCCAGAACATGTAGTCTCCTAGTGCCCGCTTGGTTGGGCGGCTTTGGATCTTCGTGAGGTTGAGCCCCGCATAAGAGAGCTCGGCGAGAATCATAAGGAGCGTGCCGGGACGGTCTTGCCTCATGAACAGCGCGAGCGACGTCTTGTCGCTGCCGGTGCGCGGCATGAGCGCGTTGCCGAGCACCACAAAGCGCGTCTGATTGCCAAAATGGTCCTCGATCTGCTCCTCGAGCACGACGCCCGAGAACACCTGCGCGGCGAGCTGCGCGCCGATGGCCGCCCCGCTGCCCTGCTCGACCACTTTCTTGACCGCCTGGGCCGTCGAGGTGGTTGCCGTCGTTGCCGCGTTTGGCATATACCGGTCGAGCCAGCGGCGGCACTGGGCGAGCGCCTGCGGGTGCGAGGCCACCTCGCCGACGTCTTTGAGCGTGACGCCGGGCGCGGCGATGAGGTGATGGTGCACGTCGAGGACCAGCTCACGAACAATGAGCGCGGCGGAGTTGAACACAAAGGCGTCAAGTGTCTCGTTAACGCTTCCTTCAAGGGAGTTCTCAATAGGCACGACCCCAAAGTCCGCCCTCCCGCGCTCCACCAGGCCGAACACCTCTGAGATGCTCGCGCACTCGACCAGCTCGGCGCCGGACGAGCCTCCGGCCTCGCCCGAGACGATAAGCGCTGCTTCGTGGCTATAGGTCCCCTTGGGGCCCAGATAGGCATAGGTCGGCCGTGTCATCATGATCCCCTCACTGACGGGCTGCTCTCGTGTCGTTGTTTGGTGCCGCTGACAGCGCTTATAGCCAGCCGATGCTGCTCGGCGGCCAGAACTTCACCAAGGCATGGCCGACGACCGAGTCTGTTGCAATCGGGCCAAAATACCTGCTGTCCGTTGAGTTCTCACGATTGTCTCCCATGACCCAGATGTGACCTGCGGGCACCGTGTAGGGATACGTGATCTCAGTGTTCTTGTAGGTCTTGGTAAACGGGAAGCTCTTCTTGCCGTGCACGTACGGCTCCGAAAGAAGCTGCCCGTCAATCACCACGCGCCCATCGAGAAAGTCCACCGTCTGCCCTTCGACAGCAATGACGCGCTTGACGAGGTGGCGGTCCTGGTCGGTCTTGTCGATAAAGACCACGATGTCGCCCGTTTTGATGGTGCCGAAGGCATAGGTGAGGCTGTCGGCCATGAGCCGGTCCTTCAACATGATGGTAGGCTCCATGGAGGTCGAGGGCACTTCGTAGGGCTGGATGACCCAGGTCTTTATGGCCCAGGTGATGCCGAAGGCGAGCACGAACGCGATCACCAGCTCGATGATCGAGCGCAGGATCTGTGAACGACGGCTTTCGGGCAGGCGCTCTTTGTCGGCTGGCTCGGCTGGCTCGACCGAGCCGGTCGAGCCAGCAAGCCCTTGCTCTGGGCTAGTAGGTGGAACAGATGGGCCTGAGACCGCAGGAGACATAGGGGGCAAAGGTGGCTGAGAAGGCACAGTGGCCACAGGAGGCTGAGGGGTCACAGGTGTAGCAGAAGGCACAGGAGGCTGTGTGTCGAAGCGCGGCATCGTCGCCTCGAGGGCACCTGCGCCCTCAAGGGCGCCAGAACCGGCTTGCCCCGCAACGACAGACGGTTCGGTGGCCGATGTGGTCATTTTCATACGCTATGCCTCGCTGTTCTCGTCTGTCATTGCAAATTGATGTATACCATGCGTTGGTCGGGCTTGATGTCTGACCCCTGAGTCGCGCCGATGGCGCCGTAGTCGTATGTCAGCGTAAGCGACCAAGTGCGCGGGGCGCCTGCCGACGTCGTGGCGCCCTCGAACGTCGCCGTCTCTTTGCGTACCTTGCGCACGTCGGCGCCCGGCTCAACCAACACTGTGTAGTCCTCTTGCGTCGGCGCATTGTACACATAGGCGGGATCCGGTGTCACGCCGGCCACGCGCAGCGCGTTGAGCACCGTGTCGGGCGTGGAGACAAAGGCGCTGAAAGGCGCCGACTGGTAGCCGAGCACCTCAAGTGAGCCGACGCAGTACACGCCAATGACCCTGCCCTCGCCATTGAGGTTCAGATAGATGTTCAGCACGGCAGACGACCCCAGGCCGGTCGCCGACGTAGAAGTCGCGCTCTTGGGGAGGTACCCCAGTGTCGCAAGCTGACGCACGTCAGTCTCCTGGTCGCTGTTGACCGTCTCCAGCTTGACGAGGGAGTAGTCGTCGCCCAGCTGCGCCAGGGCCTCGTCGGCAGTCATGCCGAACAGCCCGACGAGGTTCGGGAGCACGGTAGTCTTTATGGTCACCTTGTCGGTTGGGTTGGCGTCGCTGACCGCTGGGTCAGCGGTGTTGGGCACCGTGTCGATGGTAATGTCTTGATGAGTCGGCGCGTTGTCTACCAGCAACAGGTAGCCGAGGTATACCAGTCCGCCCAGCATGGCGACGGCCAAGACGAGCACGAGGATAAGCATTACCCTAGTCTTGCGCGCCTGTCGTTCGCGCGCCACAAGCTTGGTGTCGCTGTGACGGCGTGGGGGACGAGGACTTGCCGACGGGTCCAGCGGGACCTGCTCGGCCAACGGGACCTGCTCGGCCAGCCCGGCAGGAACAGGCGCGGATGGCGCAAGGGTGTCGATATAGTCGAGGGGCGCCACTGGCCCGTCATATAAAACTGGCTCCTCAGTCTTCGCGCTCACCACAGCCCAGCTGCCAGACGCGTCGACCTCCAGCGACGGGTCTTCAGCGGGCTCGAACAGCACCGCTGGCGCTCCTTCTCCAAAGACGTCAAGAACGCCCTCGTCAATGGCAGCAGGCTCGCCGTCCTCTTGCCCCGCTTCTTGGGCGGGGGCGGACCCGGCCTGCTCCGATGGCAAGCCGTGCTCGTCGTCACTACCAGGCCTCGCGGCTTCCTGCGTCATACCTTCTCCAGTCAAAGCACATCAAGTCGTCAGAAAGGGGATGTCGATGATTCCCCAATAATCAAGAATATACGCGACCACGAGGACAACGCCCACAGAACAGGCCACGAGAATAACCTTGCGGGCTGCCGCAAACGGCGGTGCCCCCGTATCGTCAGGAGCAGTGGCGCGCGCCGCTTGAGGCCGCGGCGCCTCATTATGACCGCCATCCGCCTCGGCAGGCTGCTCAGGAATGACTTCGGGGCCGATGTGGATGACGTCTTCCTCGTTGACGTTCCAGCCGTTTGTTGAGGAGCGGTCCATACCAGCATACCCTTTCTTGTCTGACATATCGCGGTGATGCCATCACAACGTCATGAACAAGTAACGCGCCTGTTCCTCTGCTGCACAGTAGGCGGCGATGCCCAAAACACCCTGCACGCTGCCGACTATTGTACTACACCCCGCGCGCGTCGAGCTCTCCTGCGAGTTCCTCGACGCCTACACCCGCATGCTCCAAGGCAACAAGCAAGTGATACACGATGTCGGCCGCCTCATAGCGGATGTGGTCGTGGTCCCCGTCCTTGACGGCAAGCGCCAGCTCGACCGTCTCCTCGCCGAGCTTTTTGAGCGCAGCATCGGGACCGGCCGCAAGGAGCTTGGCCGTGTAGCTTCCTTCTGGCAGCTCCTCGTGGCGCTGTCTGATGACCGAAGCAAGCCTCGTGATGGTGACGCCGATGTCTCCCGGACGCACGTCTGGGGTCCTCTCGCCCATGGCCTCTCTCCTCGCTTCCTCAGTTCTTGCCGCTCGCCTGCACGCGTGCCTCGAGCGTCCGGTAAAAGCAGCTGCGCGCGCCGGTGTGACATGCCGGCCCGGCGCTGTGAACCAGCACGAGCAGGCAGTCGGCGTCGCAGTCGTAGCGGATTTCCTTGACCTGCTGCACATTGCCGCTCGTCGCGCCCTTGTTCCAAAGCTCGCCGCGCGAGCGGCTCCAAAACCACGTGCTCCCCGTGCTCTGGGTGAGCTCAAGGGCCTCGGCGCTCATGTATGCCATCATAAGGACCTCGCCGGTGTCGTGCTGCTGCACAATGGCGGGGATAAGCCCGTTCGCGTCATATCTCAATGGGACTTCGCTCATAGTGGCTCCTATTTGTTCTTCGTCAGTCGAGGCGCACGGGAATGCCGCAAGACGCAAGGTACTCCTTTACTTGACGCACGCTCAGCTCACCGAAGTGAAACACGCTCGCTGCGAGCACGGCGTCTGCCTCGCCCTCCATGATGCCTTCGGCAAAGTGCTCTAGCACGCCTACGCCGCCGCTCGCGATGACCGGTATGTCTACTGTGCGCGCGGCCGCGCGCGTGAGCGCTAGGTCAAAGCCGTCCTTGGAGCCATCGCGGTCCATTGAGGTGAGGAGTATCTCTCCCGCGCCGCGCCGCGCCGCCTCGGCTGCCCAGCCGACTGCGTCCATGCCGGTGTCGATGCGCCCGCCATTGAGGTACACCGTCCACTTGTCCCTGCCGCCTGAAGCACGCTTGGCGTCCACCGCGCAGAGTATTGCCTGCGTCCCAAACAGCGCGGCCGCAGCAGTTATGAGCGCCGGGTCGCGCACGGCAGCAGAGTTGAGCGACACTTTGTCTGCCCCCGCGGCAATCATCGTGCGAATGCCTTCCAGGTCGCGAAACCCGCCGCCTACGGTATAGGGTATGCGTAGCTCCTCAGAGGCGTGCGCGGCCATCTTGATCGTGGTTGCGCGCCCTTCGTGGGTCGCGGTAATGTCGAGAAACACCACCTCGTCGGCACCAGCGGCGTCGTAAGCGGCCGCGAGTTCCACCGGGTCGCCCGCATCGCGCAAGTTGACGAAGTTGATGCCTTTGACCACACGGCCGTCCATGACGTCAAGACACGGTATGACGCGCTTCGTCAGCATGGCCGCACCTCCCTCGCAGCGGAAGTCATGCGCGGCCCTCCAGCGCCTCAAGGGCCTCTGCGACGGTGAATGAGCGCTCGTAGAGCGCTCGACCGACGATGGCGCCCTCTACGAGGTCGTCGAGTGCGGCAAGTGCCCGCAGGTCGTCAAGCGAGGCGATGCCCCCTGATGCGACAACCGCAAAGCCGGCACAGCGCGCCACCTGCGCATACGACTGTGCGTCTATGCCAGTCTGCATGCCGTCACGGGATATGTCGGTGTACACGAGGTGCCTGATGCCCCATGAGGCGAGCTCCGCAATGAGCTCGACGGCGGGAACGCCCGCGCCCTCGCGCCAGCCGGCGATCGCCACCTCGCCGTCACGGGCGTCAACGCCGGCGCACACAGAGTCGCCGAACTGCGCCGCCGCCTCCTTGGCAAAGACGGGGTCTGCCACGAGCTTGGTGCCGAGCACCACGCGCGTCGCCCCGGCGCTGACCAGGCGCTCCACAGCAGCAAGGTCGCGTATGCCGCCGCCCACCTCGACCTTGAGGCCAGACTCGGCAATGATCGCCTCGATGCAGGCCGCGTTGGCCTGCGTTCCGGTGCGCGCCCCGTCAAGGTCGACAACATGGAGCCAGGCAGCGCCTTGGCTGGCAAACAGCCGCGCTTGTGCCACCGGGTCTTCGTGATAGACGGTCACAGCGTCAAAGTCGCCTTTGGCGAGGCGCACGGCTTTGCCGCCGAGAAGGTCTATGGCGGGGAGCAGGTTCATCACATCCTCCTTGCAAGGTTCACGAAGTTCTGCAATACCATGAGTCCCTTGTGAGAGGACTTCTCGGGGTGGAACTGCACGCCAAAGGCGCTGCCACGCGCCACCACGCTCGGAAACCCCGTGGCATGGTCAGTCGTCGCACAGATATCGGCTTCCTGCGCGGGCACGCACTGATAGGAGTGCGTAAAATAGAAGTTCGAGCCATCCTCGATGCCCGCGAGCAGCAGCGCCGCGCCTTGGCCTGCATGGTCGCCCGCGCTAAGCCCCTCGCGCAAAGTGTGTGAGAATCGCACCTGGTTCCAGCCGACATGCGGCACCTTGTGCGCGCGCCCCGCTGCGTCGAGCGCGTCGATGCGGCGGCAGTGCCCGGGCAGCACGCCGAGGCCTTCGGAACGCGAGCCAGCTGGCGCGCCTTCGTCTCCCCAGTCAAACAACAACTGCAGGCCGAGGCATATGCCCAAAAAGGGGACGCCGTCGGCGACGCGGCTCCTTATGGCGTCCATCTGGCCAGAGGCGCACATCGTCTCGGACGCGTCCGTGAAAGACCCAACGCCGGGCAACACGATGGCCTCGGCATTATTGATGTCTGCTGGCGAGGCGCTGACGCGCGCGTCGCAGCCGGCGCGCTCGAGCCCTTTTTGCACGCTTCGCAAGTTGCCTTTGCAGTAGTCGACGACCACAAACATCAGAGCAGGCCCTTGGTGGACGGCACGCGGCCAGCGCTGCCCTCGTCAAAAGCGACAGCGACGCGCAATGCGCGCGCGACGGCCTTTGCGGCAGCCTCAATAATGTGGTGGGAGTTCTCCCCTGCAAGCGCGCGCACGTGCAAGGTAAGCCCTGCGTTGGAGGCAAGCGCGATCAGAAACTCCTTGAACAGCGAGGTGTCAAAGCTTCCGATGAACTCTATGGGCAGCCGCACGTCCCAATGCAGCTGGCCGCGCCCGCTGATGTCAACGGCGGCAGACACAAGGGCCTCGTCCATCGGCACGAGCGCATCGCCATAGCGCGTGATCCCTGCCTTGTCGCCCAGGCATTGGGCCAACGCGGAACCGAGACAGATGCCGACGTCCTCAACAGTGTGGTGCGCGTCTACCTCGAGGTCGCCTTGTGCCTGTATCCGCAGGTTAAAGTGACCATGACGGCCGATCGCATCGAGCATGTGGTCAAAAAACGGGACACCCGTTGAGGCTTCGACGTCACCGCAGCCGTCCAGCCCGAGCGTCAGCCGAATATCGGTCTCACGGGTCGTGCGCTCTATGCAGGACTCTCTCATGAGCCTCCTTCCAACAGTGCCGCAAGCGCAGCGAGAAACAGGTCGTTTTCTTGTCGCGTCCCCACCGTGACGCGCAGGCAGCCAGCAAGCGCTGGCAGCGCTGACACGTCGCGCACCAAGATGCCGTAGCGGACGTGGAGGGCCTGCCACAGCGCGGGCGCGTCGGGCACGCGCATGAGCAAGTAGTTCGCCTCGCTCGGAGCAACCGCGACGCCGAGCGCGCGAAGCGACGCAAAGAGCCGTTCGCGCTCGCGGCGCAGCGACTCAAGCTGCACGGCATACGCCGCGCGCTCCTCCAGTGCCGCTCGGGCAGCAAAAGCCGAGAGGCTGTTCACGGAATACGGCTGGCGGACCGCGCGCAGGGCGCCGACGACCTCAGGGGAGGCTATCAAGTAGCCGACGCGCAGGCCTGCAAGCCCATAGGCCTTTGAGAAGGTGCGCAGCACCGCGAGGTTCTTGTGCACGGCGACCTCGCGGCTCATGTCAAAACGCCCGTCGGCGAACTCGATGTAGGCATGGTCCACCACGACAAGGGCGTCGGTCGCCTCAAGCAAGGCCCGTATGTCGTCTGGCTCGACGCACTCGCCAGTGGGGTTGTTGGGGCTGGTCACAAACGCGACGTCAAACTCGCCGCCTCTGGCCGCCGTATGCAGTGACGCCACATCCGGCTTGAATCGCGGCGCCCCAACGCCGTCAGGCGCGTCGGCCACCGGCAGGCGCGCGACTGACACGACCTGGGTCGAGGTGAGCAAGGCGTCAAAGGCATAGACCGAGAAGGTCGGCGGCATGTCGAGCATCGTGCGGCCAGCGCCGCCGAAGGCGAGCAGGATGTTGAGCAGCAGCTCGTCTCCGCCGTTTCCGACCAGGACGCACTCCTCAGTCACACCGTGCTCTCGCGCCAGGGCGGACACGAGCTCGTGCGCGAGCGGATCAGGATACCGATGCAGGCTGGCCGCGCCCACAAAGCCCTCCAACCGCTCGCGCACAGGCTTTGGCATGTCAAAGGGACTCTCGTTTGCATTCAGGTAGATACGTGACGCAAGATAATGAGGGTCGTACGGCTTCAGGCCGGTCAGGCGCGGGGCAACGGGGCGCACGCGGTCCACTAGTCTTTGTCCCCGCCTTCACCTGCGTCATCGTCGTCGGCCAAGTCGTCGTCATCGTCTTCAAGCAGCTCAAAGCGCGCCGACACCGCCTTGCCGTGCGCCCAGAGGCCTTCCTTTTCGGCGAGTGCCGTGATCGCCGGGGCGTCTTTGAGCAGCGCGGTGTACGAGTAGCTGATGACGCTCGACCGCTTGATGAAGTCAGCAGTCGAAAGCGGCGACGAGAAGCGCGCCGTGCCACCGGTAGGCAGGGTGTGGTTCGGGCCGGCGATGTAGTCTCCCACGCTCTCGGGCGTCCATGGGCCGAGAAAGATGGCGCCGGCGTTGTCGATGAGCCCGAGGAGGTCGATGGGGTTGTCCATATGGACCTCGAGGTGCTCGGGCGCAATGGTGTTGACGGCAAGCAGCGCGGTGGCCAGATCGGGCACCACAAAGGCTATGCCGTTGTCATCGAGGCTCGTTCGGGTGACCTCTGCGCGCGGCGAGTCTGCCATGAAGGCGTCGATCTCCTCAAGCACCTCCTCGACCAGCTCTTCGTCCGTGGTGACAAGGTAGCAGGCCGCAAGTGGGTCATGCTCGGCCTGCGCCATGAGGTCGAGCGCCACCAGCGCAGGCTCTGCCGACTCGTCGGCCAAGATGAGCACCTCAGAAGGCCCGGCCACCATGTCGATGCCCACGTCACCTGCCACTTGGCGCTTCGCCGCCGCGACGTATGCGTTGCCCGGACCGGTTATCTTGTCAACCGCAGCAATCTTCTTGGTGCCGTAAGCAAGCGCAGCGATAGCCTGCGCCCCGCCGACCGCGTGCACCTCGGTCACCCCGGCAATATGGGCAGCAGCGAGCAGCACCGGATCAAGGCTGCCGTCCTTTTGGGGTGGCGAGACCATGGCTATGCGCCGCACGCCGGCAACGCGCGCCGGCAGCGCGTTCATGAGCACGGTCGAGGGATACAAGGCGCGGCCGCCCGGCACGTAGATGCCCACGGAGTCAAGCGGCGTCACCTTGCTGCCCACCAGCGAGCCGTCACTGCGCGAGTCAAACCAGCTGCGCTCGAGCTGCTGCTCGTGGAAGGCGACGATGTTGCGCGCCGCGACCTCCAAGGCCTCGAGCACCTGCTTGTCTACTTTGCGCAGCACCGCTTGGATGTCCGGGACCATGACGCGCGTGTTCTCGACGTCCACGTTGTCGAACTCGCGTGTGTAGTCTCTGAGTGCCTCGTCGCCGCGCTCGCGCACGCCTGCGATGATCTTTGCGACAGCGGACGCTGTTTCGGCGTCGCTCGACGCTGACCGTCTGAGCGTGTCGGCGCTCGGCGCCTCGTTTGACTCGAGGTAGATGACCTGCATGGGTGTCTCCTTACGTTGAGCGCTCTAAACGGCCGACGCAGCTAGGCAATTGGCCAGTTCACGGACGCGGGGGTCGGTACGCACGCTTGCAGAGTTGCCCACAAAACGCGCGGTGGAACTCAAGACCTCGTCAACTATGACAAGGTTGTTCTCCCTCAGCGTGGCGCCGGTCGCCGTGATGTCGACGATGCGGTCTGCCATGCCGCAGAGCGGTGCGAGCTCTATATTGCCATGCATTTTGACAATCTCAACTTGCACGCCTATGGAATCATAGTACAAAGAGGCGATGCGTGGATACTTGGTGGCCACGCGCAGCACGCCGAGGCGTCGGTAGGAGTCCTCAGCGACGCCGCAGGCGCTCGCCGGCTCAGCGACGACGAATCGGCAGGAGCCAAAGCCCAAGTCTACCAGCTCGACGAGCTCGAGTGCCGCCTCCTCAAGCGAGTCGCGACCGCAAATGCCGCAGTCAACGCCGCCGTAGCTCACGAATATCGGCGCGTCGGTTGGCCGCACGATAAAGTACTCGACGCCCTCGGCACTGACGGTGAGCTGGCGCCCCGGGTCAGCAAGCCCCGCTACGTCAAGGCCCGCTGCGGCAAGCCGGGCGACGCTCTCCTCGAACAAGGCGCCTTTGGGCACCGCAACCTTCAATGGCCTCATAGGACCTCCCCTTTTGGCGTCGTGTGAGTCAGCTGAGCGGTCGTGCCGGTGGCACGTAGAGCGGCAGCGGCCGCGAACGCCTCGAGGGCGGCGGCGGCCGTCGGCTCCGCCATTGAGACGGCCGTTCCCGTGCCTGCTCCTGCTCCTGCGCCTGCGCTTGCGTCTGCGCCTGCGCTGCCCTGCGCGTCAAGGGCATGCATGACGGTCTCGAGGCAGAAGGCGCATCCTGCTGCCGGGGCGTCGTGCCCAAAGGCCGCAAGCGTGCGGTCGTAGCGGCCGCCGCTTCCCAACGCGCTTCCTGAACCGGGCGCGTAGGCCTCGAAGACAAGCCCGGTGTAGTAGTCAAACGAGCACATGACTGAGAAGTCGATGCGCGCGCGCTCCGACGAGCCCAGGGCCTCAAGCAGCTGCCAGGTCGCCTCGAGGGCGTCAAGCCCGTCGCCGCATCCGAGCGGACCGACGAGGGCGCGGCACGACTCGATCGCCTCCCTGCCGCCGTTGACCGCAAAAAGCTTGCGGACGGCCAGTCGGAATCTCTCGTTGACGCGCGGGTCGTCTGCAAGGCGCTCGACGCGCACGAGGTTCGACGCATGAAAGGCCGCAAGCACCTCACGGCGCCATGACTCGTCGGCGCCACCCTTCGCGACGGCCGCGTCAAGCAGGTCGTTCAAGACAGCAACGGTACAGAGCGAGACCGTGAAGCCACGAAGCCCGCATGTGTCAAGCGCTTCGATGAACAGCTGCACAACCTCTGCGTCGGCCCACGGCCCGGCTATGCCGATCAGCTCGACGCCCACTTGCGTGAACTCGCGTGCCTGGGCGCGCAGCGACTCCTCCTCGCGAAAGACGCGCTGCACGTAGCGCAGGCGCAGCGGAAGGTCTTCTGGGCTGAGGCGCGCGGCAACGAGACGGGCAAGCGGCAGGGTTACGTCCGGCCGCAGGACAAGCAGTTGGTTGTCGGTGTCAAAGAGCCTGAAAGGCATCGAAGACATGCTGCCCGCCTGCTCAAGCACCTCGAGCACCTCGAGCGTGGGCGTCTCTATGGGTGCATAGCCCCAGAGGTCGAGCAGCGCTCTCACGCGCGAGGTTATGTCTTCGCGCCAGCGCGCTTCCTGCGGGAGCACGTCTTTAAACCCGCGTGGGGTGATGGGGAGCATACGGCTCCTTTCATGATTGTGCCGGCCGATGAGCCGGGCAGTTCGGTTGATGTGGTATAGGGAGAAGCCCGCCGCTCGACACGCTCTCGCTACAATGTGCTAGTACGAAATTCACTTTATCACTCTACTGTGCTAAAGTCAAACGTGGTGCCTTTGCGATGCGTGCCGGGCACTCATGGTGTCATCCCCCGCGTCTATAGTATCGGCATCCCTTGAAAGTCCAGCCCGCCTGTGAGCCGTGCGCCTGAGGCGCCGTCCATGAACTCGTCTATTTTGTGATTCGCGCTGTTCGCCGCGCTCTCAAAAAGGTCGAGAAACGACGCGGTGATCTCCTCGCCCGTGGCAGGTCTTGTCCAGGGCTCGCGCCCCTCGTTCCAAAACGGGCAGTCGTCCTTTACGTCAGTGCGGTGCGACATTGCCTGCAACAGCGAGTGGCGCCGCCCAGGGACAAGACGCTCGATCACACCGAGAACGGCGCGCTTGCGCCCCGTTGCCGACTGCATGATGTTGACCGTGGCCCGCATGTCTTTGACGGCACGGCAGTAGGCCCCCGAGGGCAGCACCTCGCCGTAGACGTCACGGGCGACGCGCGCGAACAGGCTGTCGATCTGCTTGAGCACCACGTCGCCTCCCTGCAGCAGGTAGCGGGTTATCTTGAAGTCTGCAACAGTCTTGCCAGTCAGCCGCCATAACAGCATGGCGTCGAGGTCGGCCTCGATCTGCGCGTGCACGAACATCTCGTCGTCGATGCCAAGACCGGGGACGCCCGCATTGCACAGTGCGTCTTGGTAGTAATACACGAGCGGGTGGGCGGTGCTGTCTAGCGTGAAGTGACAAAGGTAGCCGCAGGCATAGGCCTCAAGCACGTGCCTGAGCGAGGTCGCGGCAGACTGGGCACGGGCAGGAAGGCCACTGTCGGCGCTCGTCGCGTCAAGCTCGGCGAGCACGGCAGACATCGTGTCGAAGACCGCATCGGGCTTGTCGCGATGCAGACGCGATCCAAATCGCTTGCTCGCAATGAGCGCAGGCGTGCGCAAAGCGTAAAAGAAGGGATCAGGGCCTTGGTTTCCCAGCAGGAAGGCGTCACGCTCAACACGGGTGGCAAAACTCGCCGCTCCCCGTCGAACCAGCACGGCAAGCCCAAAATGATGGTGAGTGAACAAAGCGGGCATGGTTGCTCCAATCCTTGAATGGCGTATGGAGAAGCACGGTTCGGCACCAAAGCGCTATGCAGCCATTATAGACGATGGCACCAGGGGCTTTGCACAAACTGTTTTTTTCTGTTTTCTTGAGCAGGCAAAACCAGTATTGTATACAGCGACATCTTTCGGCGAGTGGACGCGAGGACACGGCAATGACCCAAAACAGCCCCACTGGGGGCAGAATGACCCGACGCGAGCGCAGTTGGGTTCTCTATGACGTGGCCAACTCGGCCTTCATCATGTTTGCCACGACGGTAGCTCCTATCTTTTATGGAAGCCTAAAGGGCGGCGAGGGAATCGTGGTCGACTGGGGCTACACCGAGACCGTTGCCTCGATTATCCTCGCTTTGCTCATGCCTTTTTTTGGGTCATTGGCCGACTTCAAAGGCAACAAGATGAAGTTCTTCATCGGCTCGGTGGGCACGGGCGTGGTGGCCTGTGCCGCGCTTTGCGCCCCGACGGGGGCCTTCGGCTTTTTGGTTGTCTACGCGGTGGCGGCCATAGGCGTCAACTCGTCAATCGTGTTTTACGACGCCTTCCTCGTCGATGTCACGAGCGAGAATCGCTACGACTCGATCTCGACAAAAGGCTATGCCTGGGGCTACGTCGGGTCGCTCGTGCCCTTTCTCACCAGCATGGCGCTCATTATCCTGGGCCCTCAGTTTGGGCTCGACACGGCTATTGCCACGCGGATAGGTTTTGTGATAACCGCCGCGTGGTGGCTGGTCTTCTCCATCCCGTTTATCCGCAACGTCAAGCAGACGAACTACAAGCCCAAGGTGCGCCATGCGGTCTTGTCGACTTTTAAAGGGCTGGCGGGCACGGTAAAGGCCATCGCACACGACAAGAAGCTCCTGATGTTCATGATCGCCTTTTTTTGCTACATCGACGGCGTGCACACGATTATCAAGATGGCGACCAGCTACGGGACCGACCTCGGGATTGACGCAAACCAGCTTATCGCCGCGCTCGTGGTCACGCAGCTCGTGGCCTTCCCGTCCGCCCTGCTCTATGGCAGGCTCGCGCGGCGCTTCGGTGGCCGGATCATGCTCGTTGCCAGCACCTTTGCCTACGCGCTCATCACACTGTACGCTGCCTTCCTCATGCGCACGGCGCTTGACTTCTGGGTCCTTGCCATCTGCGTTGGGCTGTTCCAAGGCGGCATTCAGGCGCTCTCGCGCTCGTACTTTGGGCGGCTGATCCCGAAGAGCCAGGCAAATGAGTATTATGGGTTCTTCGATGTGTTTGGCAAGTATGCTGCCATACTCGGAACAGCGCTTATGAGCGGCTTCACGCACCTTACCGGCAGCCCGTCGCTCGGCATTTTGTCGATAACGCTGCTTTTTGTGCTCGGCGCAGTCTTTCTTATTCTGATGCCGCGCTCCGCCGACCTCAAGCGGGAAGGCGCGAACAGCGCCTAATCCTAATAAGAGTATAAGAAAGCGGTCCGTCTCACTCCACTAATGTCCCTCGGGACCGCCCATTGATTGGCGTTTCATCTGGGTGGATACGACCGCTTTCTTGTTCACTACTGTTATACTCCCCTCGGTTGCCTTGGTCAAGGGCTTGTCCGGGAGTTTGACACTTAGACAGACCCCCTTATGCAACCATACCTGTCATTGGGGACCGGGACTTTGACACTTCCCTAAACCCTCAGACCACACTTTAGCCCCGTTTAGCGGGGCTTTTGTTGTTGTTGGCTGTCAAATCTCGCTTTCAATAATTGCGTACTATTGCGTACCATG